>NZ_VRTT01000044.1 GCF_008017805.1 Paenibacillus sp. N3.4 | reverse complement strand
TATGTAAGACCCCTTGTAGACGACGAGGTTGATAGGTTCGAGGTGGAAGTGCGGCAACGTATGCAGCTGACGAATACTAATCGGTCGAGGGCTTAACCACTTCCCATTAAAGTGATGAAGAGCTCCGAAGTGGACTCAAGTACTTTAACGGGGCCCAAAGGATTTAACCCCTAAGGGCAAGAAAACCTAAGCAAATCTAACTTTACGCAACGTTTCGTATCTAGTTTTCAAGGCGCAAACCACGCTTTGACGAGAGCTTAGGCTTTCGAAGTAAGTTTTGCTTTCGCAAAACTCTTAGTTTGGTGATGATGGCGGAGGGGACCCACGCGTTCCCATCTCGAACACGACCGTTAAGCCCACCAGCGTCGATGGTACTTGAACCGCAGGGTTCTGGGAGAGTAGAACGTTGCCAAGCACTTGTAAGAACCTTATCCAGATTAACCGGATAAGGTTCTTTTTGCATTTCAAGCAGCAGAAGGGGCTTTTTGTTGGCACTTCGAATAAAACTGTAGGGAAGGTCAACAATAGTAAGGCATACGTATGACTGATGGATTACGGACGATTGCAGATTAATGGATTTTAAAGAGCAGTACTTGTCAAAAAGAAAGGAAATGATTATAATCTAGTTAAGGTCAAAGAAAGTCAAAGTCAATTTACTTCTAGAAGTCTGGGAGGATGAATTGATGCGTAATGTTTCGGAAATTATTGAGCAGTATTTGAAACATGTTCTGCAGCAAAGTTCAGAAGGAGCCATCGAGATTCAACGTAACGATCTGGCTGATCAATTTCAATGTGTGCCTTCCCAAATTAATTATGTTATAAGTACACGATTTACTTTGGAGAAGGGGTATGTTGTTGAGAGCAAGCGGGGCGGCGGCGGATATATTCGTATCCAGAAGATTGAACTCAAAAGCCACGGATCTATTCTCGATCATATCTTTCGCACGATTCATACAGATATTGATCAAGTCACTTCAGAAGGACTCATATACCAGCTACAGGAGGGTCACTATATTTCAGTTCGAGAAGCTAACCTGATTCGGGCAGCGATATCCAGAGATGTGTTGACCTTCAAGCTCCCGCTGCGCGATGAAATTCGGGCTAAGATTCTCAAAGCAATGCTGATTTCCTTACTTAGCAGATGAGGAGGCATACGAAATGATTTGTCAGGAATGCGGGAAACGACCGGCGACTCTTCATTTTACAAAGATTGTGAATGGAGAAAAGAACGAGTTCCACATTTGTGAAAATTGCGCTCGTGAAAAGGGCGAAATGATTCCAGGAACCTCCAATGGTTTTTCAATTCATAATCTTTTATCAGGGTTACTTGATTTCGAACCGACATCCGTGTCCGCGGCAAAGTCTCAATCCATTCGGTGTGAGAACTGTGGACTTACGTATTCACAGTTCAGCAAACTAGGACGGTTTGGATGCGGATCTTGCTATCAAAGCTTTTCTCAAAAGCTCGATCCTCTGTTCAAACGTGTTCATGGGAATATCGTACATGTGGGTAAAGTGCCTAAACGCAGTGGCAGCATCATTCAATCGAAGCGTGAAATTGATACGCTTAAGAAAGATATGATGATTTGTATTGAGGGTGAAGAGTTCGAACAGGCTGCGAAGATACGAGATCAGATTCGTGAGATTGAGAAGAAAATTGCGGGCACGTAAGTTTTTGGGGAAGGTGTGATTCGGTTGACCCTACAGCGCTTTACAGGAGATGCATTGAGTGAATGGATGAAAGGTGAAGGACCTGAGTCGGATATCGTCATCAGTAGTCGGATCCGCATTGCACGCAACCTCAGGGACTATCCTTATCCGATGTTAGCAACGAATCAGCAATCGCAGGAAGTACTGGAACAGCTATCCGGAGTTATGGAGAATGACGAGCTAGAAACGATAAGTAACTTTTCGCTTATTCCATTGTCAGATCTGAACGAACTGGAAAGAATGGTTCTGGTTGAAAAGCATTTAATTAGCCCGAATTTAGCTAACGAATCCAGGAATGGGGCCGTTATTTTAAGCGAAATGAATCCATCAGTATTATGATCAACGAAGAGGATCATCTTCGCATACAATGTTTGTGTCCGGGTTTTCAGATAAAAGAAGTGTGGGATTTAGCCAATCAGATCGATGATATTTTTGAAACACAAATGGATTATGGCTATGATGAAAAAAGAGGCTACTTAACCAGCTGTCCAACAAATGTTGGAACCGGTATTCGTGCTTCCGTCATGATGCATTTGCCTGCTTTGGTCTTAAGTCAACAAATTAATCGTATTTTATCCGCGGTTACGCAAGTTGGGTTGACAGTTAGAGGATTATACGGAGAAGGCAGCGAAGCATTAGGTAATCTGTTTCAAATATCGAATCAAATTACGCTTGGCCAGTCCGAAGAAGAGATTATCGATAATTTATATAGTGTAGCAAGGCAAATTATTGAGCATGAGCGTGCCGCTAGGCATAAGCTGATCCAAGAATCCAGAATGCGGATCATAGATCGTGTCAATAGATCTTATGGGATTTTATCCTATGCGGGCATCATGGATTCTAAGGAAGCAGCTCAGCGATTGTCTGATGTTCGGTTAGGAATTGACCTTGATATCATCAATAACGTTTCGTCCGATGTGTTGAATGAGCTGTTAGTTATGACTCAACCCGGATTTCTTCAGCAATATGCAGGGGAGAAATTAACGCCGGAAGAACGAGATATCCGAAGAGCCGAGTTGATTCGTGAAAGATTCGGCCGAATTTAATTTTTAGTTTCGTATGTAAAATAGATTCATCCTTTAGGATTTCCATAGATATACTAATTTTGGAGGTGTTCTCTATGATGTTTGGCAGATTTACAGAACGTGCGCAAAAGGTGCTCTCTCTTGCACAAGAGGAAGCGGTTCGATTGGGACATAATAATATCGGTACCGAGCATATTTTACTCGGACTTATTCGTGAAGGTGAAGGCATCGCAGCCAAAGCGCTTGTTGCATTAGGTCTAGGTCTTGAAAAAATTCAAGACGAAGTCGAATCTCTCATTGGCAGAGGACAAGAACAGCCTACCAATATTGCCTATACACCAAGAGCGAAAAAAGTCATTGAGCTTTCCATGGACGAAGCAAGAAAATTAGGTCACACTTATGTGGGGACTGAACATATTTTACTCGGACTTATCCGCGAAGGCGAAGGCGTCGCAGCACGAGTTTTGAATAACCTGGGCGTATCCTTGAATAAGGCGCGTCAGCAAGTTTTGCAGTTGCTTGGAAGCAGCGAGACTGTATCTCCTAGTCACGGCAGTAATCCGAATGTGAACACGCCTACATTGGATGGGCTAGCAAGAGATCTAACCGCGTACGCGAAAGAGGGCCATTTGGACCCCGTCATTGGACGCAGCAAAGAAATTGAGCGTGTCATTCAAGTATTGAGTCGCAGAACCAAGAATAATCCAGTTCTGATCGGCGAACCAGGTGTAGGTAAAACAGCGATTGCTGAAGGCTTGGCACAAAAGATTATTAATAATGAAATCCCTGAAACGTTGAAAGATAAAAGAGTTATGACTTTGGATATGGGTTCCGTTGTCGCAGGAACCAAATATCGCGGTGAGTTTGAAGACCGACTCAAAAAAATTATGGATGAGATTCGTCAAGCAGGCAACATTGTTCTGTTTATCGATGAACTTCATACATTGATCGGTGCAGGTGGAGCAGAGGGTGCCATTGATGCTTCGAACATATTGAAGCCGGCTCTTGCCAGAGGCGAGCTGCAGTGCATTGGGGCAACAACGTTGGATGAATATCGTAAGTATATTGAGAAGGATGCGGCCTTAGAGCGTCGTTTCCAACCTATTACAGTAGATCAGCCATCACCTGAAGAGGCGATTCAAATTCTTCACGGGCTGCGCGATCGTTATGAAGCTCATCATCGTGTGAAAATTACGGACGCTGCAATAACCGAAGCTGTTAAATTGTCGGATCGTTACATTCCGGATCGTTTCCTTCCGGACAAAGCCATCGACTTGATCGATGAAGCAAGCTCCAAAGTAAGACTTCGTTCCTATACAGTACCGCCATCTTTGAAACAACTCGAAAACAAGCTGGAAGATATTCGTAAAGAGAAAGATGCTGCGGTTCAAAGTCAAGAGTTTGAGAAAGCAGCAGGCTTACGCGATACCGAACAGAAGCTGCGTGAAGAGCTTGATACAACGAAGAACGAGTGGAAAGAAAAACAAGGTCGTCTCGATACGGAAGTAACTCCGGAAGATATCGCACAAGTTGTAGCGAGTTGGACGGGGATCCCAGTCAGCAAGCTGGCTGAAGAAGAGACGGAACGTCTGCTGAAAATGGAAGAAATTCTTCATGAACGCGTAATTGGACAAGAAGAAGCTGTTAAAGCAGTTAGCCGCGCAATTCGCCGTGCCAGAGCGGGTCTGAAAGATCCGAAGCGTCCAATGGGCTCCTTCATTTTCCTTGGACCAACGGGTGTTGGTAAAACAGAATTAGCGCGTGCGCTTGCCGAATCCTTGTTCGGCGATGATAACGCGGTAATTCGGATCGATATGTCCGAGTACATGGAGAAGCATTCTACCTCCCGCTTAGTAGGAGCGCCTCCGGGATATGTAGGGTATGAAGAAGGTGGTCAACTTACTGAAAAAGTTCGTCGTAAACCGTACTCCGTCGTACTGCTCGATGAAATCGAAAAAGCGCATCCTGAAGTGTTTAACATCCTCTTGCAAGTGCTTGAAGATGGCCGCTTAACAGATTCCAAAGGCCGCACGGTAGATTTCCGTAATACATTAATTATTATGACATCGAACGTAGGCGCCGATTTGATTAAGAAAAATTCTTCACTTGGCTTTACGGCTGCTCTTGATGCGGGTAAAGATTACACCAACATGAAGGACAAAGTCATGGGCGAGTTGAAGAAAAGCTTCCGTCCTGAGTTTCTTAACCGGATTGATGAAATCATCGTGTTCCACTCCTTGGATGAAGCGCACATTGCTCGCATCGTAAGCTTGATGGCCGATGATCTTCGCAAACGTCTGAAGGAGCAAGAAGTGGATTTCGCCCTTACGGATAAAGCCAAACTATTCCTTGCCAAAGAAGGATTCGATCCGACTTATGGTGCAAGACCGCTCCGCAGAGCGATTCAGAAGCATATCGAAGACCGTTTATCTGAGGAACTTCTCAGAGGAAACATCGCGAAAGGCGACTCGTTGACCATTGATGAAAATGAAGGCGAGCTCGTCGTTCTCAAGGGTGAAGGCGTAACAGCCAAGTAACCAGGCCAAAAAGCATTTTGCTCCATCCGCTAGGGTGCAGCAAAATGCTTTTTATTTGCCTCAGCCCTTTCACCACCCACGTAAAAATGGTAAACTTTAAATGGTAAGGATAGCCAAAATATTCGGAATGATGTTGAGGAGTCACTTACGTCATAAGCCAAAGATTCTTTAGGATATGCTTGTTGTCAGGAAGATAGTTTGGAGTCGTCGAAGTGAAACGGTCTATCGGACACAGGAAATGAATTCTTCTGCTCCAAGAACGAAAGAAAAGCCAATTCCCATCATACATATAGAAGGGGAAGTCGACCTAACGCAAGTACAGCACAAAGTGCTTAATATATCAGGTGAAGAATTCATGAAACAGCCTTAGCTTCGTGCTGATGGGTTAAACGCTTCATCTCCCATGCTTTATGTCGCCTTTGCAATTAAACATGGACCCTGATTTTTTGGTCAATTCACCCCTCTGACGGTGTATCCTCACTGACTTCGATGCCAAGTACTGTCGTAAAGTTAGGGAATGCACAACTCATTTTATGAGAATAGTTAAAGGGAAAGGAACGCTCCAAGGTTCCGGTAAATCAGTATCATTTGTTATTGTAGTTAGTTTCAAGGATTATCCGATTGATCTAATGATGTGGTGTTCGGTATCCCAAAGAAGAATTTTTAGGAGTGGGCGCATCCCCTTCGCTTATAAATAATCGGAGTCAACACGGTGGCAGAGGCACTTGCAGCGGCGCTGAGTTAACTCATTGACCTTAACAACCTGCAACCCTCGGGAGGAAAATGATGAGTAAAGAAGAAATAAAGCGTGATGTCATGAGTCAATTGCTGCAAATGGTAGCACCTGGCACAGCGTTTCGCGATGGTTTAGAAAATGTCCTTCGTGCCAAAACAGGGGGACTGATTGTCGTCGGTTACAGTGCAGAGGTCATGGATATCGTAGATGGCGGTTTTTCTATTGATTGTGATTTCTCTCCAAATTATCTATATGAGCTTGCCAAAATGGATGGCGCGATTATCCTTAGTGAAGATATCAAACGTATATTATATGCGAACACACAATTAATTCCTGATTCGTCTATTTCATCTTCGGAAACCGGAATTCGACACCGGACAGCTGAACGAGTTGCGAAGCAGACGAACAAACTAGTGGTTTCCATCTCCCAACGGCGAAACGTTATTACCCTATATCAGGGCAACCTGCGTTATGCACTGAAAGATATCGGAGTGATCTTAACTAAAGCCAATCAAGCGATTCAGACGTTAGAAAGATATAAAGTTGTGCTTGACCAATCTCTGACAAATCTGAGCGCTTCCGAATTTGAGGAATTAGTAACGCTGCATGATGTGACTAACGTGATTGCCCGTTTTGAAATGGTTTTACGAATTAAGGCCGAAATCAACCGTTATATCAATGAACTCGGTAATGAAGGTCGACTCATTAGTATGCAGCTCGAAGAACTTGTTGGGAATGCGGAACTTGAAGCGCGTCTTCTCGTAAAAGATTATGTGCGCGATTTATCGGAGGATCGTGTAAAGGAAATGCAAGCCGGCCTAAAACGATTATCTTCAGATGAACTGCTTGAGCCCCACCAAATCATCCGACTTCTTGGTTATCCACACACGAATTCTATTGCAGAAGAGCCCGTATCTCCTCGTGGTTTCCGGATGCTGGGCAAAATTCCAAGGCTTCCATCCATCATTATTGGCAATCTTGTTGAGAAATTTGGCTATTTGCCACATATGATGATGGCCACGATTGAGGAATTGGATGAAGTGGATGGAATCGGAGAAGTGAGAGCCCGAGCGATAAAAGAGGGTCTCAAAAGAATCCAGGAACAAGTCTTCATTGACAGACATATTTAAAGTGGATACAATCATAAAGTATCATTGTTGAGGTTTTATTAAGTCAAGATTAGGGTATAGTAAATCCAGAGGTGGACAAAAACTCATGTTAACAAAATCAATTCCCAGTCTTTTTACAGTAGGGAACTTATTCCTAGGTGTTCTGTCAATCATTCTTGTCTTTAATGGTCAAGCTGGACGTGCAGCGGTACTTGTTATTGTGGCCATGTTACTTGACGGACTTGATGGACGTGTGGCAAGAGCTTTAAATGCGCAGAGTGAGTTCGGTAAAGAACTTGATTCTCTTTCTGACGTTATTTCATTCGGTGTAGCGCCTGCATTTATTATGTATGTGGTTGCTTTTAACGATGCAAGTGTAGTTAGCCCAGCGTTTGCTTGGATTGTAACCGCGATATTCCCAATCTGTGGAGCTCTTCGTTTAGCTAGGTTCAATGTTGTTGCAGGCACACCGGGCTATTTTATCGGATTGCCAATTCCAGCTGCCGGTGGCGTATTGTGTACGTTGGCTTTGTTTGTTAACGAGATTAATGTATACGTGCTGCTTGTAAGCACCGTTCTGTTGTCCTACTTAATGGTCAGCACGGTGAAATACCCGAACTTCAAAAAAGCGGGTATTCCGAAAGCTGCAATTTGGGTGACTCCGATCATTGTAGCTGCTGCTATTCTGATTGCAATTAAATGGCCAGAGTCTATTTCCAAAATGATTTTCGTACCGCTGCTTCTCTATGCGTTGTACGGCCTAAAAAAAAACGTTGATGGGATCTTCATTCGCTTGCGGAGAAAGAACAAAAGACGTGGCGTCGATGATAAACATTCTGTTAAATCCGATGTCTAGCTAAAGTACCGAAAATAAAAAGCATTTATTTTCTTCTGATCGCTCAGAGAAAATAAATGCTTTTTTGCATCTTCATGACATGTTGAAAAGTCCAAGTGTCGTACATTTCTTCGATTCGTTCTCAACGACTTGCTCCAAATTAACATCCAGAATATTGCTTAGAGCGGACATATAGAAAAGGTTTCTTCCTAGTTCGCTGCTAACGGCCTCAATGCAGTTTTCACATAGATGCCCGGATACGTGTGTACCTAGAACATCTTTGGCTTCATCCAAAGTCATTTCTGAATGATAAGCCTGCTTTCCTGCATGAACCTGGATACATCCACATTCTGTAATCGATTTCACGACGGAACGATTAGCTGCTGCTCCTGATTGTTGGAACTTGGATAAGACGTCAAGTAAACTTCGGTGACGGAGCAACAATTCAGATACTTGATCTTGGAACTGCTTTAAAGTCAAGGAGCTCATTCCATCCACCTCGGGTGTGTTGGTAACTTCCATTTCATTATAATGGAAGCCCTCTAATTTTTCAATTTTCCATGTAAAGAAGTGATTAGCGATGGATAATTTGGAACATAATTGTAATAAGGCTTGAACATTGTTGATGTGGAGGTGAGTCTATGATGAGGAAATGGGTACAGATCATTTTAGCAATCATGGGTAGTAGTTTAGGTTATGGATGGAGCGATACAATCCTTCGAACTACTGGATATTTAGGTGATGGCGAACGAGTGTTCTTGGCTAATGTTTTATGTGCTGTGGTCTTGTTTTTCGTTTCAGCTTGGATTGCTAATCAGGGAATGAAACTGTTAATGAAAGGTGAACAGAATGTCGTAGATATCCCGGTATCCGATTTACTGTCCGGTACATCGGGGCTTGTCATTGGTTTGGTTATTTCGGTTTTGGTGTACCCTGTTTTGGAGCAAGTGAAGTGGGCGGGACCCTTCTTGCCATTTCTTGTTTCAGCCGTACTTGCGATAATGGGTTTTCGTATCGGATACAGTAAGCGAGAAGAGATTGTTCAGATCATTGTAAAGAGCCGATCTGGGGGACCGGAGAAGCAGACACACCGCCCTTATGAGGAACATAAGATTCTTGACACCAGTGTAATCATTGATGGCCGTATTGCTGATATCTGCAAAACGGGTTTTATCGAAGGCACGCTGGTCATACCGGAATTTGTTTTGGAAGAGCTTCAGCACATTGCAGATTCCTCGGATTTGCTCAAACGAAATCGTGGTCGACGAGGTCTCGATATTTTGAACAAAATTCAAAAAGAGCTTGAGGTTAAAGTATTGATTTACGAAGGTGATTTCGAAGAAATCTCAGAAGTCGACAGCAAGCTTGTTCGTCTTGCGAAAGTGCTGCAAGGCAAAGTAATTACGAACGATTTTAATCTTAATAAAGTTTGTGAGCTGCAAGGGGTTTCCGTGCTGAATATTAACGATCTTGCCAATGCCGTTAAGCCTGTTGTGCTGCCGGGTGAAGAGATCATTGTTCAAGTCATCAAGGATGGCAAAGAACATGGTCAAGGAGTTGCCTATTTGGATGACGGTACGATGATTGTGGTTGAGGGCGGTCGTGATTTCATTTCGATGACGCTGGAAGTGATGGTCACAAGTGTCTTGCAGACATCAGCGGGAAGAATGATTTTCGCTAAACCGAAATTATTGGAAAAAGCACAGTAAAACCAGTATGATAGGGAGATGTAACATAGCTCTGGATAGCCTATGTTTACGTAGAAACTTTCCGTGGGAAAGCTTTAAGGCGGGGAACTTATGGGGAAGCTAGGGGTTGTTATTGTAGCAGCGGGCAAGGGCTCGCGTATGCGAACGGCTGAAAGCAAACAATACTTACAACTGGGACAGAAGCCAATTCTGGTACATACCTTGCAATTATTTCAAAACATACAGATCGTGGACGAAATCATTCTGATTGTTGGGAGAGATGACGTAGATCGCTGTAGAGGCTATGTACAGGACTATGCGCTCTCCAAAGTCACTCATGTGGAAGCAGGGGGCGCAGAACGTCAAGACTCGGTTAAACGGGGGCTGGACGCCTTGCAGAAGGATACGGAGTGGGTACTCGTACATGATGGTGTTAGGCCTTTTGTAAATATCGAACATGTGTTTGGGTGTATCGCAGAAGCGAAGGAACATGGGGCAGCTGTACTTGCTGTACCAGTCAAGGATACGATAAAAATCGTGAATGATGCGAAGCAGATTCAATCTACACCGGATCGACGAAGCTTGTGGGCAATCCAAACGCCGCAAGCTTTTCGGCTTACCCTTTTACAGGAAGCCCATGAGAAGGCTCAGCGGGATTCCTTTATAGGAACGGATGATGCGATGCTGGTGGAGAGATTAGGTACTACGGTTCATGTGGTAGAAGGGGACTACTATAATATTAAGATTACGACCCCGGAAGACCTGCCATGGGCGGAATGGATTTTACACAACGTTAGAGAAGAGGGACAGCGATGATTCGTGTAGGACAAGGATTTGATGTGCATCAATTGGTTGAAGGCCGCAAATGTATTATTGGGGGTGTTACGATTCCCTATGAAAAAGGATTGCTGGGACACTCGGATGCCGATGTGTTGCTTCACGCCATCAGCGATGCGATATTAGGAGCATTAAGTTTAGGCGATATCGGAAAGCATTTTCCGGACACAGCGGAGGAGTTTAAGGATGCAGATAGTCTGGTGCTGCTTAAGCACGTTTGGCAGCTGGCCAAGGACAGAGGCTATAAACTAGGCAACACAGATTCAACAATCATTGCCCAGAAGCCGAAGATGGCGCCATATATTCCGCATATGGTCGATATCATTGCTGAAGCATTGGAAGCCGATATCAACCAGGTGAATGTGAAAGCAACGACGAGCGAACAGCTTGGTTTCACGGGCCGAGGCGAAGGGATTGCCGCGCAATCAGTTGTTTGTTTAATTCGAGATGTGCTAGAATAGCAGGTATTATTATTCGGGGAAAAGAGGGTACAAAGACATGAATCAGCCTTTACGTGTGCGTTACGCACCTAGTCCTACGGGACATTTACATATTGGCGGTGCCCGTACGGCATTGTTTGATTATTTATTGGCACGTCGCTTTGGCGGCGCGTTCGTAGTGCGATTCGAAGATACGGATCAAACACGTCACAAGGAGTCTGGCATCGAGGACCAGTTGAACGGTCTGAAATGGCTTGGTTTAGAGTGGGACGAGAGCGTAGATATCGGAGGACCGTACGGTCCTTACCGTCAAATGGAGCGACTCGACATTTACCGCACTTATTTGGATCAATTGGTACAAAGCGGACATGCCTATCATTGTTATTGCTCGGAAGAAGATCTGGAACAAGAGCGTGCAGAGCAAGAAGCAAGTGGTGAAATGGGCGGCTACTCTGGCAGATGCCGTAATTTGACGCCTGAGCAGGTAGCTGCTTATCAAGCTGAAGGACGTAAGCCATCGACGCGGTTCCGCGTTCCTGAAGATCGAATCATTGGCTTTGAGGATAGAGTGCGGGAGCATGTAGAATTCGAATCAAACGGAATCGGTGATTTCATTATTGCGCGTGCAGATGGGATTCCCACCTATAATTTCGCCGTTATTATTGACGATCATTTGATGAAAATTAATTTGGTTATTCGCGGCGAGGAGCACTTGTCCAATACGCCAAGACAAATTCTGATGTATGAAGCGCTTGGCCTTCCAGTTCCAGAATTTGCTCATCTGGCGCTAATCCTGAATCAAGACCGCAAAAAAATGAGTAAACGCGATGAATCCATCATCCAGTTTATCGAACAATACAAGGAACTAGGTTATCTGCCTGAGGCTGTTGTGAATTTCATTGCGCTGCTTGGTTGGTCTCCGGGTGGTGAAGAAGAGATCTTCACAAAGGACGAGCTGATTGCACAGTTTGATTTGGACCGTGTATCCAAGAGTCCAGCTGTGTTTGACATGGATAAATTGAATTGGATGAACAACCATTATCTGAAAAAGGCTCCGCTTGAGCGAGTTGTGGCACTAAGTCTGCCTCATCTGCAAAAAGCGGGCTTGATTCAAGGCGATTTGGATGAAGCGGGCCAAGCATGGGTCTCAGCACTGGTTGGTTTAAATCAAGAGAGAATGCGCTACGCGGCTGAAATTGTCGAACTGGCGGGCATTTTCTTCAAAGAAGAGCTTGTTATTGACGAGGAAGCGGCTGCTGTTTTAAAAGAAGAGCACGTTCCTGTCGTATTGGCAAACTTTTTACAACAAGTGGAACAAGCGGAAGCCTTCACAGTAGAAGCGATGCCGGCGCTGCTGAAGCAAGTGCAAAAGGACACCGGCTTCAAAGGAAAGCAGTTGTTCATGTCCATCCGCTCGGCCTTAACAGGACAGGTGCATGGTCCCGACTTAAATGTGTCTCTTTACCTGCTTGGTAAAGAAAAAGTCATTTCACGTCTCAGGAACTTATTGTAATGCAAGGTTCTTTTCGCTATACTTAACTCAATATCTTAAGCAATGATCAGGAGAGTACGTTTAACAAGGGATTTATCAGAGAGGATAATCAAAGCTGAGAAGCTTTGGCTGTGAGTTATCCAATCCCTGTAATCGGAAATGCACCTGGGAGCTGCCGCGCCGAGTGTTCGCAAGAGCAGGGTAGGCGCAGCCGGAGTACCCACGTTACGGGAATCAGAGTTGGGAGACTTCCGAGTCACCAAGCAGAGTGGAACCGCGATAACTACGCCTCTGCAGCCATATGGCTGCAGGGGCTTTTTTATTTTCATAGATACCTACTAAGAAGGTGAAAAAGTATGTGGACAACGATCAAATCCGATATTTCCGCCGTATTCGATAACGACCCGGCCGCGCGCAGTTGGTTTGAGGTCGTGTTTACGTATTCAGGGCTGCATGCCATTTGGGCGCATCGGGTCGGTCATTGGTTTTTTAAACATCGTATGTTTACGATTGCTCGTATCGTTTCGCAATGGAGCCGTTTCATGACGGGGATTGAAATCCATCCGGGAGCAACGATCGGCAAACGACTGTTCATTGATCATGGCATGGGCGTCGTTATCGGAGAAACCTGCGAGATTGGGGACGATGTTATTTTATACCAGGGTGTAACCTTGGGGGGGACTGGGAAAGAGAAGGGCAAAAGGCACCCGACAATTGGCAATAATGTGGTTATTGGTTCAGGAGCTAAGGTTTTAGGATCTTTTCTTGTAGGTGAGAATTCACGTATTGGTTCTAATGCTGTTGTTATCCAAGAGGTTCCTATGAATAGCACGGTTGTTAGCATTCCCGCTAAATTGGTGAAACGGGATGGGGTTCGAGTAAACCGTTTGGATCATGGCAATTTACCCGATCCTGTGATTGATATGTTCGAGGAATTGCAAAAACAAATTAACGAACTTAAAAAAGAGCTTGAGCAAGAGAAGCTTAAGAATGGAGGAGCGAGAGAGCATGACGCTCAGAGTGTATAATACATTAGCAAGAAAGAAAGAAGAATTCGTTCCGATTGAACCCGGTAAAGTGAAAATGTACGTGTGCGGTCCTACCGTCTACAACTATATTCATATCGGCAACGGTCGACCGGTCATTTTCTTTGATGTGGTTCGTCGCTATTTAGAGTCCCAGAATTATGAAGTGGCTTATATTACAAACTTTACCGATGTGGATGATAAAATGATTCGTAAAGCCGAGGAACTTGCTGTGACCGTTCCCGAGCTTGCTGAAACATTTATTCAAGCATTTTTGGCAGATATTCAAACGCTGGGTGTTCACGAAGCCACTTTGAATCCACGCGTCACAGAGAACATTCAGGAAATCATTGATTTCATTGCTGTTCTGGTGGATAAAGACTACGCCTATGAAGCCCGCGGCGATGTCTATTACCGTACAAGTAAATTTGCCGATTACGGCAAGCTTTCTCAACAAAACCTGGATGAGCTTCAATACGGTATTCGGATCGAAGTAGACGATCGTAAAGAGAGTCCGCAAGATTTTGTGTTATGGAAAGCAGCTAAACCGGGAGAAATTTATTGGGATAGCCCTTGGGGACAAGGACGACCTGGCTGGCATATTGAATGCTCCGCTATGGTGCGCAAATATCTAGGTGAAACCATCGATATCCATGGTGGAGGACATGATTTGACGTTCCCGCATCATGAATGTGAGATTGCCCAAACTGAGGCGGTAACAGGTCATCCTATGGCGCATTATTGGATGCATAATGCGTTTCTTAACATCGACAATGAGAAGATGTCCAAGTCGCTGGGCAATGGCATTCTTATTCGCGATCTGGTTAAGCAAATTAAACCGGAGGTTCTGCGTTTCTTCATGCTGTCAGGGCATTACCGGAATCCGCTTAATTTCAGCGATGAAAGCTTGAAGCAAGCAACGAACTCACTGGAACGTATTCAGAATGCCTATGATAACTTGAAACATCGTCTGAAATTGGCTTCTGCGACACAATTGAGCGAAGTTGAGACGAAACTGACGGATCGCATTGCAGCGATAGCTCATCAGTTCGAAGAAAAAATGAATGATGATTTCAACACGCCTGATGCGATTACGGCAGTATTCGATCTGGTTGCTGAAGCGAATCTATACTTGCAGCAGGAGCGGGTGAATGCCGCTGCGCTTCAGTTATTTTTGGATCAATTCCATGCTTTCGATCAAATTCTAGGCATTCTTTCTCAACAAGCCAATGAACTACTGGATGAAGAGATTGAGCAGTTGATTATCGAACGAACGGAATCGCGTAAATCTAAGAATTGGGCCCGTGCGGACGAAATACGTGATTTATTGACGGAGAAAGGGATATTCCTTGAAGATACACCGCAAGGAATTCGTTGGCGGCGCAAATGAGTGATGTATTTCCAGATGCAGCCAACTTGTTTCATTTTCCGCCATCCAAAAGCCCGCATTTGTTGAACCCGTTAGTTTTGGCTTATATGGGGGATGCTGTGTATGAGGTATATATTAGGCAATATGTGGTCTCCCAAGGGAATCACCGCCCCAACTTTTTACACAAAGCAGCAACTGGGTTTGTCTCTGCAAAAGCGCAATCCAAGCTCCTGGAAGCTTTAATGCCGATGCTGACGGAAGAAGAAATTGATATGGTGAAGCGGGGACGCAATGCCAAGTCAGGAACAACAGCCAAGAACGCGGACGTGCTGGAATATCGGCACAGTACCGCGTTTGAGTGCTTAATCGGATATTTGTATTACAAGCAATCCTTTGAACGATTGAAAGAAATATTGGATTTTGCGCTTGCCAGCAAGCAAAAATCATAGAATATAAGAACCGTTTTCTAATGCAAAACGTTTAGGAGGAACCATCATGGATGAAGAATATATTGGCGGGAAGCACTCCGTACTGGAGGCTCTTCGTGCAGGTCGAACCATTAATAAAATTTGGATTGCTGAGAGCGCACAGAAGCAATTTGCGGGTCCCATTGTTGCAGAGGCAAAGAATGTGGGGATCATTGTTCAATTTACGGACAAGCGAAAGCTTGACCAAATGGCAGAAGGCTTGCAGCATCAGGGGGTTGTCGCTCAAGTTGCTGCTTATGAGTATGTGGAAGTGGATGACATATTAGCCAAAGCCAAAGAAAAAGGGCAGGAACCTTTTATTCTTATACTCGATGAAATAGAAGATCCTCATAATTTGGGCTCTATACTCCGGACAGCTGATTGCACAGGGGTTCATGGGGTTATTATCCCTAAACGCCGTTCTGTTGGATTGACTGCCACCGTATCCAAGACCTCTGCTGGGGCCGTTGAGTACGTCCCTGTTGCTCGTGTAACGAACATTGCACAGACGATAGAACAATTGAAGGAACAGGGTGTATGGGTTGCTGGGACCGATGTGTCAGCCGCTGAGGATGTGTACAGGGCTAATTTTACCATTCCGATTGCGCTTGTTATTGGAAATGAAGGTAAAGGAGTCGGCAGATTAATTAAAGAAAAGTGCGACTTCTTAGTCAAATTGCCTATGGCCGGACACGTGAATTCATTGAACGCTTCTGTTGCGGCGGGTGTTCTGATGTATGAAGTGGTTAGACAAAGAAGCAAGAGTTAAACGGGATGGAAGAAATTTTGATCGTAGATGGCTACAATATCATTGGTGCTTGGCCTGAACTAAGTAAGTTGAAAGAGACCGATCTGGAGGAGGCCCGGGATCAGCTGATTCATAGGTTGGCAGAGTATCAGTCTTATTCCGGCATGAAAGTATATCTGGTTTTCGATGCTTATATGGTGCCCGGTCTGGGGAAGAAGTACTTGCAGAGTAAACTCCACGTACTTTTCACCAAAGAAAAGGAAACCGCAGATGAGTTGATCGAGCGTTTGGTCACGAATCTGATGGGAAGGCGCAAGCAAATCTATGTTGCGACATCGGACATGATTGAGCAGCACGTGATTTTCGGTAAAGGTGCCCTGCGCATGCCTGCGGGCGAACTACTGGTCAAAATCAATCAGAATCGTAAAGAAGTGCGAGAACGGATTCATCCTGAGGCGTCCACGAAGCGCAATCCGTTTGAAGGTAAACTAACAGGAGATCTAAAAGAGTTGTTCGAGCGGTGGCGTCGAGGGGAGTAAAATCCTCCAAATGCTAGAAATGGTGCGGTTCCCCGTTGACGGTGTGAGTTTTCTTCATGTATACTTAACCTAAACTTTTTTATTGTGAATCTGGGTAGTCCTGCAGGCCGGAGGGATTGTTGGTGAGTGTCGACCTCAAAGAACTGAGAATGTACGATTATGACCTCAAGCCAGATGAAGACATCGTCGAAGCAGTCCGTGAAGGCAGTAGCGAAGCGTTGGAATACCTTATCAATAAGTATAAGAATTTTGTTCGTGCGAAGGCGCGTTTCTTATTTTTTGATAGGTGCAGACCGAGAAGACATTGTGCAGGAAGGCATGATAGGTTTGTATAAATCTATCCGCGATTTCCGAGGAGACAAGCTTGCTTCATTCAAAGCCTTTGCTGAACTGTGCATCACGAGACAGATCATCACGGCGATTAAGACAGCAACTCGTCAGAAGCACATTCCTCTTAATTCCTACGTGTCACTGGATAAGCCTATCTATGATGAAGATTCTGACCGTACGCTGCTTGACGTTATTAGCGGTTCCCGGGTTACAGATCCGGAAGAGTTAGTAATTAATCAAGAAGAATTTACGGGCCTTGAAGATAAAATGGGAGAGATATTAAGTGACTTGGAGCGCAGGGTACTGATGCTTTATCTCGATGGCAGATCGTATCAAGAGATAGCAGTTGATCTCGATCGTCATGTGAAGTCTATTGATAATGCTCTTCAACGTGTCAAACGCAAGCTTGAAAGATATCTGGAAGTCAGAGATTTATAGACACCCCTGCTACATGCGTAGCGCGGGTGTTTTTTTTGCAAATGTTTAACATAGCGCGGCGGCGTCTATACTGATGATACTCTCGCAGAATGAGACTTCTTCCTTGACACCCTATTAGGGGTTGTGATAAAGTATTTCAGGTAGCCCTAAAAGTCGCTTTCTTTTTGTTGCGCTTCGAAGGGCTTTAATTAGAAAGTGTCTGTAGGAGGTGTACATCATGCGGGTTATCGTCACATTAGCGTGCACAAATTGCAAACAAAGAAACTATGCATCCACTAAAAATAAGCGCAACAATCCCGACCGTATTGAGTTGAAGAAATATTGCAAATTTTGCAATGAACATACTGCTCATCGCGAGACTAGGTAGTTCTTTGGAGGTGTAGTTTGTGGCGTTCTTGGCTAGAATGAGACAAAGCTTCGGATCCACGTTTTCCTTCTTCACCGACTGTTGGACAGAACTCAAAAAAGTCAAGTGGCCAAGTCGCAAAGAAATGACTACCTATACGCTTGTCGTACTGGGCACGGTAGCATTCGTTGCTGTTTATTTTTTTGTGCTTGATCTTGGAATTTCTGAGTTGCTGCGCCTTGTTTTTAAATAAACAGGACTATAGGTGAATCTATTCATGGAAAAAAGATGGTACGTCGTACATACCTATTCAGGGTATGAGAACAAAGTGAAAGCCAACTTAGAGAAACGCGTTGAGTCTATGGAAATGACGGACAAGATCTTCCGTGTGCTTGTGCCTATGGAAGAAGAACTGGTAAACAAAGACGGCAAGAAAAAAGTCGTTATGCGTAAAGTTTACCCGGGTTATGTCCTCGTTGAAATGATTCAAACAGATGATTCGTGGTATGTTGTGCGCAATACGCCAGGAGTTACTGGATTCGTAGGTTCTACGGGATCTGGCTCTAAACCGACTGCATTACTGCCTGAGGAAGTGGAATCCATTCTGAAGCATATGGGTATGGAAGAGCCGAAGGAGAAAATTGACTTCGAACTCAAAGAAACCGTACGCGTCAAAGTGGGACCTTTTGCGAACTTTGTTGGTTCTGTTGAGGAAATTATTGCTGATAAAGGTAAGCTCAAGGTACACGTCAACATGTTTGGTAGAGAAACCCCGCTTGAGCTCGATTTCGACCAAGTGGAAAAGCTATAAAACAAGACAACCAAGGGTTTCTACCAGGTCTATTCCTCGGGATAGACTTCGTTAGTGGGAGGGTGTTATGCCCGTCTAACTCCTAGCGGAGAGACTTTGACTCCGTCAAAGATCCCTGAAAAGGTGAGACTTTGACTCCATCAAAGATCCCTATATTATGTGCAAGGAGGTGTCCATCATGGCAAAAAAGGTTATTAAAATCGTGAAGCTTCAAGTTCAAGCTGCGAAAGCGAATCCAGCACCACCTATCGGTCCAGCATTGGGTCAAGCAGGTGTGAACATCATGGCTTTCTGTAAAGAGTTTAACGCTCGTACTGCTGATCAAGCTGGTCTTATCATTCCAGTTGAAATTACAGTATTTGAAGACCGCTCCTTTACATTCATCACTAAAACGCCTCCGGCTGCAGTTCTTCTTCGCGTCGTTGCTGGTATCGAAAAAGGATCCGGCGAACCAAACAAGAAAAAAGTTGCAACTGTGAAACGCGCAAAAGTTCGCGAAATCGCTGAACAAAAAATGCCTGACCTTAATGCTGCATCCGTTGAGGCTGCAATGCGTATGGTTGAAGGTACTGCTCGCAGCATGGGAATCGTCATCGAAGATTAATTCCGTATGGAATGCGGCTTGTTAAGCAGACTGCTTAACAAGAAAGTTTTCTTCGTATGAAAACTCTCTGGCCGCTCGGTGGGAGGATTATCCGTTAATACCACTAAGGAGGATTTGAATTATGCCTAAACACGGTAAAAAATACCGCGAGGTATCTCAGCTTGTAAACGCTGAAACCTTGTATGATCCGTCAGAAGCAATCGAGCTTGTTAAGAAAACAGCTCCTGCTAAATTCGATGAAACTGTAGATATTGCAGTTCGTCTGGGTGTAGACCCAAGAAAACAAGATCAGGCTGTTCGTGGTGTCGTTGTACTTCCACACGGTACTGGTAAAACAAAACGCGTACTTGTATTTGCCAAAGGTGAAAAAGCGAAAGAAGCTGAAGCAGCTGGGGCAGATTTTGTTGGTGATGCTGACATGATCAACAAAATTCAACAAGGTTGGTTCGACTTCGACGTTTGCGTAGCTACTCCAGACATGATGAGCGAAGTAGGTAAATTGGGTCGTATTCTCGGGGGTAAAGGTTTAATGCCGAACCCGAAAGCGGGCACAGTTACTTTCGACGTTACCAAAGCTGTTCAGGAGATCAAAGCTGGTAAAATCGAATACCGTCTTGATAAAGCAGGACAAATTCATGCTCCACTTGGTAAAGTATCTTTCGATGCTGATAAGTTGAACGAAAACTTCAAAGCATTGGTTGATGCGCTTGTTAGAGCGAAACCAGCAGCTGCTAAAGGTGTTTACCTGAAAAACATTGCTGTATCTTCGACAATGGGCCCTAGTGTTCGTGTAAACGTCCAATCCTTCAGATAAGTAAAAGCATCCAGTTGACTTCGGTCTCTGGTCATGATAACCTATCTAAGGTCATAAAAATGAATATGCAAACCGTAGACAGTAGGTGCCGCACGGCTTAATTTCCTACCGAGGTGTTATGATATATATAACGATTTCTTTGTACATCAAGGAAAAAGTGAACACATCATGCCTTCGTAGAGTCTACGAAGGCATTTCTTATTGTATATAAGGAATGCTGATACTTCTACTGTTTGCGAATAGAAACATAAATGCATAAGAAGTGAGGTGTACTATGGCAAACGCGAAAATTCTTGCAGCGAAAGAACTAGCAGTAGCTGAAGTGACTGAGAAGTTTAAAGCTAGTGCTTCTACAATCATCGCAGATTACCGCGGTTTGAACGTAGCTCAAGTAACACAGCTGCGTAAAACCTTGCGCGAAGCTGGTATTGAATTTGTAGTTCTCAAGAACTCGTTGGCTAGACGCGCATCGGCAAATGCTGAACTAAGCGCATTGGATGAGTACCTAACTGGTCCAACTGCTATTGCTTTCAGCAAAGACGATCTAGTTGCTCCAGCGAAAATCTTGACTGAATTTGCGAAAAAGAATGATCAATTGAGCGTAAAAGGTGGCGTGGTCGAAGGCCGCGTAGTTGGATACGATCAAATTAAAGCACTTGCAGAACTTCCATCCAGAGATGGTCTTCTCTCCATGTTGCTTAGCGTTCTTCAAGCTCCAGTTCGTAACTTTGCACTTGCTGTTAAAGCAGTTGCTGAGAAAAAAGAAGCTGAAGGTCAAGCTTAATTTTGTTTAACGACTATCACAAAAAAATATATGAAATGATAATGGAGGTTTAACCATGAGCACAAATGCAACGATCCTAGAAGCAATCAAAGGCATGACAATCTTGGAATTGAACGACCTGGTTAAAGCAATTGAAGAAGAGTTTGGCGTAACAGCAGCAGCTCCAGTAGCAGCTGGCGGTGGCGCGGCAGTAGCAGTTGAAGAAGCTCAAACTGAGTTTGATGTTATCTTGACTAGCGCTGGCGCATCCAAAATCAACGTAATCAAAGTAGTTCGCGAAATCACAGGTCTTGGCCTGAAAGAAGCGAAAGACCTTGTTGACGGAGCTCCAAAAGCAGTTAAAGAAAAAGTTAGCCAAGAAGAAGCAGATGCAGTTAAAGCTAAACTTACAGAAGCAGGCGCTTCCGTAGAAGTGAAGTAATCTTTCATTAGGAAACCTCTTGAAGCTAGACTTCAAGAGGTTTTTTTAACCACTGAGGTTTTTGCCCATAGGAAAGCCTTAGGAACGCTCTCGTTATTTGATTTTCCTATAGGCAAAAAAGGAGGAGGAATTCATAACGTGTTAGAGCACTACTACACACAAAAGCCGACTGTCCAGCATCAGCTGGCGACGATTAAAGAAGAATTGCGCGGTAAAGCATACACTTTTATGACAGACGCGGGCGTCTTTTCCAAAAAGAGTGTAGATTATGGCAGTAAGCATTTAATTGAAACGATGCAGTTTGCCGAGGATGCCAGAGTTTTAGATGTTGGATGTGGCTATGGGCCTATTGGACTTAGCGCTGCAGCGATGTGTCCGAAAGGACATGTAACGATGTTGGATATTAACGAGAGAGCTGTCGAGCTTTCGAAAGATAATGCTAAGCGTAATGGCATCACCAATGTAACCATTCAGCAAAGTGATTTGCTGGAGCAAGTGAAAGAACAGCGCTTTGACGTTGTGTTGACGAATCCTCCGATTCGCGCCGGTAAAGAAGTCGTCCATCGTATTTTTGTGGAAGCCTATGATTGCTTGGTTGAAGGTGGAGCGATTTGGGTGGTTATTCAGAAGAAGCAAGGCGCTCCCTCTGCTGTGAAGAAGCTTGAAGCTTTGTATAGTGAGGTTGTCGAGGTTTCTAAGGACAAAGGGTATAGAATATTAAAAGCGATCAAGTGAGTCATCGCCGGGCTGCTGTGGATACTGCCGGATATGACAATCGAGGGAAATAGTTTGACTTGACATTTTAAATGTGATATTATAAGAAAATGTCAGTATTAAGATGGGACACATGTCTTTAGTAAACAAAAATGTCAAGTCTTTTTTTCGTCCGAGATGCATAAAATTTTAACTGGTAACGTATAATGTTTGAATTTTAGGCAACTCTAACTGGATGGGAAGAAAAATTTGGAAATGTCTTGTCGATCACAGAGAAAAACCTCCATCCATACAGTCGCTTGATTCGGACGGGCTCCACTAACGGAGGCGTCCTGAGTGTACGTCGGTAGAAGTTTTTCTTCTTTCTTTTTATTTATTGAGTAGAGTTGAGGGGTGAATGAAAGTTGGCGGGACATCTTGTTCAATTTGGACGACGTAAACGCAGGACTTATGCACGTATTAATGAGGTGCTGGGCATTCCAAACCTGATTGAAATCCAGCAAAAATCGTACGAGTGGTTTTTGGAAGAAGGACTTCGTGAGATGTTTCAGGATATCTCTCCGATTCAGGATTTTACAGGTAACCTAGTACTGGAGTTTATCGACTATAGCTTAGGTGAGCCTAAGTACTCTGTCGATGAATCCAAAGAACGCGACGTAACCTATGCGGCGCCGTTAAGAGTCAAAGTCCGTTTGATCAATAGGGAGACTGGTGAAGTCAAAGAACAAGAAGTGTTCATGGGGGATTTCCCTATCATGACGGACACAGGAACCTTCATTATCAACGGTGCGGAGCGTGTAATCGTCTCCCAGCTCGTTCGTTCGCCCAGTGTTTATTATAGCACAAAAGTGGATAAAAACGGCAAAAAAACATACACAGCAACGGTCATTCCTAACCGTGGCGCATGGCTGGAGCTTGAGACAGATGCGAAGGATATTATCTATGTTCGTATCGATCGCACGCGTAAAATTCCAGTTACTGTCCTGCTTCGTTCTTTAGGTTTTGGTACCGATGCAGAAATTTTGGATTTGCTTGGCGATAATGAATATATCCGAAATACGCTAGATAAAGATAACACGGATTCTACGGAAAAAGCGTTAATCGAAATCTATGAGCGTCTTCGTCCGGGTGAGCCACCTACGCTTGATAATGCAAGAAGCTTGATCGTTGCTCGGTTCTTTGATCCGAAGCGTTATGATTTAGCGAATGTAGGTCGCTACAAAATTAATAAGAAACTTCACATCAAAAATAGATTGTTTAATCAACGTTTGGCTGAAACATTGGTGGACTCCGAAACTGGAGAGATCATTGCAGAGGCCGGGCAATTGCTGGATCGTCGTACGTTAGATGAAATCCTGCCTTTCATTGAAAAAGGTGCGGGCTTCAAAGAGTTCTCGATTCCTAAAGGTGTAACGGACGTGGATACGATTCCTGTTCAATGCATCAACGTGTACTCGCCTAACGAAGAAGGCAAGGTCGTGAAAGTTATTTCTAACGGTGTTATTGACAAATCAGTCAAAAACATTACGCCTGCCGATATTATTTCATCCATTAACTATTTCATTAACTTGCTGCATGGTATCGGTAATACGGATGATATCGATCACTTGGGTAACCGTAGACTACGTTCTGTAGGTGAGTTGTTGCAAAACCAATTCCGTATTGGACTTTCCCGTATGGAGCGTGTTGTGCGCGAACGTATGTCCATTCAAGATGCTAATGTGATTACGCCTCAGGCATTAATCAACATTCGTCCTGTTATCGCATCGATCAAAGAGTTCTTCGGCAGCTCCCAACTTTCTCAATTTATGGATCAGACGAATCCGCTTGCTGAATTAACGCATAAGAGACGTCTGTCTGCACTGGGACCCGGCGGTTTGACGAGAGAGCGCGCAGGGATGGAAGTTCGTGACGTGCATCACTCTCACTATGGCCGTATGTGTCCAATTGAGACGCCAGAGGGACCGAACATTGGTTTGATCAACTCCTTGTCCACTTTCGCCCGCATTAATGAGTATGGCTTCATTGAGGCTCCTTATCGTTGGGTAGATCCGAAGACAGGTATTGTTACAACGCAAATCGCCTATTGACGGCTGATGAAGAAGATAACTACGTTATCGCTCAGGCGAATGCCGTATTAACGGAAGATAGCAAATTCGTTGAGGATTCTATTATCGTTCGTTACAAAGATGATAACTTAACGCTTCCGGTTGAGCGCGTCGATTATATGGACGTCTCCCCTAAGCAAGTTGTATCTGTGGCAACAGCGTTAATTCCTTTCCTTGAAAATGATGACTCTAACCGTGCCTTGATGGGTTCAAACATGCAGCGTCAAGCAGTACCTCTCCTTATTCCTAAAGCTCCTCTAGTAGGGACAGGAATGGAGCACAAGGTCGCTAAAGACTCAGGAGTATGTATTGTATCCAAATTCGACGGAATTATCGAAAAAGCTGCTGCGAATGAAATTTGGCTGCGTCGCCAAGAATGGTAGACGGTAAGCTGGTCAGCGGTAATATTGTCAAATATAAGCTTCATAAGTTTATGCGTTCCAACAAGGTACGTGCATTAACCAACGTCCGATCGTCAAGAAAGGCCAATTGGTTAAAACAGGAGACATTCTTGCTGATGGACCATCAACGGAACAAGGGGAATTGGCTCTTGGGCGTAACGTTGTTGTTGCCTTCATGACTTGGGAAGGTTACAACTATGAGGATGCGATCTTGTTAAGCCAAAAGCTTGTCAAAGAAGATGTGTACACTTCGATTCATATCGAGGAGTACGAGTCAGAGGCTCGTGATACGAAACTCGGACCTGAGGAAATCACACGTGATATTCCGAACGTTGGGGAAGACGCTCTGAAAAATCTAGATGAGCGCGGTATTATCCGTGTCGGTGCCGAAATTGGCGCAGGCGACATCCTTGTTGGTAAAGTAACGCCTAAAGGTGTTACGGAATTAACAGCGGAAGAAAGATTGCTTCACGCGATCTTCGGTGAGAAGGCTCGTGAGGTTCGTGATACCTCTCTACGCGTACCGCATGGTACAGATGGTATTGTCGTTGACGTTAAAGTATTTACCCGTGAGAATGGCGATGAGCTGCCTCCAGGTGTCAACCAACTCGTGCGTGCCTATATCGCTCAGAAGCGTAAAATCTCTGAAGGCGACAAAATGGCGGGACGTCATGGTAACAAAGGGGTAGTAGCACGTATTCTCCCTGAAGAAGATATGCCTTTCCTTCCGGATGGTACTCCAGTAGAAGTTGTCTTGAACCCACTAGGGGTTCCATCCCGGATGAACATCGGTCAAGTGCTTGAAGTTCACTTGGGTATGGCATCCAAGTACCTCGGTATTCATGCTGCAACGCCGGTATTCGACGGAGCGCGTGAGTATGACGTGTTCGATGCGATGGAAGAAGCAGGTATGCAGCGCAGTGGTAAAACGATTCTGTACGATGGTCGTACAGGAGAATCGTTTGAACGTGAAGTAACTGTTGGCGTCATGTACATGATCAAATTGGCGCACATGGTTGATGATAAAATCCATGCCCGTTCCACAGGACCTTACTCCCTTGTTACTCAGCAGCCGCTGGGTGGTAAAGCGCAGTTCGGTGGACAACGTTTCGGGGAGATGGAGGTTTGGGCGCTTGAGGCTTATGGAGCGGCTTATACCCTTCAAGAAATTCTTACCGTGAAGTCAGATGACGTTGTGGGTCGTGTGAAAACATACGAATCGATCGTCAAAGGCGAGAACGTACCGGAACCGGGCGTTCCTGAATCTTTCAAAGTTTTGATTAAAGAGCTTCAAAGCTTAGGTATGGATGTCAAAATCTTGTCCGGTGACGAAGAAGAAATCGAAATGAAAGAAACAGATGACGATGACGAAGTAACTAGCGACAAATTAAACCTAAATCTAGAAGGCTCCGAATTAGGGGTTAATGAATAAATACACCACAATAGATCGAGAACGATTCACTGCATAGTGGGTTTAAATTCTTAAAGGAGGGTTGCTCCTTGATGGACGTTAACAACTTCGAGTTTATGAAAATCGGCTTGGCATCACCCGATAAAATTCGCTCTTGGTCCCGTGGGGAAGTAAAGAAGCCGGAAACGATTAACTACAGAACCTTAAAACCTGAGAAAGAAGGTCTTTTCTGTGAAAAGATCTTCGGACCAACGAAAGATTGGGAATGTCATTGCGGTAAATACAAGCGCGTCCGTTATAAAGGCGTAGTCTGTGACCGTTGTGGCGTTGAAGTAACACGTCAAAAGGTGCGTCGTGAGCGCATGGGTCATATTGAGCTAGCAGCTCCTGTCTCCCATATTTGGTACTTCAAAGGTATTCCTAGCCGCATGGGTCTTGCACTAGATATGTCTCCAAGATCTTTGGAAGAGGTTATCTACTTCGCGTCTTATGTGGTAACAGATCCGGGAGATACACCTCTTGAAAAGAAACAATTGCTGTCTGAGAAAGAATACCGTAGCTATCGTGAGAAATACGGCTATGCTTTCCAAGCGGGTATGGGTGCTGAAGCAGTGAAAAAGCTGCTGATCGACATCGATATTGAGCGCGAAGTAGATACGCTGAAAGAAGAACTTAAAACAGCGCAAGGTCAACGTCGTAATCGTGCGATCAAGCGTTTGGAAGTTATGGAAGCTTTCCGTAACTCGAAGAATATGCCGGGTTGGATGGTTCTGGATGTATTGCCAGTCATCCCTCCGGAGCTTCGTCCGATGGTACAACTCGATGGAGGTCGCTTTGCGACATCTGACTTGAATGATTTGTACCGCCGCGTAATCAACCGTAACAACCGTTTGAAGAGACTACTTGATCTGGGAGCACCCGACATTATCGTGCAAAACGAAAAACGGATGCTTCAAGAAGCTGTTGATGCTCTCATTGATAACGGTCGCCGCGGTCGTCCAGTAACAGGACCAGGTAACCGTCCTTTGAAATCCCTCAGTCATATGCTGAAAGGTAAACAAGGTCGTTTCCGTCAAAACCTGCTCGGTAAACGTGTCGACTATTCCGGTCGTTCCGTTATCGTCGTAGGTCCTAAC
The DNA here is from genome assembly GCF_008017805.1 of Paenibacillus sp. N3.4. GTDB lineage: Bacteria > Bacillota > Bacilli > Paenibacillales > NBRC-103111 > Paenibacillus_E. The sequence continues at coordinate 32,745 of NZ_VRTT01000044.1, read as the reverse complement.
CTGAAGATGTACCAATGTGGTCTTCCGAAGGAAATGGCACTTGAATTGTTCAAGCCTTTCGTTATGAAAGAGCTTGTAAATAAAGGGTTAGCTCATAACATCAAGAGTGCGAAACGTAAGGTTGAGCGCGTAAGTCCTGATGTATGGGATGTTCTAGAAGAAGTGATCAAGGAGCATCCGGTTCTTCTGAACCGTGCCCCTACGCTGCATAGACTTGGTATTCAAGCGTTTGAACCGATTCTGGTCGAAGGCCGCGCTATTAAACTTCACCCACTCGTTTGTACAGCTTACAATGCTGACTTCGACGGTGACCAAATGGCCGTTCACGTACCATTGTCATCTGAAGCACAAGCTGAAGCTCGTTTGCTCATGCTGGCGTCAGGTAACATCTTGAATCCGAAAGACGGTAAGCCGGTTGTTACGCCTTCACAGGATATGGTTCTGGGAAGCTTCTACTTAACAACGGACAACAAATTTGCTAAAGGTGCAGGTTCTATCATTAGAACCGTACATGAAGCTGTTTCTTCTTACCAAGCTGGCAAAATGGCGCTGCACGCTCGTGTTGCTATTCCGGCTAAAGCATTAAACAAAACAAGCTTCACAGAGAAACAACAAAATGCAATGCTGATCACGACGATTGGTAAAATCATTATGAACGAAATCTATCCTGCTGATTTCCCATTCATTAATGAGCCAACCAAAACGAACTTGCTGAATGGTATTCCGGATGCACACTTTGTGTTCGACAAAGGTGCTGATCTTAGAGCCATTATGTTGGAACGTGATGAGAACAAAGCGGTAGGTAAAGAATATCTCGGTTCCATCATTGCTGAGTGTTTCCGTAAATACCACACAACTCAAACGTCGATGATTCTTGATAAAATTAAAGAGCTTGGATTCACGTACTCCACCAAAGCGGGTATTACCGTAGCGGTATCAGACGTTGTGGTTCCTACTGAAAAAGTAGCGATCCTCAAAGAGTGTGAAGAGAAAGTACGTGTCGTAACGAACCAATATCGTCGTGGTTTGATTACAGATGAAGAGCGTTATGACCGCGTTATTGCGATTTGGAGTAAAGCGAAGGATGAAATCACCGATATTCTGATGAAATCCTTGGATAAATACAACTCCATCAGCATGATGGTTGAGTCTAAAGCACGGGGTAATAAATCGCAGATTACACAGCTTGGCGGTATGCGTGGTTTGATGGCTAACCCATCCGGTAAAATTATGGAGTTGCCAATCAAATCAAACTTCCGTGAAGGCTTAACGATCTTAGAGTACTTTATTTCCACGCACGGAGCGCGTAAAGGTCTTGCCGATACAGCACTGCGTACAGCTGACTCAGGGTACTTGACTCGTCGTCTCGTTGACGTTGCACAAGACGTTATCGTTCGTGAAGATGATTGCGGAACAGACAAAGGCTTCATGGTTAGCAAAATTCAAGACGGTAAAGAGGTTATTGAAGATCTCTACGATCGTATTGAAGGACGTTATGCGTATGAGACTCTTCGTCATCCACAAACAGGTGAAGTTATTGTTCAACGCAATGAGCTCATCGAATCGGGCATTGCTGATGCCATTATCGAAGCAGGTATTGAAAAACTTCAAATTCGTTCCGTTCTTAGCTGCCGCACCAATCATGGTGTATGTAAGAAATGTTACGGTCGTAACTTAGCTACTGGTCAATTCGTGGAGGTTGGTGAGGCAGTAGGTATTATTGCCGCTCAATCCATTGGTGAGCCAGGAACTCAGTTGACGATGCGTACGTTCCATACCGGTGGTGTTGCCGGAGATGATATTACACAAGGTTTGCCGCGTATTCAGGAGCTTTTTGAAGCTCGGAATCCGAAAGGTCAAGCGATCATTTCTGAGATTGATGGTGTCGTTAAAGAAATCCGTGAAGCGAAGGACCGTCGTGAGATTGAAGTCCAAGGTGAAGCGGAATCCAAAGTATATGCGGTTCCTTACGGATCACGTGTCCGCGCTTCTTTGAATCAACAAGTGGAAGCTGGAGACGAGCTGACGGACGGATCTATTGATCCGAAAGAGATGCTCCGCATTAAAGGTATTCGTGGCGTGCAGAACTACATTCTGCAAGAAGTACAACGCGTTTACCGTAACCAAGGGGTAGAAATTAACGATAAGCATATTGAAGTTATGGTTCGTCAAATGTTGCGTAAAATTCGGATTGTTGACGCGGGAGACACAACGCTTCTTCCAGGTTCTTTCGTAGACATTCATGAATATGAAGATGCTAACAAAGTCGCTTTGTTTGCCGGCAATGAACCAGCTGTCGCAAGACCGATCTTGCTCGGTATTACGAAGGCATCCCTTGAAACAGATTCTTTCCTTTCTGCAGCTTCTTTCCAAGAAACGACTCGTGTCTTAACGGATGCAGCAATCAAAGGGAAAGTTGACCAATTGCTTGGACTTAAAGAAAATGTTATCATCGGTAAACTGATTCCTGCGGGTACAGGTATGCCTCGTTACCGGAATATCCGAATTACGGATCCTAACGAAGTTGTTGTACAAGGCGAAGATTTGGAAAAAGAAACCGTTGCTGTTGAATAGTTGATGGATAGTAATGAACGGGATCTTCACTTCTCGGAGTGGATGATCCGTTCGTTTTCTATGGTTAGTATACAGTTAAAGTTTTAGATACAACAAAGTTATTCCTTGACACTCCATGATCAAAGTGATAATATATCGGAGTGTGCCTAAGTTACTATTCTTTCCTTTTCTTTGGAGGATGTGCCTTATGTCTTATGATGTACTCAAACAGGCCAAGAATATAAGTGTAGGTACGAAGAAAGTAACCAAAATGCTAGAACAAGGCAAGGCAATCGAAGTGCTGGTTGCTAAAGATGCAGATCCGCGATTGACGATAAAGCTGGTAAGCCTCTGTAATAAGATGGATATACCTGTTACCTACGTAGATTCTATGAAGATGCTAGGTAAAGCATGTGGAATTGAAGTTGGAGCTGCGGTAGCAGCTGTTGTAAATGAATAAACGCTAAGACGTTTTTGTTGGTGAGTCTTAAGTACATCAGTTAATTATACTTTTGCGCTGGCTCATAGCAAAGACTTTCTATTTGCTCATTTATGACTCGCCTGGATCTGTGGGCTTGTAAAGAAAGATCATCATGTTATGAATGTAGGGAGGAGGTGGCGATATGCCAACAATTAACCAACTAGTACGTAAAGGTCGTCAAGCGAAGGTGGAGAAGTCAAAATCACCAGCTTTGCAAAAAGGGTTTAACGCTTTGAAAAGAGAATCAACGGATTTGAGCGCTCCTCAAAAACGTGGTGTCTGCACGCGTGTAGGTACAATGACTCCTAAGAAGCCAAACTCCGCACTTCGTAAATACGCACGTGTTCGTTTAACGAACGCGTAGAGGTGACAGCTTATATTCCAGGTATCGGTCACAACCTGCAAGAACATAGTGTTGTATTGATCCGTGGAGGTAGAATTAAAGATTTACCAGGGGTACGTTATCACATCGTGCGTGGCGCTCTGGATACTTCCGGTGTTAACAACCGTAAGCAATCCCGTTCCAAATACGGTACAAAACGTCCGAAAGTTAAAAAATAAGAGATAATAATCAGGAATGATTCTTATAAGAAAGGGGGATAACTATGCCTCGTAAAGGTCCAGTTACTCGCAGAGACGTATTGCCAGATCCAATTTATAATAGCAAACTAGTTACTCGTCTTATCAATCGCATCATGATTGATGGAAAAAGAGGGGTAGCACAGTCCATTCTTTATAACGCTTTTAACCTCGTGAAAGATCGTACAGGTAAAGAGCCGATGGAAGTGTTTGAAGCAGCTATCAAAAACATCATGCCAGTACTAGAAGTTAAAGCTCGCCGTGTTGGTGGAGCAAACTATCAAGTGCCTATCGAAGTTAGACCTGACCGTCGTTCGACTTTAGGTCTTCGTTGGTTGGTCAACTACTCCCGTCTTCGCGGTGAGAAGACGATGGAAGAAAGATTGGCTTATGAAATTATCGATGCTAGCAACAGCACAGGTTCTTCCGTTAAGAAACGTGAAGATACACACAAAATGGCTGAAGCTAATAAAGCATTCGCTCACTACCGTTGGTAGAATTCGAAATCAATTACTAGAAAGGAGGCATAACGACTTATGGCTAGAGAGTACTCCTTGAAAAATACACGTAATATCGGGATCATGGCTCATATTGATGCTGGTAAAACAACTACCACTGAGCGTATCTTGTTTTATACAGGCCGTGTTCACAAAATCGGTGAAGTCCACGAAGGTGGAGCAACGATGGACTGGATGGAACAAGAGCAGGAGCGCGGAATCACGATTACTTCCGCTGCTACGACTGCTCATTGGGAAGGTCACCGCATCAACGTTATCGATACCCCGGGACACGTTGACTTTACCGTTGAGGTAGAGCGTTCCCTCCGTGTGTTAGATGGAGCAGTTGGTGTATTTAGTGCGAAAGAGGGCGTTGAGCCTCAATCGGAAACAGTTTGGAGACAAGCTGATAAATACAATGTTCCTCGTATTGCTTACGTAAACAAAATGGATATCATCGGTGCAGATTTCTTGCAAGTTGTTGAATCCATGCGTCTTAAACTGGGCGCAAATGCGGTTGCTATTCAACTTCCGATCGGTGCTGAGAATGAATTCAAAGGCATCATCGATTTAGTTGATGAAGTGGCGTATATGTACAAAGATGATCTTGGTAAGGATATCGAAAAAATCGAGATCCCTGCTGAGTTCAAAGATAAAGTCGCAGAATTGAGATTGGAACTGATCGAGAAAGTTGCTGAGCTTGATGAAGAGCTTACAATGAAATATCTCGAAGGTGAAGAACTTACTGTTGATGAAATCAAAGGAGCTCTGCGTAAGGGTGTCTGCGAAGTGAAAATCTTCCCAGTTATCTGCGGATCTTCATACAGAAACAAAGGTGTTCAATTGATGTTGGATGCAGTTATTAACTATCTGCCATCCCCACTTGATGTACCTGATATTAAAGGTGTTCTTGACGATGGTACTGAAGTGGTTCGTAAGTCTGCTGATGATCAACCTTTCTCAGCGCTTGCATTCAAAATCATGACAGATCCTTTCGTTGGTCGTCTTACCTTCTTCCGTGTATACTCTGGTACCTTGAACTCCGGTTCCTACGTTGTTAACGCAACAAAAGGCAAACGTGAACGTGTTGGTCGTATTCTGCAAATGCATGCGAACGCACGTCAAGAAATCAGCATTGTATACTCAGGTGATATTGCCGCGGCTGTTGGATTGAAAGATACAACAACAGGTGATACACTTTGTGATGAGAAAAACCCTGTTATCCTTGAAAGAATGGTTTTCCCAGAACCGGTTATCCAGCTTGCTGTTGAACCGAAAACGAAAGCCGATCAAGATAAAATGGGTATCGCATTACAAAAACTTGCAGAAGAAGATCCTACGTTCCGTGCTTCTACAGATGAAGAAACAGGACAAACGATCATCGCGGGTATGGGTGAGCTTCACCTTGAGATTCTCGTTGACCGTATGCTTCGTGAATTCAAAGTAGAAACCAATGTAGGTAAACCTCAAGTAGCTTACCGTGAAACTTTCCGTGCTTCAGCTAAAGTTGAAGGTAAATTCGTTCGTCAATCCGGTGGCCGTGGTCAATACGGACATTGTTGGGTTGAGTTCGAACCTCAAGAAGCTGGCACTGGTTTCATCTTCGAGAACAAGGTAGTAGGCGGATCCATTCCTAGAGAATATATCGCACCTATTCAAGCTGGTATCGAAGAATCCATGAAAAACGGTGTAATCGCAGGATTCCCGCTCGTGGATATCAAAGCTACTGTCGTTGATGGATCTTACCATGATGTTGACTCCAATGAAATGGCGTTCAAAATTGCGGGATCCATGGCACTTAAAGCAGCTAAAGAAAAATGTAAACCGGTTCTTCTTGAACCAATCATGAAGGTTGAAGTTACTGTACCAGAAGAGTACATGGGCGATGTTATGGGTGACCTTAACTCCCGTCGTGGACGTATCGAAGGTATGGATAGCCGTCATGGAGCGCAAGTCATCCGTGCTAAGGTACCTCTTTCTGAAATGTTTGGTTATTCCACAACACTTCGTTCGAGAACACAAGGCCGTGGTGTTTACTCCATGGAACTTTCGCATTATGAAGAAGTACCTAAGTCCATTGCAGAAGAAATTATTGCAAAAGGCAAAGGCGCTTAATATAAAACTATTAGTCACTCTAAGGAGGAATCGTTTAAAATGGCAAAGGCTAAATTTGAACGTAATAAACCGCATGTTAACATTGGGACTATCGGTCACGTTGACCATGGTAAAACAACTTTGACAGCTGCGATCACAACAGTATTGTCCAAAAGATACGGTGGAGCTGCAGTAGCATTCGACCAAATCGATAAAGCACCAGAAGAGCGCGAGCGCGGTATCACAATCTCCACAGCTCACGTTGAGTACGAAACACCTAACCGTCACTACGCACACGTTGACTGTCCTGGACATGCTGACTATGTTAAGAACATGATTACTGGTGCTGCTCAAATGGACGGAGCGATTCTGGTTGTATCCGCAGCTGACGGCCCTATGCCGCAAACTCGCGAGCACATCCTGCTTTCCCGTCAAGTAGGCGTACCTTACATCGTAGTATTCCTTAACAAATGCGACATGGTTGAAGACGAAGAGTTGCTTGAACTAGTTGAGATGGAAGTTCGCGACCTTCTTAACGAGTACGAATTCCCAGGCGATGATACACCAATCATCCGTGGTGCAGCTCGTGAAGCTCTTGCAAACCCAGAAGGTCCTTGGGCTGATAAAATCATCGAGTTGTTCGAACAAGTCGATACTTATATCCCAACTCCTGAGCGTCAAACTGACAAACCTTTCCTTATGCCGGTTGAGGATGTATTCTCAATCACAGGCCGTGGTACAGTTGCTACAGGTCGTGTAGAGCGTGGAACAGTTAAAGTACAAGAAGAAGTTGAAATCGTTGGTATTGCTGAAGAAACTCGTAAATGCATCGTAACTGGTGTAGAGATGTTCCGCAAATTGCTTGATTCCGCTCAAGCTGGTGACAACATCGGAGCATTGCTTCGTGGTGTAGACCGTAAAGACATCGAGCGTGGACAAGTTCTTGCGAAACCGGGTTCAGTTAAACCACACACAAACTTTACAGCTCAAATCTACGTTCTAACTAAAGAAGAGGGTGGCCGTCATAAGCCTTTCTTCACTGGTTACCGTCCTCAGTTCTACTTCCGTACAACTGATGTAACGGGTATCATCTCCCTTCCAGAAGGAACAGAGATGGTTATGCCAGGTGATAACATCACAGTTACAGTAGAACTGATCAACCCAATCGCAATCGAAGAAGGAACACGCTTCGCGATTCGTGAAGGCGGACGTACAGTTGGTGCGGGCGCGGTTGCTACAATTCAAAAATAAGTTTTATATATAGAAGAAACACTTACCGCTTAGGTGGTAAGTGTTTTTATTTATTTGGGTTTCAGCAGGGATACTAGGTATATAAATTAACCCTAATTGCTACAATGAATAAAATATAGGTGTATGACTAAAGTTTCGCTTGCAATTACGTTTAATATTTTATATAATATAAAACGTTGGTCTGTGACGTTGCGATGATGCGAGAGGTTGCCGACACACCTGGCCCCTTTGCCATGGGGAAGGCTGTTGGAGAATTTTCGCGGAGTATGTCCGATACTAAATTGGGCGATAGAAGGAGGGTTTTAAATGGCAAAGCAAAAGATTCGTATCCGTTTGAAAGCTTATGATCACAGAATTATTGATCAATCAGCTGAGAAAATCGTGGAAACTGCCAAGCGTTCCGGTGCAGGTGTATCCGGTCCGATTCCGCTTCCTACTGAGAAGCAAATCATCACGGTTCTTCGTGCGGTACACAAGTACAAGGATTCGCGTGAGCAATTCGAAATGCGTACGCATAAGCGTCTTATCGATATTGTGAATCCAACACCACAAACAGTTGATGCTCTAATGCGTCTGGACTTACCGTCTGGCGTAGACATTGAGATCAAACTGTAATACAACTATAGAATGAATGTTAGGAAGGAATGAGGTGTCAACGATGAAAGGTATCTTAGGAAAAAAACTTGGGATGACACAGTTGTTTACTCCGGAGGGTAATGTAGTTCCGGTAACTGTCATTCAAGCGGGACCATGTGTGGTACTGCAAAAGAAAGATGTGGATAACGACGGGTATGAGTCGATCCAAATCGGTTTTGATGATGTGAAAGCTAGCAGAATCATTAAACCAGAGCTTGGCCATGCGAAAAAAGCAGGGGCAACGCCTAAGCGCTACGTTAAAGAAATTCGTGGCATTCAGTTGGGTGACTATGAAGTTGGTCAAGAACTGAAAGCAGATCTGTTTACAGAGGGCGAATTCGTTGATGTAACGGGTACTTCCAAAGGTAAAGGTTTTCAAGGTAACATCAAAAGACATAACCAATCCACTGGGCCAATGGCACACGGATCACGTTATCACCGCGGACCAGGTTCCATGGGTTCCATTCAAGCAAACCGTGTTCCTAAAGGTAAAAAGCTTCCAGGACACATGGGTAACGAAACAGTAACTTTGCAAAACCTGCAAATTATTAAAGTAGATGCTGAACGTAATGTATTGCTAGTTAAAGGTTCCATTCCGGGTCCTAAAAACAGCTACGTTAGCGTGAAGTCTGCTGTTAAAAAGTAAGAAAGGAGGAAGACAGATGCCAAAAGTAGCTTTATATAATGTAACAGGTGCTCAGGTAGGGGAAATTGAACTGTCTGACGTTGTTTTCGGAATTGAGCCTCACGTTCACGCGATTCACGAAGCTGTTCTTTTACAACAAGCAGCTGTGCGTCAAGGAACTCACAAAACAAAAGGTCGTTCTGAAGTTCGCGGCGGTGGTCGTAAACCTTGGAAACAAAAAGGTACAGGTCGTGCGCGTCAAGGTAGTATTCGTGCTCCACAGTGGAAAGGCGGCGGTACCGTATTCGGACCGACACCTCGCAGCTATGGTTTCAAATTGCCTAGAAAAGTTCGTCGCTTAGCGATTAAGTCCGCTTTGTCCTCGAAACTTATCGATAACGGATTGATCGTTTTGGATCAGCTTCAATTGAATGCTCCTAAGACTAAAGATTTCGTAGCCATTTTGAACAACCTTAAAGTTGATAGCAAAGTATTGGTAGTTGGCGTAGCTAATGATTCCAATGTTGCTTTATCAGCTCGTAATATCCCAGGTGTGAAATTTGTTGCTGCTGATGGTGTTAATGTTCTTGATGTCATGTTGCATGACAAATTGATCATTACGCAAGAAGCTGTACAGAAAGTTGAGGAGGTGCTTGCACAATGAAAAATCCACGCGACATTATCAAGCGCCCGATCATCACTGAGCGTACAAGCGACCTAATGGCTAACAAAAAGTATGTTTTCGAAGTGGATCTTCGCGCTAACAAAACAGAAATTAAACAAGCTATTGAAGCGATTTTCAAAGTGAAAGTTACAAATGTAAACACATTGAGAATGCCAGCTAAGCCAAAACGCTATGGCAAACACTCCGGCTACACTTCCATCTGGAAAAAAGCTATCGTGTCCCTAAGCGCAGAAAGCAAAGAATTGGAATTCTTTGAATCGGTATAAACCCCATTTCTTAAAGTTAGGAGGAAATCAGAGTGCCAATTAAAAAATATAAACCAACCTCACCAGCTCGACGTGCGATGTCGGTTTCTACTTTTGAAGAGATCACAACATCAACACCGGAGAAATCCTTGCTTGCTCCTCTGTTCAAGCATGCTGGTCGTAATAACCAAGGTAAAATTACGGTTCGTCACCATGGTGGTGGACACAAACGTAAATACCGGATTATCGATTTCAAACGTACTAAAGATGGAATACCAGGACGCGTTGCTACAGTTGAGTACGATCCTAACCGTTCCGCGAACATCGCATTGATCCATTATGCTGATGGTGAAAAGAAATATATCATCGCTCCTAAAGGTCTTAAAGTGGACGATCGTATCGTTTCTGGACCACAAGCTGACATCAAAGTAGGTAACTCTCTTCCATTGGAAAACATTCCAGTTGGTACAGTTATCCACAATATCGAATTGAAACCAGGTAAAGGCGCACAGTTAGTACGTGCAGCTGGTACGGAAGCTCAACTTCTTGGTAAAGAAGAAACTTACGTAACCATTCGTCTTTCATCCGGTGAAGTTCGTAAAGTTCTAAAAGTTTGCCGCGCAACGATCGGATCTGTAGGTAACGAAGATCACGAGCTTGTGAAAATCGGTAAAGCTGGTCGTAACCGTTGGAAAGGCAATCGTCCACAAGTTCGTGGGGTTGTTATGAATCCTAATGATCACCCACACGGTGGTGGTGAAGGACGCGCTCCAATCGGACGTAAATCACCTATGTCGCCATGGGGTAAACCTACTCTTGGTTACAAAACTCGTAAAAAAGGTAAAGCATCCGATAAATACATTGTACGTCCTCGTACGAAGTAATTCTCTTAAGGTTCAAGGAAGGGAGGAACACCCATGGGTCGCAGCTTAAAGAAGGGTCCATTTATCGATGGATACTTACTGAAAAAAGTAGAAGACTTGAACACATCCAGCAAAAAGCTGGTTATCAAAACGTGGTCCCGTCGTTCTACGATTTACCCGCAATTCGTTGGTCACACTTTCGGCGTATATGACGGAAGAAAACACGTGCCTGTTTATGTAACAGAAGATATGGTTGGACATAAGCTTGGTGAATTTGCTCCAACACGTACTTACAAAGGTCACGACGACGACAAGAAAACCGGAAAACGTTAATTTCATTTTTAACCGAGAGGAGGTACTACCATGCAAGCTAAAGCAATATTGAACCACGCTCGGATTGCTCCTCGTAAAGCAAAGCTAGTTGTTGACTTGATTCGGGGAAAAGCGGTAGGTGAAGCGATCGCGATTCTGCGTCATACGCCTAAAGCAGCTTCTCCAATTTTGGAGAAACTTCTCAATTCCGCAATTGCCAATGCAGAGCATAACTATTCATTAGATCCTAATAAACTAGTGGTTTCTGAGACGTTTGTTAACCAAGGACCAACAATGAAAAGGTTCCAACAACGTGCAATGGGCCGTGCTAGCGCGATCAAAAAACGTACCAGCCACATTACAATCGTGGTATCTGAAAAATAAGGAGGGATAACGTGTGGGTCAGAAAGTAAACCCGGTAGGCCTTAGAATTGGTATTATTCGTGATTGGGAGTCCAAATGGTTTGCAGAGAAAGATTTCGGAACTCTGTTGCTTGAAGACGTCAAAATCCGCGAATACTTGAAAAATAAACTTAAAGATTCTGCAGTTTCCCGTTTCGATATCGAGCGCGCGGCTAACCGTGTGAACGTAACGATTCATACTGCAAAACCAGGAATGGTTATTGGTAAAGGCGGAGCTGAAGTTGAAGTTATTCGCAACTACATCGCTGGCTTGTCCAATAAAAAAGTTCACATCAACATTTCTGAAATCAAAAGCCCAGATCTTGATGCTATTCTTGTAGCAGAAGCTGTTGCACTACAACTGGAACGTCGCGTTTCATTCCGTCGTGCTATGAAACAAGCTATGCAAAGAACAATGAGATCCGGCGCTAAAGGTATTAAAGTTGCAACTAGCGGACGTCTTGGCGGAGCCGAGATTGCTCGTACGGAAGGATATAGCGAAGGAACAGTTCCACTTCATACGCTTCGTGCGGATATCGACTATGGTACTGCTGAAGCAGCCACTACTTATGGACGTATCGGTGTAAAAGTATGGATTTATCGTGGAGAAGTGCTTCCGCCAGCTAAGAAAAAGGCTCAGCCGGAAGGAGGAAATTAAATCATGTTAGTACCTAAACGTGTAAAACACCGTAAAGAACACCGCGGTAGCATGAAAGGTCGCGCTAAAGGCGGAACGGAAATAGCTTTTGGCGAATATGGTCTGCAAGCGGTAGAACCGGCTTGGGTATCCAACCGTCAAATCGAAGCAGCTCGTATTGCCATGACACGTTACATCAAACGTGGCGGTAAAGTATGGATTAAAATTTTCCCAGCTAAACCAGTTACACAAAAACCGCTTGAAGTTCGTATGGGTAGTGGTAAAGGTAACGTGGAGAAATGGGTTTCCGTTGTTAAACCGGGCAAAATTTTGTTTGAACTAGCTGGTGTAAGTGAAGAGGTCGCTCGTGAAGCGATGCGTCTTGCTGCTCACAAGCTTCCAATCAAAACGAAGTTCGTGAAAAGAGAAGAAGTAGGCGGTGAAGCAAATGAAGGGTAGTGAATTCCGGAACTTAACCACTGCTGAAATTGAGCAAAAAGTTAATGGTTTTAAAGAAGAACTCTTTAACCTCCGTTTTCAACTAGCTACTGGTCAATTGGACAATCCGACTCAAATTCGTGATTTGCGTAAAGAGATCGCTCGTGCCAAGACTATTTTGCGTGAAAGAGAATTGGGGATTGGGTAACCAAATCTAGAAGGGAGTGTTCCTTAGATGACTGAACGTAACGATCGTAAAGTTCTGATCGGTAAAGTTGTCAGCGATAAAATGGATAAAACCATTGTTGTTGCTGTTGAAACTTACAAAAAACATGAACTCTATCACAAGAGAATCAAATATACGAAAAGTTTAAAGCTCATGATGAAAACAACCAAGCTAAGATTGGTGACACTGTGAAAATCAGTGAAACTAGACCGTTGTCCAAAGATAAAAGTTGGAGATTGGTTGAAATTCTTGAAGTTGCAGTTGTTATCTAACAATCTAGAGATGAACCCCGAAAGGAGGGAATACGATGATTCAACCATTTACTCGTTTGGCTGTCGCTGATAATTCAGGTGCTAAACAACTTATGTGTATCCGCGTTTTGGGTGGTACTGGTCGTCGCGTAGGTCATATCGGTGATTTGATCGTTTGCTCAGTAAAAGAAGCAACACCAGGTGGCGTTGTCAAAAAAGGTGACGTTGTTAAAGCAGTTATCGTTCGTACGAAGAGCGGTGCTCGCCGTAAAGACGGATCTTACATCTCATTTGATGAGAATGCGGCTGTTATCGTGAAAGAAGATAAAAGTCCGCGTGGTACACGTATCTTTGGACCAGTTGCACGTGAGCTTCGTGACAGAGACTTCATGAAGATCGTATCCTTGGCTCCAGAAGTTATCTAAGTAGTAGTTACGACGTTGTTTTCCTAGCGGGAAACTCAGGAGGTGTAGAACACAATGCCAAGAACTAAAAAGAGATTAGAATCTCATAACAATAAACTGCACGTGAAAAAAGACGATACGGTTTTTGTAATCACGGGTAAAGACAAAGGTAAAAAAGGTCGCGTTATCGCTGCTTATCCTCGTCAAAACCGTGTACTTGTTGAAGGTGTGAACATGGTTAAGAAACATGCGAAACCATCCCAACAAAACCCACAAGGCGGCATCTTGAATCAAGAAGCGGCGATCCACGTTTCTAACGTGATGCTGATTGATCCTAAGAGCGGCAAACCGACTCGCGTTGGTTACAAAGTATTGGATAACGGAACAAAAGTTCGCATCGCGAAAAAATCCGGCGAAGTTATCGATTAATACAACAAGCATGGAAAGGAGGCAAATGAAACATGGCAGTAAGAATGAAAGATCGTTATTTGAACGAAATTACACCAGCGTTAATTCAAAAGTTTAACTACACAACTGTTATGCAAGTTCCGAAGATCGAGAAAATCGTTATCAACATGGGTGTTGGTGAGGCTGTATCGAACTCCAAGGTCCTTGACACTGCAGTAGAAGATCTTCAAAAAATCGCTGGTCAAAAACCAGTTGTAACAAAATCCAAAAAAGCGATCGCGGGTTTCAAACTCCGTGAAAATGTACCTATCGGAACGAAGGTAACACTTCGCGGTGAGCGCATGTATCACTTCTTGGATAAATTGTTTAACGTATCACTTCCACGTGTACGTGACTTCCGTGGTATTTCCAACAAGGCTTTTGATGGCCGTGGAAACTACACACTTGGTCTAAAAGAACAACTCATTTTCCCTGAAATTGAGTATGATAAAATCGATAAAGTTCGTGGTATGGATATTGTTATCGTAACGACGGCTAAGTCCGATGAGGAAGCTCGCGAGCTTTTAACACAACTCGGAGCGCCTTTCGTTAAATAGGTTACCAGTCGTACCTATCAGGAGGTGTTATATTAAGTGGCAAAAACTTCGATGAAAGTCAAACAGCAACGTACCCCGAAGTTTAAAGTGCAAGCATACACACGTTGTGAGCGCTGCGGACGTCCGCATTCAGTGCTTCGCAAGTTCAAAATTTGTCGGATTTGTTTCCGCGAATTAGCACACAAAGGTCAGATTCCAGGCGTGAAAAAAGCAAGCTGGTAATCACCCTATTTTCGGGAAGGAGGTTTACACAAATGGTCATGTCAGATCCAATTGCAGATATGTTAACACGCATCCGTAATGCGAATATCGTACGTCATGAAACAGTTGAAATTCCTGCATCAAAAGTGAAAAGGGAAATCGCTGAAATCCTCAAAAAAGAAGGATTTATCCGTGACGCTGAATACGTTGAAGATAGCAAACAAGGTATCATCCGTTTGTTCCTGAAATATGGTTCAAACAATGAACGTGTTATCTCCGGTTTGAAAAGAATTTCCAAACCAGGTCTACGCGTTTATACAAAATCACAAGAAGTCCCTCGTGTACTAGGCGGATTAGGGATTGCCATCATCTCCACATCTAAAGGAGTTATGACGGATAAAGATGCTCGTCAATCCAAAGCTGGCGGAGAGGTTATCTGCTACGTTTGGTAATACAATTGTAATTGAATGGAGGTGCAAACATGTCTCGTATTGGTCGTAAGCCAATCACCATTCCAAGTGGTGTAAATGTAACACTAGAAGATACTCAAATCACGGTTAAAGGTCCTAAAGGAACTTTATCCCGTGCACTTCATAAAGATATGAAAGTCAATGTTCTAGAAAACGAGATTTCCGTTGAGCGTCCTTCCGATAACAAACTCCACCGTTCCCTGCATGGTACAACACGTAGTGTTGTTGCCAACATGGTAAGTGGCGTAACGGAAGGCTTCACGAAATCTTTGGATCTAGTAGGCGTAGGTTACCGTGCTAACAAAAACGGTGACAAATTGGTTCTCAACGTTGGGTACTCCCATCCAGTTGAAATCAATCCTGAGAGCGGTATTGAGTTCGATGTTCCAACGAACACGAAGATTATCGTTAAAGGTATTGATAAAGAATTAGTTGGCGCAACAGCTGCAAAAGTACGTTCCGTACGCGAACCAGAGCCTTATAAAGGTAAAGGTATCAAGTATGAAGGCGAACGTATTCTTCGTAAAGAAGGTAAAGCTGGTAAGAAGAAATAAGATCGTTAGATCGCGGGTAAGAACTCTCGCATCATAAGATGATGAAAGGAGTGCAAGTATAAATGATTACTAAAGGCGATAAAAATAAAGCCCGTCTGAAAAGACACCTTCGTGTTCGTAAGAAAATTGAAGGTACAACGGTTCGTCCACGTTTGAACATTTTCCGTTCATCCAAACACATGTATGCTCAATTAATTGATGACACTACTGGTGTTACAATTGTTTCAGCATCTACACAAGATAAAGATCTTAAAAGTGATATCGGTAACGGCGGAAACGTTGAAGCTGCTCGTAAAGTTGGCGCATTAATCGCTGAGCGCGCGAAAGAAAAGGATTAGTTAAAGTGGTTTTTGACCGCGGTGGCTACCTCTATCATGGACGTGTTCAAGCATTAGCTGATGCAGCTCGTGAAGCTGGTCTTGAATTCTAGGAAAAACATTAATAAGGAGGTAAAAGACTTGCGTGTAGATCCTAATACTTTAGAGCTTACAGAAAAAGTTGTTAATATTAATCGCGTAGCTAAAGTAGTAAAAGGCGGACGTCGTTTCAGCTTCAGCGCACTTGTTGTCGTTGGCGATGGCAATGGCTGGGTTGGCGCAGGAATCGGTAAAGCATCCGAAGTTCCTGACGCGATTCGCAAAGGCATTGAAGATGCGAAAAAGAACTTAATTCATGTTCCTATCGTAGGCACTTCGATTCCTCACCTTGTAACAGGTAAGTTTGGTGCAGGCCGCGTTCTGTTAAAACCAGCTTCCCAAGGTACTGGAGTTATCGCAGGCGGACCAGTTCGTGCAGTTCTTGAACTTGCTGGTGTCGGCGATATCTTGACAAAATCCCTGGGTTCATCGAACTCCATGAACATGGTTAACGCAACGCTTGAAGGCTTAAGCCGTTTGAAAAAAGCGGAAGAAGTTGCAAAGCTTCGTGGAAAATCAGTTCAAGAGCTATTAGGTTAGGAGGGGTAAACATGGCGAAACAATTACAAATTACCCTAAAACGCAGCCTGATTGGCCGCCCTGAAACACAACGCATTACAGTGAAAACGTTAGGTCTGCGCAAGCTGCACCAAACGGTTCTTCACCAAGATAATGCTGCGATCAGAGGCATGGTTAATCAAGTTAGCCATTTGGTAGAAGTTAAAGAAATCGAAGCATAGTAACACATATTAAGATCTAGAGGAGGTGTGCAACGATGAAGTTACATGAGCTAAGTTCTGCTATTGGTTCCCGTAAAGCTCGCAAGCGTGTTGGACGTGGTACTAGTAGCGGCATGGGTAAAACATCAACTCGCGGGCACAAGGGTCAAAACGCACGTTCCGGTGGAGGCGTTCGTCCTGGTTTCGAGGGTGGACAAAACCCGTTATACCGTCGTTTACCTAAACGTGGTTTCACGAATCGTTTCCGTACGGAATACGCGATTGTGAACCTTGAAGATTTGAACAATTTCGCAGCTGATACCGAAGTTACTCCGCAAGTATTAATGGAGTCTGGTATTGTGAAAGCTCCTAAAGATGGCATCAAGATTTTAGGAAACGGTGAAATCACAGTAAAATTAACCGTTAAAGCGAATAAGTTCTCTCAATCAGCGATTGAGAAAATCCAAGCTGCCGGCGGTCAAACCGAGGTGATTTAATGTTCAATACCATATCGAACATCTTCAAGGTAGAGGATTTGCGTAGAAGAATTTTATTCACGCTAATCCTGCTTATCGTCTACCGCTTAGGCGCCTTCATTCCGGTACCTAACATAAATACAGATGTCCTGAAACTTCAAGATCAAGCGAATCAAAGTGATGTCTTTGGTTTGCTTAACACGTTTTCCGGTGGTGCGCTCTTTCAGTTCTCTATCTTTGCGATGGGAATCATGCCTTACATCACGGCTTCTATCATCGTTCAGCTTTTGTCCATGGATGTAATCCCGCGCTTTGCGCAATGGGCGAAAGAAGGCGATGTCGGAAGAAAGAAGATGACACAGGTAACACGCTACGGTACGATTGTGCTAGGTATAATTCAAGCATTTGGTCTTTCTATTGGATTTAACCGTCTTTATAGCGGACTTGTGATTGATGCAGGCTTCACAACCTACGCATTAATTGCTATCGTGCTGACAGCCGGTACAGCATTCTTGATGTGGCTTGGTGAGCAAATCACGGAATATGGGATTGGAAACGGTATTTCCATTATCATCTTTGCAGGTATCGTCGCGGCGATTCCAACAAGCATTCAACAAATTTACAAATCACTTTTTGCGACAGAAGGCGCTCTGTTCCTGAATATCGTAAAACTGATCATTATTGCTTTGGTTGTTATACTGATTATCGCCGGCGTCATATTCGTTCAACAAGGTGTTCGTAAGATACCTGTTCAATATGCCAAACGCGTCGTTGGTCGTAAAATGTATGGTGGTCAAACCACTCACATTCCTCTTAAAGTGAATGCGGCTGGTGTTATCCCAGTAATCTTTGCACTTTCGTTGTTGATGTTTCCTCCTACCATTGCAAGTTATTGGAGAGGCAACGTCGTTGCAGAATGGATCATAACGAATCTTAGTTTGAATCAAACTGCTCCATTAGCGATTGTACTTTATGTATTACTGATTATCGGATTCACATACTTCTACACCTTCGTACAAATTAATCCAGTTCAAATGGCTGACCAAATGAAGAAAAATGGTGGGTATATACCGGGGATTAGACCTGGTAAAACAACATCCGTTTATCTGACTCGCGTAATGACTAGAATAACTCTTTCCGGAGCACTGTTTCTTTCAGCGATCTCGATTCTCCCTATGTTGTTTGGAGGACTTGCAGGCTTGCCGAGCTCGGTTCGAATTGGTGGTACATCTTTACTTATCGTAGTAGGCGTTGGTCTTGAGACGATGAAACAAATCGAGAGCCAATTGATTAAGCGTCATTACAAAGGATTCATTAATAAATAGCGAATAGGTTCTGATGGGGCATTTGTTGCGTCATCGGCACCTATTGTGCTGTTCGTAATGCCGAGTGCGATGGGAGGGTTTCAAAAGTGAACGTAATTTTTATGGGGCCTCCTGGTGCAGGCAAAGGTACGCAGGCAGAAAAGATCGTAAGTGACTTTCAAATTCCTCATATTTCTACGGGTGATGCTTTTCGATTGGCAATGAGTCAAGGAACGCCACTTGGAGTTGAAGCCAAAGGATATGTGGATAAGGGACTTCTTGTTCCTGATGAAATAACGAACGGTATTGTGAGAGAGCGACTTGCACAACCAGACTGCGATAAAGGCTTTTTACTTGACGGGTTCCCGAGAACTGTTGCTCAAGCAGATGCTTTAGCCGAAATCGTAGAATCATTGGGCAAAAAGATTGAAGTCGTAATTAATCTTTCCGTTGATCGCAGTTTCTTGCTTGCCAGGCTGACTGGCCGAAGAATTTGTAAATCCTGCGGTGCTACGTACCATGTGATGTTCAATCCACCGAAACAAGATGGCATATGCGATAAATGTTCAGGTGAATTGTATCAGCGTTCAGATGATACGGAAGAAAAAGTCGGAACACGTTTGGATGAATATATCAACAAAACGGCTCCGCTGCTGGATTACTACCAAACGAGGGAATTATTGCGTGAGGTTAACGGGGAACAAGACATTCATGCGGTAACCGAACAAATTAGCTCACTGCTACGAGGTCTAGCGTAATGATCATTTGTAAGTCCGAGGTTGAACTAGACCTAATGCGAGAAGCCGGTCGTATCGTAGCCGAAACGCACCGCTTATTGGCAAGGGCGATTCGTCCGAACATTACAACGAAAGAACTTGATCAGATCGCAGAGGAATTCATTCGCAGTCAGGGAGCGATTCCATCTTTTAAAGGTTACAACGGTTTTTCTGGAAGCATTTGTGCTTCAGTCAACGAAGAATTAGTTCACGGTATTCCGGGTCCAAGAAAGCTTGCTGAGGGCGATATTATCAGTATTGATATTGGCGCTCAGTATAAAGGTTATCATGGCGATTCAGCTTGGACTTATCCGGTAGGTGAAATTTCTGAAACTGCTAAGCGTTTATTAGCGGTTACGGAACAATCCTTATACTGTGGTATTGCACAAGCTAAACCGGATACTAGACTCTACACGTTGTCGCATGCTATCCAAACTTGTATTGAAGACGCAGGCTTCTCCGTGGTAAGAGAGTACGTCGGTCACGGTATCGGAACGGATCTTCACGAAGAACCACAAATTCCGAATTATGGGATGCCTGATAAAGGGCCTCGTCTCAAACCGGGCATGGTCTTAGCCATTGAACCGATGGTGGTTGTTGGCGAAAGGTATGTCGAGACACTTGATGATGATTGGACCGTTGTTACTGCGGATGGAACATTATGCGCTCATTTTGAACATACGATTGCAATAACGGCAAATGGTTACGAAATTTTAACTTTGCCTAGAGCGTAGGTGATCATGAGTGGATAGTCATACACCAAAGATAGGTCAAATTGTAAAGGTGCTTCGCGGTAGAGATCCCGGTGAATACGCGGTCGTAATTGGAATTGTCGATCATCGTTTTGTCTGGCTTGCCGACGGGGATAATCGCAAATTCGATCAACCTAAGAAGAAGAACCTGAGTCATCTTCAATTACAAGACAAGATTAGCAGCGAAGTGGAGTCGAGCATTAGGGAGACGGGTCGTGTAACTAATGGGAAATTGCGGTTCGCAATTGCCAAATTCGTTGATCTTTTGCCAGTTGAAGCACATAATGAGAAAGGAGAATGACTGTGGCCAAAGAAGATGTAATTGAAGTAGAAGGTACAGTGATTGAACCTCTTCCGAATGCAATGTTTAAAGTTGAATTGGAAAATGGTCATAAAATCCTAGCCCATGTATCCGGTAAAATCAGAATGCATTTTATCCGCATTTTGCCTGGAGATAAGGTTACCGTAGAATTATCGCCTTATGATTTAACAAGAGGCCGTATAACCTACCGTTTTAAATAAATGTTCGGCTTAGATGTAAGTTACTCTCTCAAGGCGTATGCTTACGAAGCAAGTTTTCTAACGAAAACGCAACATGGTTGCTTACGATAAAAAGGAGGGCTTAAAATGAAAGTAAGACCGTCAGTAAAACCGATTTGTGAAAAATGTAAAGTCATTCGCCGTAAAGGCAATGTTATGGTAATTTGTGAAAATCCTAAGCACAAACAAAAACAAGGTTAAAAGGAGGTGCAATCTGTAGATGGCACGTTTAGCTGGAGTTGACTTACCTCGTGACAAACGAGTTGTAATCGCGTTAACTTACATTTTCGGTATCGGCACTACAACTGCTCAAAAAATCATCGCATCTACTGGTATCGACGCTAGTACTCGCGTTCGCGACCTAACAGAAGATGAAGTGAGCAAGATCCGTGAAGTAATTGACAAAACCCTAAAAGTAGAAGGCGATCTTCGCCGTGAAATTTCCCTAAACATCAAACGTCTGATCGAAATCGGATCCTACCGTGGTCTTCGTCACCGTCGTGGTCTTCCTGTTCGTGGACAACGTACTAAAACTAATGCTCGTACACGTAAAGGTCCTCGTCGTACGGTAGCTAATAAGAAGAAATAATAAAGGGGGTTAGAGCTAATGGCAAAACCTAAGAAAGTCGTCCGTACGAAACGTCGTGACCGTAAAAATATTGAGACCGGAGTAGCACACATCCGTTCAACGTTCAACAACACGATCGTAACGATCACGGATCCGCATGGTAACGCAATTTCCTGGGCAAGTTCAGGAAACCTTGGATTCAAAGGTTCCCGTAAAAGTACTCCTTTCGCAGCGCAAATGGCAGCTGAAAAAGCAGCTAAAGCAGCAATGGAGCACGGTTTGAAAACTGTTGAAGTAATGGTTAAAGGTCCAGGCGCTGGTCGTGAAGCAGCAATTCGCTCTTTACAAGCAGCTGGTCTTGAAGTAAACCTAATTAAAGACGTGACTCCGGTTCCTCACAATGGTTGCCGTCCTCCAAAACGTCGTCGCGTATAATTCAGGATTACTTTGTAGTATAAATATCCTAAAATCGTGAATAATGGTTTTGAAGGATAGGCATACTATCAAATTTTTACCGAAGTATCCAGAGGGAAACGACGTATTGAATGGAGGGTACATTTCATGATCGAAATCGAAAAGCCAAAAATAGAAACTGTCGCATTAAGCGATGACGGCGCTTATGGTAGATTTATCATAGAACCGTTAGAGCGTGGCTATGGTACAACCTTAGGTAACTCACTACGTCGTATCTTACTGTCCTCTTTACCCGGGGCAGCAGTAACCTCTGTCCAAATCGATGGCGTTTTGCATGAATTTTCAACGATTCCTGGCGTGCTTGAGGATGTAACGGAAATTATCCTCAATCTGAAAGGTCTCTCGTTGAAAATTCACTCCGATGAGGAGAAAGTGCTTGAAATTGATGCTGAAGGAGAAGGTAATATTACCGCGGCAGATATTCGCGGTGATAGCGACGTGGAGATTCTTAATCCGGATTTGCACATTGCAACTTTATCTCCAGACGCGCGTCTTCATATGAGGATTCATGCGGGCAGAGGGCGCGGTTATGTTCAATCGGACAAAAATAAGCATGAAGAACAACCAATTGGTGTTATTCCAATTGATTCGATCTACACGCCTATTACCCGAGTAAACTACAGTATTGAAAATACTCGCGTCGGCCAAGTGACTAACTATGATAAGTTGACCCTCGAAGTGTGGACCGATGGAAGTATTCGACCAGAAGAAGCAGTGAGCTTGGGCGCCAAAATCTTAACAGAACATTTGCTTCTATTCGTCGGTTTGACGGATGAAGCTAAGGATGCTGAGATTATGGTGGAGAAAGAGGAAGATAAGAAAGAGAAAGTTCTTGAGATGACTATCGAGGAACTTGATCTATCTGTTCGTTCTTATAACTGTCTCAAGCGCGCAGGGATTAACACCGTACAAGAGCTAATTACCAAAACAGAAGAAGACATGATGAAAGTGCGGAATCTAGGTCGTAAATCTCTTGAAGAAGTTCAAGAGAAGCTCGAAGAGCTGGGTCTTGGTTTGCGTACTGAGGAATAATCGTGTCAGAAGGAGGTTAATTCAATGAACTACAGGAAGTTGAACCGCGATTCCAGTAATCGTAAAGCATTATTCCGTGATCTAGTTACAGATCTGTTCATACATGAACGCATTCAAACAACAGAAGCAAAAGCAAAAGAACTTCGTTCAATCGCTGAGAAGTTAATCACTCTTGCGAAACGCGGAGATCTGCATGCACGCCGTCAGGTAGCTGCTTTTGTTCGTAGAGAAGCTGCAAACGAGAATCAAGATGCGATTCAAAAGCTCTTTTCCGAATTGGCTACTCGCTACTCCGAGCGTCCAGGCGGATACACACGTATCCTTAAGCTAGGACCTCGCCGCGGTGACGCAGCACCAATGGTATATTTAGAGCTTGTAGATCGCGCATAAGACGGATGGGAAAGGGTGGACGGAATCATTAGATTCTGATGAAGCCCTTTTTTTGTAGTCTTAGCTAGCGGATCTAAGCTAAAGCTAGGAAGGATGACTCATGGAAGAATACGCCTTGAGAAATCTTCGTTTTACAATTAGTTATGATGGCACGGCATATTCAGGTTATCAAATTCAGCCCAACGCAGATACGATTCAATATCGGATCGAGAAGGCCGTATTTTTGTTAACAGGTGAGAAGGTGAAAGTCATCTCATCAGGGCGTACAGATGCCGGTGTACACGCGAAAGCTCAAGTTATTAACTTTATTACGAACTCGAAGATACCAGTGGAACGATGGTGTTTAGCCTTGAATGCTAGACTGCCCAGGGATATCGTCGCCCATACCGCGGAAGAAGTTCCTCCTTCCTTTCACTCACGCAAAGCCGCGAAACGCAAAACCTACTGTTATGCGATCCGCTCGGCGCGCTTCCCTGATGTCTTTCACCGCAATTATGAATATCATCATCCTACGGATTTAAATGTGGAAGCCATGAGAGAGGCGCTCCCTTGCTTGATAGGTGAGCATGATTTTACTTCATTTTGTACGGTGAGAACAGATAAGGAAGTAAAGGTGAGAACCCTTTATGAGGTACGTTTGGAAACGGATGTCGATGAATTATCTACGACGGGGAAAGTAGCTCGCATACGTTTAATTGTATCTGGGAATGGCTTTCTTTATAACATGGTGAGGATCATTGCAGGCACGTTGATTCAGATTGGAGAAGGCAAACGGCCTAGCAGCGATATGCTGCAAGTGCTGAATGCTCAAGATCGAGGTCAGGCGGGGCCTACTGCTGAAGCTATGGGATTAACGTTGTGGAAAGTTGAGTATTAAAAGTAAAAACACTACTTGCTTCTTATCTCGTTTTCATGTAAAATATGACTTGGCGTTTCGTGATCGGCTACCCCACAGCCCCTGATCACAAATCTGCCAGAAACCATCCATCACTAATGTAAACTAACAATTATAACTATGTCTTGAGATATATTTTTAGGAGGACTAAGCATGCGCACCACATATATGGCTAAGCCAAATGAAGTTGAGCGTAAATGGTACATTGTTGACGCTGCAGGCCAAACACTTGGCCGTCTTGCAAGTGAAGTTGCTAGCATTATCCGCGGTAAGCACAAACCGGAGTTTACTCCACACGTAGATACTGGCGATTTCGTAGTCGTTATCAATGCTTCCCAAATTAAGCTAACGGGTAAGAAATTACAAAACAAAAAGTACTACAGTCACTCTTTGTACCAAGGTGGTTTGAAAGTGACTACAGCTCAGGATTTGTTGAACAACAAACCTGATCGCATGATTGAATTTGCAGTACACGGTATGCTTCCTAAGAACCGTCTTGGCGACAGTTTGAAAACAAAGCTGAAAGTCTACGGTGGAGAAGAGCATCCACATCAAGCACAACTACCAGAAGTCTGGAATCTTCGCGGATAATATAAGGAGGACTGTTTCGTGGCACAAGTTCAATATTATGGAACGGGTCGTCGTAAACATTCGGTAGCGCGTGTGCGCCTAGTACCGGGTGAAGGACGCATCATTATCAATAAACGTGATCTAGACGAGTATTTCGGTCTAGAAACTTTGAAGCTGA
This sequence comes from Paenibacillus sp. N3.4, assembly GCF_008017805.1. GTDB lineage: Bacteria > Bacillota > Bacilli > Paenibacillales > NBRC-103111 > Paenibacillus_E. Next base: position 8,247 of record NZ_VRTT01000044.1, on the reverse strand, counting down.
TCGTAAAACAACCTTTAGCATTAACAGAAACAATCGGTAAATACGATGTTCTTGTACTTGCTAATGGCGGTGGCATCAGCGGACAAGCTGGAGCAATTCGTCATGGGATTTCCCGTGCATTGCTGAAAGCTGATCCGGAATACCGTGGATCCTTGAAAAAAGCAGGATTCTTAACTCGTGATTCCCGTATGAAAGAGCGTAAAAAATATGGATTGAAAGCCGCTCGTCGTGCTCCTCAATTCTCCAAACGTTAAGAATACGCGCCTTGGCGCTCAAGAGAGACCTTTTCGGCATTATGCCGGAAAGGTTTTTTCTTTTGCCCAAAAGTGGTTTTGTTTGCATATCATAATCAAGGTAAAACCAAGAGTTTATACCAAAATGATAAAAAGTCATTGACAGGTATTCGATCTTGGCTATAATTAAATATAAATCTTATAATAATAGTCGGGATTATAACCGTGGGAGGTTTTTACATTGAATCTTTTTGAAAAAGAAGCGTTTGTATCCAAAGCAGCAGAAGAATTTGAAAATCAATCACCACAAGCCATACTTAAGCTAGCGGTAGACACTTTTCCTAGTTTGACACTGGCATGCAGCTTTGGCGCGGAAGATGTTGTGCTCGTGGATATGCTTCAAAAAATTAATCCAAATGTGGATATTTTCTATTTGGATACCAATGTGCACTTCGCTGAAACATATGAAACAAGAGACCGTTTAGAGCAGCATTATGGAGCCAAATTCGTTCAAGTTTTGCCAAAGCTAACCCTAGAAGAGCAAGCCGCTCAATACGGAGAAGAACTTTGGAAAAGCGATGCTAATCAATGCTGCAACATTCGAAAAGTAGATCCGCTAACGGATATTCTTAAGAACTATGACGCTTGGATCACAGGGATTCGCCGGGACCAAGCTCCTACTCGCGCAAATGCTAAAAAAGTTGAATATGATGTTAAGTTCGGACTGATTAAATTTAATCCTCTTGCTAGTTGGACTTCTGAGGATGTATGGAATTATATTCGTGAGAACGATGTAATCTACAACCCTTTACATGATCGCAACTTCCCAAGTATCGGCTGCACACACTGCACACGCCCAGTAGCGGATGGCGAAGATCCAAGGGCTGGACGTTGGGCTAGTATTGAGAAAACGGAATGCGGACTTCATAAGTAATCATAGACATACATTTGCGGAGGTAGCACGTAATGACAACGATTAAACCCCATGGCGGGGATGAACTGATTAACCGGTTAGTATCGGAAGATCAAAGAGAAACGGCCCTACAACAAGCTTTCACATTGAAGCAAATTCGTATTAATACTTGGACTATTTCTGATTTAGACCTTATAGCGGTAGGTGCGTTCTCACCGTTAACCGGTTTTCTGGATGAATCTAACTACACTTCTGTTGTAGAGACAATGCGTCTTACGGATGGAACGGTTTGGAGTATTCCAATCACCCTATCCATTGAGCCGGAGCTTGCCGCGACGCTTGCTATTGGTGAAAAGGTAGCCTTAGTTGGTGAAGAGGATGATGTTATTTACGGAACTTTGGATGTTTCAAGCATCTATACAGTTAACCAACAGAACGAAGCTATTAAAATATTTAAAACAGACGATATGGCCCATCCAGGCGTAGATAAGCTTTTCTCACGTTCTTCTACAAATATTGGGGGTTCGATTCAACTATTGAATCGTCCTAAACCAAAAAAGTTTGAAGAGTTTTACTTCAATCCTTCCGAAACTCGTCGTATTTTTGCCGAAAATGGCTGGAAAACGGTTGTTGGCTTTCAAACACGCAATCCTGTTCATCGCGCGCATGAGTACATCCAGAAGTCGGCTATGGAAATCGTGGATGCTCTGTTCCTGAACCCACTTGTTGGGGAAACGAAGTCCGATGATATTTCTGCTGATGTTCGTATGAAGAGCTACTTGGTTCTTCTTGAGAACTACTATCCAAAGGATCGTACCTTCTTAGGCGTATATCCGGCTGCGATGCGTTATGCAGGTCCCAGAGAGGCCATTTTACATGCCATTGTGCGCAGAAACTATGGTTGCACTCATTTTATCGTAGGACGGGATCACGCGGGCGTAGGCGACTATTACGGAACGTACGAAGCTCAAGAGATTTTCAGCAATTTTACCGCTGAGGAAATGGGCATTACACCGTTATTTTTTGAACATAGCTTCTTCTGCACCAAATGTGGCAACATGGCTTCCAGCAAAACATGTCCGCATGATAAATCACATCATATGCATCTATCCGGTACGAAAGTACGTGGCTTGCTGAGAGACGGTCAATGTCCGCCTCCGGAGTTCACTCGACCTGAAGTTGCGCAAGTCTTGATTGAAGGCCTGAGAGACCCCGAATATCAAGTTTAAAGCAAGGTATATTTGTCCACCCTGTCCCATATAGATGTTACAGAGTCTATGGGGAACAGAGGTGGATTTTTTATGCGCAAAAGGAAGAAACGGCTAATCGTCTGGCTGACATATCAAAGCAGTGTTAAGCTTGTACTTTCAGCCATGTTAATTGCACTCGTAGTTTTCATCTATGCTTATGAGCTGCCGGCGACGAAGACGTGGTCAGATTGGAACTTACCTCTTTCGGGGAAAACGATTGCTTTGGATGCGGGTCATGGGGGACCGGATGGGGGGGCATCGAGTAAGGAAGGCTTGATCGAGAAAGACATCAACTTAGCGCTTACTCTCCAACTGAGAGATTACCTTCAACAAGCAGGCGCGCTTGTCATCATGACCCGTGAAACAGATAAGGACTTAGCTGATTCGGGTACTAAAGGATACAGTAAAAGAAAGACGGAGGACCTCCATAACCGCGTTGATTTAATTAATGATAATAAAGCTGATTTGTTTCTGACGATACATCTGAATAGCATTCCCTCGCAAAAATGGAAAGGCGCACAAACGTTCTATTATCCGAATAACCCTAATAATGCCAATTTGGCTGCACTGATCCAAGAAGAATTGAAAAGAAATTTAGAAAATACAGACCGGGTAGCTAAGCCGGCGGATAAGACGGTATATGTATTGAAATCATTAAAGATGCCTAGTGCGCTTGTTGAGGTAGGCTTTCTCTCCAATCCGGAAGAAGCGAGATTATTAGCCGATGTTAAGTATCAGAAGATGCTAGCGGCTTCTATCTATCAGGGAGTGCTCCGATTTTATGCAGGAGAAAAAGTGGGTTCTTAATTGATTTATGATATAATTAAACTCACGAATACGATGTCCGAATAAAGGTGTGGTGTGGCTATGATAAATAAAGATCAATTATTAGTGGCGTTAAAACCCCTTCACGATCCTCAGTACGATAAAAGTATTGTAGAACTGAACTTCGTTAGAGACGTGATGTTTAAAGAAGATCATGTATCTTTGAGCTTAATTGTTACATCCGAAGATGAAGCTTTTAAAGAAAAAGCCAAGACTTTTATGGAACAAGCTTTGGAAAAACTAGGTGTTTCACAATTACACATTCGTTTTCGGCTTATTACAGATTATGAACGCGGCCAGATTGCTTCTACTGAACAGCCCAATAAAGCTGTACCACAGGAATCGCCAGCGCCTCAGAAGCAAGCCATTCTGGGCAACTCTTCTTCCGTGAAGTTTATTGCCATTGCCAGTGGAAAAGGCGGAGTTGGTAAATCAACCGTAACCGTGAACCTTGCTGTTGCCTTAGCTCGTCAAGGTAAAAAGGTAGGGATCGTGGATGCAGATATTTATGGGTTTAGTATTCCGGATATGATGGGAATAGAAGAACAGCCTAAGCTTGTAGATAATGTTATTTTTCCAGTGGAGAAATTTGGAGTTAAAGTCATTTCGATGGGCTTTTTCGTACAAGACAATGCACCGGTCGTTTGGCGCGGTCCTATGCTTGGCAAAATGCTGCGCAACTTCTTCCATGAAGTGGATTGGGGAGATGTAGAATATATCTTGCTTGATTTACCTCCTGGCACAGGTGACGTAGCGCTGGACGTTCATCAAATGATTCCCCAAAGTAAAGAGGTTATTGTAACTACGCCTCATGCGACAGCCGCTTTTGTAGCCGCAAGAGCAGGAGCCATGGCCATCCAAACGGACCATGAGATTTTGGGCATTGTTGAAAACATGTCTTACTATGAGAACAAAGATGGCACCAAGGATTATATTTTCGGCAAAGGCGGAGGAGCCAAACTTGCGGAGGATCTTCACAGTGATTTATTGGCGCAGATTCCTTTAGGAGCTCCTGATAATCATATATCCGAAATTGATTACTCTCCATCTGTGTATAAAAAGGATTCAGTTGCCGGACAAATCTATCTGGACGTTGCGGCGAATATCATCACGCGACTCGCCAATTAATAAATAAAAGGGCTTGCGGAGAAAGCATTCCGCGGCCCTTTTTGGTTTCATAGACTACTGGGAAGAACTAGAATCGTCTTTCTTTTTGCTGCTATCTTGTTTACTGGAATCCTCTTTTTTGTCAGATCCTCCGCCTCCTCCTGAAGAACCGCTATCTGATTTTTTCTGTTCTTGCTTGGCAGAAGGCATTTGATCAGATTTGCTTTGCTGCGAAATAGCAGCTTTGAGGAGATCGACTAGATGAGCACGGAACAAAGGGCTTTGAATAGAATCTTCCATTACCGTCATCATTTGTTGACGATAAGGAGCGGTTTTCATAATATCGAGGGTCATTTTCTCGTATTCCGGATTTTTCATCGTATCGACAAGCGATTTCTGATACTCCGGATCTTTTAACAAATCTTTGAACATTTGTTTCGTATCCTTTTGGATAGCTTTAGCGAAATCACCCGCAAATTTAGGGTCCTTCATCATTTCCTGCAGGAATTGATTATTCTCCTTGGCTGTTAGAACATCTTTAACAGCCATTTGCAGCTGCAGTGATTCGTTTGCGGAGAGAAGTTTGATTTGGGATTGGCCAGATAGAGCATTAGCCCCAACATCACCATTCATGATGCTCTTATTTGCAGCACTGATTGCTTTTTTACCATCATCAGACTTTAAAATATCAAGAATCATGGTTTTTGCTCTTTATACGTATTTGCTTGCGATTGACCTTGCGATGAGCTATCTGACCCACATGAAGAGAGAAGTAACACCAGCGAAATGAACAGTAGGACTTGCAGCTTTCTCAGCCTTTTCATCAACATGAAAGCATACTCCCTTCCCAAGCTTAATACGATTAGTATGCGTGGTTTAGGCTATATTATCACGGCCATTCATTGGCTTTTTATCGCAAAGGTTGGTACAATTAACAATTAGAGTTTATGTGTGGAGGTTTTGATCTTGACGTTACGTAAATGGTTTCATTTATTTTGGACAACACTCGTATTAGGCATGGTTGTCTCCCTAGTTATAGGACTTATTTTGCAGTATTCTGATCAAGAATTTTCTGTCATGGGGTTGTCAGCAGTCGGTTTTAATGTAATAAACATGCTGCTTGGAGGCGCTACAATAAGTGTGTTGAGCCAGATGGGCTTTTTTGCTTATTTGATCGTCAGGTTTATCGCAGCAGGTATCATTCGTTCCAAAACAGTATGGGATTTAATTCAACTGGCTGTCATTATTGTCGTATTGTTTGATCTTGTTTATCTAAGAATGACCAATTTTGAAGGAACGGGCTCGGTATGGAGCTATACAATTCTCCCAGTCATTGTATTGCTTATTGCTCTAGGAGTGGCTTATTGGAAAGTGAAAATGACGAATCGGAACGCATTTATCCCAACCGTATTTTTCATGTGCGCGGTTTCCGTTTTGGAGGCAGTGCCGGCATTAAAATTAGATAACGGAGCATCGACTTTGTTTATGTTGGCTCCGCTGCTCGTATGCAATGCATGGCAAATTTTGATTTTACATAAAATATTGGAAAATAAAAAGAGCTAATGCAATTAGCTCTTTTTTGAATTTACTTAATTGATATGTTTTAAGGCGTGATCCTCTACGGGCGTGGTTTCGACTTGAGTTTGTTTAATGAGTGTACTGACCGTTACGAACTCATAGCCCTTGTTTCTTAATTGATCAATAATGACTGGAAGGGCTTCATGTGTCTGCTGGGAGGAGTCACTCGCGTGTAACAATACAATATCTCCCGGATGAGCTTTGGAGACGACGCGGTTAATGATGGTATCGACGCCTTTGTTCAACCAATCCTGTGAATCCGTATCCCATTGAATGACGGAATATCCTAACTCGTCCGCAATACGAAGTACTCTCTTGTCGAAATCACCGTTAGGAAGACGGAGGAGATTGGGCTCTTTTCCGACCAACTCCGTCAATATCTCATGCGCAGTGGAAATTTGTTTGCGAATTTCTTCATCGCTGAGTGTGCTGTAATTATCATGTTTGTTGCCGTGGCTGCCAATTTCGAATCCATCCTTTTTGATGTGGTCAACGATTTCCGGATGACTCTTGCTCCAAGGAGAGGATAAAAAGAAGGTGGCATTTTTCACGCCCTTATCTTCAAGTACTTTCAGAATCGGATTTGTACGCTTATCTCCCCAGGAGATATCAAATGTGAGGGCAATCACTTTTCGTTCCGTCTGTACACTATAAATAGCCGAAGGCTCAGCGTTAGAAAAGACGGATACATGACTTTGTTCCGAATATACAATGGCTGCGGCGAAGACAATAGCAACTGCAATAAAGATGTATTGTTTGAATTTGCGGGCATTAACAACAAAAAAGTAGTTCATCCTACTATGTACCTCCTTCGTGCCCCACATACGTGCAAGGCTTGTAAACATGGTTTAAAATAATGTATGCTCGTACACACAGTACTTATGCTTCCGAGATTGGAGGAAATTCAGTGATGAAATTAAAACAATTGATCAACCATTTCAAAGAAATGAAACATTATTTTATTGTTGTTGTACTTGTTTTTGGTGTTAGTTGTTACTTAGGTTGGGCTAACTCAAACCAGTACTCTCATTTCCTTGAAGAACAAATGGGAGGTCTTAAAAAGCTTAGTCAATCCCTTGGCAGCAAGGATAATCCGCAGCTTTGGTTTTTCTTTGTTATTTTTCTCAATAATGCGATTAAATCCGTAGCTATCATTTTTCTTGGATTGATGTTTGGTATTATCCCCCTGTTTATGTTAGTAGCTAATGGGATGATACTTGGTTATGTACTCTCCTTACAAACACAAGATAGTACGATTTCTGTCGTTTTCAAAGGTATTTTGCCCCATGGGATTATCGAAATACCAGTTATTTTAATAGCATGCGCATACGGTTTAAAACTTGGCATGTTAGTTTGGAAATCAGGCGTGCAGCTCTTTATTCCAGTCGAAGCAAGAACAGCTAGAACGGAATTAATTCGAATACTTTATCTAACAAAACCTTTAGTTGTGTCCATTGTGGCTCTACTGTTGGTTGCAGCTGTCATTGAGAGTACAATTACCTATTGGCTAGTGCATATGTAAAAATAATTCAGATGCCTCGTCATAAAAATTGGGAAATCTGAGCATAACAGTAAAGCGATAGGGAGAGGGCGAGACGAAATATCTCAAATCCTTCTCGAACTGAAGCTTTAGTAAGCCATAAATCCTTGTATGTCGGGCATGTTAACAGACGCAAGCATCTTAAATGAGAAGCATGAATAGATGACACTACTGTCAGCAGGCCCTTTCTGTATCTACAGTTGAGAGGGGTTAGGATGGATGTATGCTTGGATTTTTGTTCAATGACCGGGAATGTAGGGAGTTAGATTATGTGCTCCGCAAAGAATTAGACGAGATGTTGTTCGATTTGAATGACAAAAGAATGGACCAAGAAATCAAAGGTGCTATTGAATCCAGATATAAAGTAATCTTCAGAATGTATGCACGATTAGCGACACCAAAGGAAATTTCCAAATACGCCAGAAACCGAAACAATCAAGTTCAAAAAAAATAGGGGGTATGTACTTGACTTACCCTCTCTTTATATGTTATTTTATATCTCGCCCCTTAAAAAAGAGGACAAGACAGCCAAATAAAGAAAACTTATGTAAAATAAGATTTCAAAATAAAGCTTGCGTTCTTGAAAAGAAGTGTGGTATATTTAAAAAGTCGCCGCTAAAACGGCGGGGAATTAAAGAAAGAAAATTGATCTTTGAAAACTGAACAACGAGTGAGTAAGCACGAACGAGCAATCGTTCAAACAAAGAGATTGTAAAATCTCGCTAGCAACGCAAATGAGCAATTAAGCTTTCAGATATACGGATGAGCAATTGTCCACTATTATGGAGAGTTTGATCCTGG
>NZ_VRTT01000043.1 GCF_008017805.1 Paenibacillus sp. N3.4 | reverse complement strand
AAGCATTCCCCGAAGGAAATACTCCGCTCGACTTGCATGTATTAGGCACGCCGCCAGCGTTCGTCCTGAGCCAGGATCAAACTCTCCATAATAGTGGACGATTGCTCATCCGTATATCTGAAAGCTTAATTGCTCATTTGCGTTGCTAGCGAGATTTTGCAATCTCTTGTTTGAACGATTGCTCGTCCATGCTTACTCACTCGTTGTTCAGTTTTCAAAGATCAATTTCTTTCGTTCAACCCGCTCTCTTTCGAAAGCCGGAAGACCAATATACCACATTCATATTTACTTTGCAACTTAAATTTCTAAGTTGTTTTTGTTACTTATTTGTTGGCTTCTCAGCGGCAACTTTTATAAGATACCACAGACGACATAAACAATGCAAGTACTATTTTTAAAATTTTCGAGGTACCTATCGGCACCTCGAAAACGAAACCATTACTCGCTTTGTCGTTCACGCATAAGCGGGAATAAGAGTACGTCACGAATAGATGGCGCATTCGTCAACAGCATAACTAATCGGTCGATTCCTATACCAAGACCACCTGTAGGCGGCATCCCGTATTCAAGAGCCCGGATGAAATCTTCATCCATCTCATGCGCTTCGTCATTCCCTTGCTCTTTCTCACGCAGCTGGGCTTCGAAACGTTCTCTTTGATCAATCGGATCATTAAGCTCCGTAAAAGCATTAGCATGCTCCCGTGCTACTATAAAAAGCTCAAAACGATCCGTGAAACGTGGATCCTCAGGGTTCTTTTTGGCAAGTGGCGAGATCTCTAGCGGATGTCCATAAATAAAAGTTGGCTGAATCAATGTTTCTTCAACAAACGTTTCAAAGAATTGATTCACGATATGACCAAATGTCATGTGGGGCTCAACAGACACGTTATGCTCTTTGGCCAGACGATGAGCTTCCTCATTGGACATATGAATGCTAAAGTCCACGCCTTTAACTTCTTTAATCGCATCCACCATAGATACACGTCTCCAGCCAACTGCCAGATTAACTTCGTGATCGCCGTATGGAATCGTTGTTGTGCCAAGCACCTCTTGAGAGATATGAGCAATAAGCTCTTCTGTAAGCTTCATGATGTCTTTGTAGTCTGCATAGGCTTCATACAACTCGATCATCGTAAACTCCGGGTTATGACGAGTAGAGATACCTTCATTGCGGTATACGCGACCAATTTCATACACCTTCTCTAACCCACCAACAATCAATCGTTTCAAATGCAGTTCAATCGCGATACGCATATGAAGCTGCATGTCCAAGGCATTGTGATGCGTGTTAAATGGACGAGCTGAAGCTCCCCCCGCAATAGAGTGTAGAGTAGGTGTCTCCACTTCCAAATAGCCCAGTGAATCAAGGTATCTACGCATGGACTGAATGATACGCGAACGAAGAATAAACGTCTGCTGCACATCTTGATTCATAATCAAATCCACATAACGTTGGCGATAACGCAGCTCTACGTCACTGAGACCGTGGAATTTATCCGGCAGCGGAAGCAAAGATTTCGTTAAAACCTCGATGGATTGCACTTTAATAGAGGTTTCCCCGGTTTTCGTTTTGAACACGACACCTTGAACCCCAACGATATCACCTAGATCCAAAATATCAAATGCTTGATACTTGCTAGCTTCTAACGCATCTTCACGCACATAAATTTGAATCTTGCCTGTAATATCTTGAAGATGAGCGAAGCTGGCTTTACCCATCCCTCTTTTTTGCATAATACGTCCGGCTATACTGACTTCTTGGTTTTCTTCGTCTAGCTCTTCTTTGGTTTTATCTTGATAAGCTGTAAGGATATCTTTCGCCGTATGTGTTCTTACAAACTTGCTGCCGAAAGGATCGACCCCCAAACCACGTAACTCGTCCAATTTATTGCGGCGAATGACGAGCAGTTCATTTAATTCTAATTCCTGGCTCATGCGTTCATCTCCTACTTATTAATAAAGGGTGTTTAACTGGAAAAAGCTTCCGAAAGGAAGCTTTCCAAAGAGACGCGGCTGCACGCTATTTTTTAATATCAATAATCTGATACTGAATTACGCCAGCTGGAACAACAACGTCTACGTTTGTGCCCCTTTGTTTACCAAGGATGGCTTTGCCCACAGGGCTTTCATTGGAAATCTTATTCATTAACGGATCGGATTCCGCCGTACCTACGATGTTATATTCAACCAAATCACCGAATTCCAAATCCTTCAGTGTTACGATTGATCCAACACTTACCGTGTTGGTGTCGACATCATCGTTATTAATAATCCGCGCATTGCGCAGCAATTTTTCTAGCGTAATAATTCTTCCTTCAATAAAAGCTTGTTCGTTCTTCGCATCTTCGTACTCGGAGTTCTCGCTAATATCGCCATATCCGATAGCAACCTTAATTCTCTCCGCTACTTCACGGCGCTTTACCGATTTCAGATACTCAAGCTCGTCTTCAAGCTTTCTTAAGCCTTCAGGCGTAAGAATGACCTCTTTTTCAGCCATTTCCAACTGATCTCCCGTCATGTGAAAGATTTTCATATCGTTGAATCGATGCTTCCTGCTAGGAGTTAGGTCTTAAAAGAGCTGATTCAAGTAGTATGAATTCACGGTTCATAAATAGGTTAGTCACGCAATTTGTCTTTCCATATATGCAGGAACACACGTTAATATTGACTGATTATATTGCAACGGTTTCAAAATGTCAATCTCAACCATTGCTGCATTTTTTGTTACATCAATGCTGCTTCTTCCGCTGTGGATAAAGATGAATGTGCGGCAAGGTGTTCGACATATTCATTCAAAACTCGTACCATCTCATCACGTTTCACCATCTCCATGATGACATCCTTCACACGAGCTCCTCCAGCCAATCCTTTTAGGTACCAAGCCATATGTTTACGCATTTCTTTCACGGCAACATGTTCGCCTTTGAGATCGATCAAACGATCCATATGCAAAATGGCGATACGGATTTTCTCATCGGGCGTAGGCTCCGGAGGCAGCTCACCATTCGTTAAATACTGTACCGTACGATATAGCATCCAAGGGTTGCCTAAAGCGCCGCGCCCGATCATAACACCATCTACGCCGGTATGATCCAGCATGCGCTTAGCATCCTCAGGTGTGACGACATCCCCATTGCCGATAACGGGAATGGACAACGCTTGCTTCACATCACGAATAATATCCCAGTCCGCTTTGCCTGTATACATTTGCTCACGTGTACGACCATGGACACTGACAGCACTTCCTCCGCCTCTTTCAACTGCTTTGGCGTTTTCAATCGCATAGATATGCTCGGAGTCCCATCCGATACGCATCTTCACGGTAACGGGTTTGTTCACAGCCGCTACGACTGTAGCGATCATTTCTTCGATCTTATCAGGTTGGAGCAGCCAACGTGCGCCTGCATCACACTTCGTGATTTTGGGTACAGGGCAACCCATATTAATATCGATAATATCCGCATTTGTATGTTGATCAACAATTTTGGCCGCCTGTACAAGCGTTTCCGTATCTCCACCGAAAATTTGCAAGCTTAACGGCTTTTCCCGATCATCCACATAAAGCATTTCCATGGAACGTGTGTTTCCGTGAACGATCGCTTTATCGCTAACCATTTCCGCACAGACAAGACCTGTACCAAATTCCTTGGCAATAAGTCGAAACGCAGGGTTGCAAACGCCAGCCATCGGAGCTAGCACGACTCTATTGGGAGCTTCGACATTTCCTATTTTCAGCACCGAAGATTCCACTCCTCTCATCTTGCAACCACCGCGACTAATTCGTCGGGCTCAATGTTTAATACTTGAGAGATCTTGTTTATTATTTTACTATCCGGCTTACGCGTACCTCTTTCAATAGCTCCCAATATAGCGATGGATACGCCGAGTAAATCAGCCAACTCATTCTGAGTATATCCCTTTAATTTACGAAAAGCGCGAATGCGCTGGGCTACTGAGCTTTTTTCCATAACATAACGCCTTCCTTTCCTTCCAGTTTCTCCAATTGGGCGGAGATGAATTCAAATGCAGCATCTTGCCGGTTGTAGAGAACCTCAGTCAGAGGAACTAATACAAAAGCCCGCTCATGCATCCGCGGATGCGGAATGATCAAGTCGGGGGTCGTAAGCTGATGTTCGCCGTAAATAAGCAAATCAAGATCAATCGTTCTCGGTCCCCAGCGTACATCTCGCTTTCGCCCAAGACGGTTCTCAATGGCAAGCATGGTGAATAACAGCTCTTCTGCAGGTAATACCGTTCTGACTTGAATAACCATATTTAAAAACGCGGATTGATCCACATAGCCCACAGGTTCGGTTTCATAGATGCTGGACAACGCCGTCACCGTAATTCCCGCTTCCTGATTTAACTCTGCGATGGCCTCCTGCAAAAAACGTTCACGATCATCTATATTAGATCCTAATGCAACATAAGCTATAAGGCCTTGTTCTCTTTCTTCAGCTGTCATACCTAAGCCCGCTTTCGGTTAATCTCTACAGTAACACCGTCAAAAAATACAGCAAAGGGCGGATGCGGCTTGATGACGCGAACCGTCACTTCATTGATACTAGTATAAGTATGCAGCAGCTCGGATGCAATATTTTCTGCTAAGGCTTCGATCAGTTTAAAGGTTCGCCCTTCTACAATTTCTTTTACTTTAAAGAAAACTTCCCCGTAATTGACCGTATCATCCAAATGATCGGATCGACCAGGTTGATCAAGTGGAAGCATAAGTTCAACATCGACATAGAAGCGCTGCCCTAACTTGTTCTCTTCCGGAAAAACGCCATGATTACCAAAAAACTGCATGCGCGAGAGCGTTATTTTATCCATTGTGAGTAACCTCCATTGTTTACATATGTGCCTTGCTCTACGTTCGCCTATATATCGCGTGCCCGTTGAATAGCATCTGTCATAACGGCTATCCGTTTCATAGCCTGAATATCGTGTACTCTTACAATGCCACAGCCTTGCATAATACCAAGTACAACAGTGGATGCTGTTCCTTCCAAGCAATCGTCAGCGGGAAGCTGTAGTGTTTTTTGAATCACACTTTTGCGGGATGTGCCTAATAAAACAGGATAACCAAGATCGGAAATAAGCTGCAGTCGATTCATGAGATACAAATTCTGCTCATAGGTTTTGGCGAAACCGATACCGGGGTCTAGAATAATTCGTTCCTGACGTACGCCAACTTCTCTGGCTTGCTGAGCATATAGCTGTAAATCTCGAACTACATCCTGAAGAAAGTCCGTATAAGTCGGATTCATTCGATTATGCGTAATCACGAACGGACAGTCATAGCGGGCAGCTACTTCAGCCATACGGACGTCTGCCTGACCGCCCCATACATCGTTGATGATATGCGCACCTGCCAGCAATGCTTGCTCAGCGACTTCTGCTTTATACGTATCTATGGAAATCGGGACGTTAATTTCACGGCTAAGCGCTTGAATGATCGGTATCACCCGGCGAAGTTCTTCCTCTTGTGTAACTTTAGCGAAACCGGGACGCGTTGATTCACCGCCGATATCAATGATATCCGCACCTTCAGCTACCATTTGACGGGCTCTTTGCAAAGCATTTTCTATCGTTATATAATGCCCTCCATCAGAGAAGGAATCAGGTGTCACGTTCAATATGCCCATAATGATCGTCCGATCACCAATAGGCAGTTCATATCCTCTGCAAGATAACACTTTCATCAACAATTCACTTCCTATTTGCGAATGAGTCGTACCCTTGAATCAGTTGCTGGGTGATACGGCCTACTTTACTATCTCCAACGCGGTATATTTGCCTATTAGGGGTATAGAGCGTGCTAATCGGAACTATTTCTTGAATCGAATTCACGAGAAATACTTCATCAGCCTCTAGAAGATCCTCCCATCGATATAAACCGTCTGCCTTTAGAATTCCCTGTTCCTCTGCCATTCGCAGAATAAAAGCCCTAGTAATACCAGGTAAAATGCCTGTATCCAAAGAAGGTGTGTAGAGGGTACCGTTTTTGATAAAAAAGATATTACTTACAATACCTTCAGCTAAATAGCCATCCTCCGTAAGCATCAGTCCTTCAGCACCATGGGCCCACTCGTACAGCTGCAGCTCTCTTTTAGCCAAAATATTATTCATATAGTGAAAGGATTTAAAACGGTAGAGACCTTCAGGCGTATTACGCGGCAGCTTCAACAGTTGTAAAGCTTTACCTTCTTCATAGGTCAACGCGTCCCTTGGGGGAAGTGGTTTAATATAAATAATCTCCGTGGGGTGCTGGTACTCGCCAGCTGGCAAACCAAGATGATCTACCCCTGCAGAGATCGCGTAGCGAATGTAGGCGTCCTGAAGATTATTCGTATGAAGGAGCTTTGCAATAAGGCTCTGAATGCGCTCAAGGTCGGGTTCGTAGGCTATGCTCAGTTCTCGGCAGGCATCGGTTAATCGGTGTATATGCTCCTCAAGCAAAAAAGACCTACCCTCATAGGTGCGAAATGTCTCAAACAGTCCTAATCCGTAAAGAAAACCGTGATCATAAACTGAGACCACGGCTTGTTGCTCATCACACAAGTTTCCATTCATGCTGATTATCATAAGTTAGACTCCTGCTTTAGCTGTGCGGCGCAAAAAATTCCGAAGGATCTGATGGCCGTGCTGAGTAATAATGGATTCCGGGTGGAACTGAACACCCTCGATCGGATATTCCTTGTGACGAAGCGCCATAATTTCCCCCTCAGTAGTACGAGCACTTACTTCTAAGCAATCGGGCAGTGTTTCGCTCTTCACAATCAAGGAATGGTACCGTGTTGCTATAAAAGGTGACGGAAGTCCTTCGAAAAGTGTCTTCCCGTCATGAAAAATTTCAGATGTTTTGCCATGCATAAGACGCTCAGCGCGAATTACGTCACCGCCGAAGGCTTGACCAATCGACTGATGACCTAGACAGACGCCAAAAATCGGGATGATTCCCTTAAAATGATCGATGATGGATAAGCTGATTCCCGCTTCGTTGGGGGTGCAAGGGCCTGGAGATATAAGGATATGATCTGGCTTTAACGCCTTCACACCTGCTAAATCGATTTCGTCATTACGGCGAACAAGGACTTCTTCACCAATCTCTCCTAAATATTGGACAAGGTTGTACGTAAACGAGTCATAATTATCAATTACTAAAATCATGCTAAGCTCCCCTTTCGTCGGCCCTGTCTCGAGCCTCACGCTCGACTCATGCTCCGCTCACT
This sequence comes from Paenibacillus sp. N3.4, assembly GCF_008017805.1. Taxonomy (GTDB): domain Bacteria; phylum Bacillota; class Bacilli; order Paenibacillales; family NBRC-103111; genus Paenibacillus_E. Next base: position 57,141 of record NZ_VRTT01000043.1, on the reverse strand, counting down.
GTATTCAATTGCTTTCCACATGGCTTTCGCTTTGTTCAAGGATTCTATATATTCGCGTTCAGGGATTGAATCAATGACAATCCCGGCTCCCGCCTGAATATGACCTATACCTTGAACAGCTACCAGCGTTCTTATAATAATATTAAATTCCATATTGCCGTTATAGTCAATCCACCCCATTGACCCTGTATATGGACCTCGGCGAACTGGCTCTAATTCCTCAATAATTTCCATGGTGCGAATTTTCGGAGCGCCCGTGATGGTTCCCCCTGGAAATGTTGCTGCAATCACATCGTAGGCATCTTTTCCTTCGGCTAGTTCGCCGACTACTTCGGAGACGATGTGCATCACATGGGAATAGTACTCGATAACCATGAAATCTTTCACATGGACAGAACCATACTTGGAGATGCGACCGAGATCGTTTCGTTCAAGATCGACCAACATGACGTGCTCAGCACGCTCTTTTTCATTATGGATAAGCTCGCCTGCTAGGCGCAAATCATCTTGCTCATCCTTGCCGCGAGGCCGTGTGCCCGCAATAGGCCGTGTACGCAGAACGCCGTCCTGGAGCTGCACAAGCAGCTCTGGCGAGCCTGACACAAGGGCAAACCCTTCAAATCGCAGCAAGCCCATGTAAGGCGAGGGATTGACGATGCGCAGCGCCTCATAAATTTCCTCCGGTGTCGTGTTCAGGCGCCTGCTCTGTCGCACTGATAAGTTGACCTGAAACACATCGCCTTGCGAAATATAATCTTGTATCCGTTCCACAGCTTGCATGTAATCGGCTTTACCAAAAGCCGGCTGAATGCCTGTGATGCTTTCCACATCGATTTGTAATAGCTCCGGGGTTATAGTCGGAGTGTTACCTTCTGAGCGGGACCAGTTGCCAGACCGGATGATATGCCAACGGCTAAGCATCTTTTCTGCATGCAAATGTGCTTGATGATAAAGGAGCTGAAGAGCCGATTCGTCTTCTGTTTCCGACTTGACGAGTGGCATATGAACCGCTACATATAAGCTTTTATCAAGATGATCTAGCGTCCAGACTTGATCGTACATAGCAAAACTGTAATCGGGTATCGGCAAGTCATCATGGGCTTGCACCGGAATTTTCTCAATCGTACGAATGACATCATAGCTCCAGAACCCAACACAACCACCAAGAAATGGGGGAGCCCCTTTGACTTTAGGACTATGATAAGGAGTCATCCACTCTTTCACTACGTCTAGCGGCTTACCTTGCATACGCGTTACGCGAGTGCTCGAACCCATGGTGGTCATTTCGGCTTCCAAACCGGTTCCATGCACCGTTGAAGTTGGCGTCAATCCAAAGTACGTATATCTGCCACCCTTGCCACTCTCCAAGACGAAGGAATCGGGGGCTGCCAGCTTCCAGGCCTCTTCCCAAGAAGCCAAACGGTCGTCAGCTAAGCCAAGTTTAATTACATAGGGGAGCATGGTATATGAGGAAGACCAATGACGCCACTGCTCTAAGGATGTCAGGATCATAATTGCCCCTCCTTTCGCTTACATCCGATAATAGTTGTCCATTAGTATACTCTAACCTTTCAAAGAAAAAAAGCCCCCAGCTTCGCAGCTGAGGGCTTGAGGTTCGCACGTAAGGCTTATTGCTCTTCGAATTGGTAAAGTGGTGTGCTGAGGTAACGCTCACCATTACTCGGAATAATCGCTACTACACGTTTGCCAGCACCAAGTTCCTTGGCTACTTTAAGCGCTGCGAAAATCGCTGCACCAGAGGAGATACCACCAAGGATACCTTCTTCTTTGGCTACACGACGCGAAGTTTCGAAAGCATCTTCATTTTCAACAGCAATAATTTCGTCGTAAACGCTCGTATTTAAAATATCTGGAACAAAGCCTGCTCCGATACCTTGAATTTTATGAGGACCTGGTTTCCCACCGGAAAGAACCGGTGAAGCTGCAGGCTCAATCGCATAAATTTTAATTCCTGGGAAATTTTCTTTTAGAACGCCACCAGCGCCAGTAATTGTTCCGCCTGTACCGATACCTGAGATAAACGCATCCAATTTACCATCATGAGCATTGATGGCTTCCACGATTTCCGGACCTGTTGTTTCGCGGTGAATTTTCACGTTCGCTTGGTTTTTGAATTGTTGCGGGATGAAATAAGTAGGATTCTCTGCTTGAAGTTCCTCGGCGCGCTTAATCGCACCCTTCATACCTTCTGCTCCTGGCGTTAGAACAAGCTGCGCGCCATACGCACGAAGTAGGTTACGTCTTTCTAAGCTCATCGTTTCCGGCATAACCAGAATCGCCTTATATCCTTTTGCAGCCGCTACTAAAGCGATTCCGATTCCTGTGTTTCCGCTTGTCGGCTCAACAATCGTGTCTCCGGGCTTTAACTTGCCTTCTTGTTCGGCTACTTCAATCATGGAGATTGCGATACGGTCTTTTACGCTGGCACCTGGATTCTGATACTCCAGTTTCACGTAAATTTCAGCGCTTCCTTCCGGAACAACGCGGTTCAATCGAACAAGTGGTGTATCTCCAATCAAATCAGTAACGCTTTGAACTAATCTTGCCATACTATTTCCCCTCCAAAGTGAGTATTCGACGATTTCCGAGTTAATTAGTCGGTATTAATACATTCATCTTATCAATGCGCTTACAGGTTGTCAACCATATTTTCTCATAATTCCAAGCTATTATGACCGAAATTGAGCATCCAGTATACTAGCCTGCCATTTAGTGCGAAGCTGCAGGATATAATCCTTGAGAGGTGGCGCTTCTTGAAGCGCTAATTCTCTCCGAACATTTTCACGAAGGAACGCACGATCTGGATTAGGCTTATCTCTGCGGTTCTTCAACTTCACAATGGCAAAACCTTGTGCAACACTTACCGGCTTACTCACTTCCCCGACTTTCAGTAGTTTGGCCGCTTCCAAAACAGGAGCCGCAATGAAAGGATCGTCTCCCTCAATCCAACCCAAGTCCCCGCCACTGTTATTGGTTGCATCATCTAGTGAACGGTCTCTAGCGAGGATCGCAAAATTTTCACCTTTGGCCAGTTCGGCAAACACTTTATTCGCTTGATCCTTCGTAGAAACGATAATCTGGAGGATGTTATATTCGACCTCTTGTTTAAACTCATCAGGATGTGTCTTGATATAATCTTCGACTTGAGCATCCGGGATCTTGATGTTACTGGTAGCAAGCTTCTCAAGTAAGAGCTTATTGTTGACATCTTCTCTAATTTCTTGCTCTGATAATCCCAACTGACTTTGCATGGATGCATAAAATTGTTGTTCGCTCTCATATCCTTGCTGCATCCGCTTTAATTCACGTTCAATCTCCGAGTTGCCAATCGTCGTCCCTGTTTCATTTCCTTCCAGGCGTATCACTTCACGATCCAATATTTGACCCAACAGCTCTTTCCCATAATGATGCTCCAGTGCCTTATCCAGCTCCTGGATGGTTATCTCGCGACTTCCAATTTTGGCTACTGCCTGCTTGCTGTTTGGCCCACCCTGCTGCTGAGGTTCTGGTGAATGACTTGGTTCTGATTGGTTCATGGACTGGGTGACCAGCAAGGATGTGAGCACAAGCATACCTACAGCCATCACGATGATGACTCCCCACAATCGCTTTACGTTCCTCATCCTGACTCCCTCTTTGCTTCAATCGCTGCTTTATAGATCAATCATACGCTGTAGATCAGCTTGATCATACCGATAAGCTTCATTACAGAAGTGGCAAACCACTTCAGCAAACCCTTCATCTTCGAGAATTTCCTGCAATTCCGCTTTTCCAAGGGAAATCAGGGTTGATTCTACCTTTTCATGACTGCATTTGCAGCGGAACATGACATCCATTTGTTCAAGTGTCTGGAAGGATGGTATTACCGTCTGCAAAATTCCCTCCAAGTTCAAACCACCGCCCAGCATCGTTGTAAATGATGGAATGCGCCCGAGCATCTCTTCAATATCTCCAATTTCTTCATCCGATAATCCCGGAAGCAATTGTATGACGAATCCGCCTGAAGCCAGAATAGTATGGTCCGTGTTCACAAGAACACCCAGCGCTACGGCAGATGGCGTTTGTTCTGATTTGGCAAAATAGTATGTAAAATCTTCAGCCAGCTCTCCTGAAATAATAGGAACACTGCCTTTGTACGGTTCCTTTAGACCTAAATCTTTGGTTATGTATAAGAACCCTTCTGAACCGACGGCTGCCGCTACATCGAGCTTGCCATTTTCCTTCAGCGGAGGATCAACGAGTGGATTATCCACATAACCACGCACTTCACCCTTGGCATTAGCATCGACCACAATCTGCCCGATAGGTCCGTCCCCTTTGACTTGGATGATGAGATGCTCTTCGCCCTTGAGCATCGCCCCGATAAGCAGGCCTGCAGCCAATGTTCTTCCCAGTGCTGCCGTAGCAGTCGGTGTTGTTTGGTGTCTTCTGCTAAGTTCTTCTGTAAGGAGGGTCGTCTGCACCGCAAATGCTCGAACTCTGCCCTCCAGCGCCGTCCCTCGAATTAAATAATCATTCATGTTAAATCCTTCTTTCCTGAACCACTTATGCATTTCTCTCGTAAATCATTTGCAGCCCTTGCAAGGTCAGCAGTGGATTAACGATCTGAATCGTACGGGACTCGCTGGAAATGAGCTCTGCCAGCCCTCCCGTTGCAATCACCGTAGGATTCACTTTAAACTCTTGCTTGACTCTTTCCACGATACCGTCAACCTGACCTACATACCCAAAAATAATGCCAGCCTGCATGGCCGCTACCGTGTTCCTTCCGACCACGCTTTTTGGTTTAACGAGCTCGATACGCGGGAGCTTCGCCGCCTTTTGATACAAGGCTTCCGTAGAAATCCCAATCCCCGGCGCAATGGCGCAGCCGACAAGCTGCTGGGATGGATCGATATAGTCGTATGTTGTGGCCGTCCCAAAATCAACGATGATGCAAGGAGCACCATACAACTCTAGTGCAGCAACAGCATTCACAATACGATCAGCGCCAACTTCTTTAGGATTATCGACACGAACATTCAAACCAGTCTTAATGCCTGGGCCGACAATAAATGGTGTCCTCTTTAAGTAGTGTAAGCAAAGGTTTTCCATTACATTCATAAGCGGAGGAACAACCGAAGAAACAATGACACCTTCGACCTCAGCAAATGTCATTCCTGAGTGTTGGAACAGACTGTGCAGCTGCATCCCATACTCATCGACCGTCGCAGAACGGTTCGTGCTAACTCGCCAGTGATGGAGAAGCGTACGCTCTCGATACAAGCCTAGCACAATATTCGTATTTCCTACGTCGATGACGAGAATCATAGCGCCGTTTCCTTCCGTTCATTGAGATCTAGCGATATGTCAAGCGCTGCCACCGAATAGGTCAGTCGGCCAACAGAAATCACATCAACACCCGTTTCAGCCATCGCTTTAATGGTCTGTGGTGTTACCGAACCTGAGCCTTCTACTACAATATGCGGTGCTTTATCTTTAATTATAGAAACAGCTTCTTTCATTTTCGCAGGGATCATGTTGTCGAGCATAATAATGTCAGCGCCTGCCTCCAATGCTTGGTGAAGCTGATCAAAATCCTCGACTTCGACCTCAATTTTCATGGTGTGGGGAATTTGTTGACGAGCTGCTTGAACAGCCTGTGCAATCCCACCTGATCCTTTGATATGATTATCCTTAATCATGACAGCGTCATAAAGACCAAATCGATGGTTATGTCCGCCACCCACGCGTACCGCATATTTCTCAAGCAAGCGATGGCCCGGTGTCGTTTTTCGCGTATCGACAAGTCTTGTTGGGACACCTTCCAAAGCATCGACAAATTCTCTTGTCTTGGTGGCAATGCCCGACAACCTCTGCATTAAATTGAGACTTAAACGTTCTCCAAGCAAAATACTCCGGGTACTGCCTTCCACTTCAGCGATGACAGTACCTTTCTTAATAGACGATCCTTCTGCTACTTTCGGTTCAAAACGAAGAGAATCGTCTACCACAGCAAAAACCTCTTTGGCAATGCTAAGCCCACATAAGATTCCATCTTCTTTGACGTGGATAATCCCTTTGGACACATGTTCCAAAGGGATCGTTGTCAGAGTTGTAACATCACCGGTACCGATATCCTCTTCCAACCATTGCCGTATCTGCTTACGAATCAGCTCCATATTTAAGTCCAGCATTAAATCCACTCCTCGATCCTGTCTTCCCCACGCTTAAAAACAATATGCTTCTTCCACTGCGTGTCATCACGTTCCGGGAAATCCTCCCGATAGTGTCCACCGCGGCTTTCCTCCCGCTGGAGTGCCGCTGTAGTTGTCAGTAAGGCACAATTCAGCAAATTCGCAAACTCATAATCCTCCCGCTTCGTCATCAATGAACCAAAAATAGACAACTGTCGCGCAAGTTCATCATAGCCTTTTTGCAGCCCTTTGGCTGAACGCTTCAATCCTGCATAACGCAACATGACTTTCTGCAATTTCAGTTTCTTTTCGACAACAGCTTGATTCGGAATTTCTGTCCTTGGCGCATCTGATTGTGCATGTATGGTGAGATTTCCTTCAAGCGGAGGCAGCTCTTGAATCCGTTCAATGATCCTTCTGCCAAAAACAATCGCTTCAGACAGCGAGTTGCTCGCCAATCGATTAGCCCCATGAACACCCGTTGAGGATACTTCTCCACATGCAAAAAGTCGACGAACGATCGTCTCCCCGTGCAGGTCTGTCTTTACGCCACCCATCATATAATGAGCAGCAGGAGCGACCGGTATCCAATCTGTACTCATATCAAGGCCATAGTTCAAGCAATATTCATAGATCGTTGGAAAACGATGCTTAATTAATTCTTCTGATTCATGCGTAATATCGATATAAACGAATGTCGATTTGCAATTCTCCATCTCATCGACAATAGCACGTGCTACTACATCCCTGGGGGCTAGTTCAAGCTGGGGATGGTAACGCTCCATGAAGCGCTCCCCTTTGATGTTGCGCAGATATGCCCCTTCGCCGCGAACAGCCTCAGAGATCAAGAAGCGTGGCGCACCCGGATAGCAAAGCGCTGTCGGATGGAATTGGATGAACTCAACATCCTGAATCTGCGCACCGGCACGATGAGCAATTGCGATACCGTCACCTGTAGCAATGTCGGGGTTGGTCGTATAGCGAAACAGCTGCCCGGCTCCGCCGGAGCAGAGAATCGTAGCATTGCCGCGCACGAATACCCGTTGTCCGCTCGGTTTCTGCACGAGTGCTCCATAGCACTCTCCATCTTGTGTGATCAAGTCGATCACAAAGTGATCGTCCCAGATCTCGATGTTCGGATCCTGCTTTGTGCGCTCCGAAAGAGCTCGTACAATCTCAGCCCCTGTAGCATCCCCCTGTGCGTGCAAAATACGACGTTGGCTGTGTGCCCCTTCTTTCGTAAGGGCAAACTCCCCATTCTCAATGTCAAACTTAGTACCCATTCGAATGAGATCCTTAACCCCATCAGGTCCTTCGTGTACAAGAACATCCACCGCTTCAGGCGAACAAAGCCCAGCCCCGGCTATAAGTGTATCCTGCATATGATACTCCGGTGAATCCTCATCTGAAATGACGGCAGCAATTCCACCTTGTGCGTAACGCGTGTTACTGTCGAGGAGCGACTTCTTCGTAATCATTAACACTTTCTTATTTTCACTCGCGCGAAGGGCAGTAAATAGTCCGGCTATTCCTGCTCCGATTACAATCACATCTGTGTGTACATGAGGTATGGAATCTAAATCTACATCTACAAGGTATCTAGGAATCATGCCGTTTCACCTGTTCTTCACATTATTCCCCCGCCAACAGCATGTATCCGGAATCTACTTCAGATCACGTTCCCTAAGCTGTGCAAAGGCCTCCTATCAAATAAACAAGCAAGTAGCGTATGCTACTTGACTTGTAACATACGCTCTAAAGATAATCTCGCTTTATCGGCTACATCTTCCGGTACATAGATCTCCGGTTTCATCGTTTCCAGACATTTTACGATTTTTTTCAAATTATTCACTTTCATATTTGGACAAACCAAATATTTCGTAGCGAAATGGAATTGCTTGTTTGGACTATCCAAACGAAGTTGATAGCCCGTTCCGTCTTCCGTACCCACGATAAACTCCTGACAATCGGATTCTTTGCAATATTTAATAATGGCCGTCGTACTGCCAACGAAATCTCCCAACTTCACCACTTCAGGTCGACACTCCGGATGAACAACGAATTGCGCATTTGGATACTGCGCTCTCATTTCTTCAACGTCTTTCACAGTCAGCATATCATGGGTGTTGCAATAACCTTCCCAGATAATCACTTTTTTGCTTGTGAATTTTGATACATAGTCGCCCAAATTTTTATCCGGTACCCAGATGATCTCATCTGAATCAACGGAATTGATGACGTTAATTGCATTTGCCGACGTGCAGCAAATATCTGTTTCTGATTTCACATCAGCTGATGTATTAATGTAAGCCACGACTTTAGCGTTGGGATGCTGACGTTTCAAAGCACGGAGACCCTCCACATTAACCATGTCAGCCATTGGACAGCCTGCACGCTCATCTGGAATAATTACCGTTTTATTAGGAGCCAAGATCTTAGCGCTCTCTCCCATAAAATGCACACCGCAGAATACAATAACATCTGCGTCAGTTTGAGCCGCCTTCTGCGCAAGCAGAAAGGAATCCCCCCGGAAATCGGCCACTTCTTGAACTTCATCTCGCTGATAATAGTGAGCAAGGATGATGGCATTACGTTCTTTTTTCAGCTGTAGCAGCCTTTCTTTAAGCTCGCGGTTCTGTTCTGCTTTCCGTTCTAAAGCTAAAGCTTCCATGGATAGTTCCTCCCCTATTTGGGACCTGAATGTACTTGCTGTCTATCTAAAATTAGTATGATCAACTCGCGATAAAATTAGAGATTTACAACTAATTTACACATTCCCGCATCCGCTGTCAATGCGCAAATAAGCCGAAAAAACCAGAAAATCCGGGTACACCTCACGTGTACACCGGATTTACGAGTTTCTATCGCCTGTTACTCTTCGGATTGATCCGAGTTGTTGGAGCCTTTATCCTTCTCAAAATCCAGTTTATTGCTTTCGCTGGATTGGCTTTGACCTTGAATGTTGATTTTGACTTCTTCATCCTCAACACTTACACTTAATTTGCCTTTTTCAAGAAGCTCAATAATTTCGTCTTTATCGAGAGTTTCTTTTTCAAGCAATGTTTTTGCAACCAGGTGAACCTGATCTCCGTGCTCGGTCAAGATCTCACGCGCACGTTCATAACAGCTGCGAATAAAGCTTTGCATCTCTTGGTCAATTTCGTAAGCTATCGCATCACTATAGTTTTGCTCATGCCCGATATCTCGACCCAAGAATACTTGGCCTTGCGAACTACCGAATTGCATTGGACCCAGCTTGTCGCTCATCCCATATTCCATAATCATACGGCGGACAATTCCGGTAGCTTTCTGAAAATCGCTGTAAGCGCCGGTACCAATTTGACCGATATATAGTTCTTCAGAAACCCGTCCTCCAAGGAGTCCGGTTACTTTATCTAATAGTTCAGTCTTCGTCTGCATCATGCGATCTTCGCCTTCTTTAGGCAGCATCATCACGTAACCGCCAGCGCGTCCGCGCGGAACGATTGTGACTTTATGCACCATATCAGCGTTCTCAGCATAGTAACCGATAATTGCGTGTCCAGCCTCATGATACGCAACAATACGTTTCTCGTCTTCGCTAATGATACGACTCTTCTTCTGCGTACCTACAATGATACGGTCAAAAGCTTCCTCGACCTCAGCCATGGAGATATCTTTGCGGTTACGACGAGCAGCAATCAGCGCCGCTTCGTTCAACAGGTTTTCAAGATCAGCACCTGTAAATCCAGTTGTGTAGCGAGACAATGCGTCTAACTTCACATCTTTGGCAAGTGGTTTGTTGCGAGCATGCACTTTTAGTACAGCTTCACGGCCTTTAATATCTGGACGATCTACTGTAATCTGACGGTCAAAACGACCTGGACGCAATAACGCAGGATCAAGAATATCTGGACGGTTCGTTGCGGCAACGATAATAATACCTTCATTCGCGCCAAATCCATCCATTTCAACAAGCAATTGGTTGAGCGTTTGTTCACGCTCATCGTGTCCGCCACCTAACCCAGCGCCACGTTGACGGCCAACCGCATCGATCTCATCAATAAATATAATACATGGCGAGTTCTTCTTCGCGTTCTCAAATAGATCACGAACACGGGATGCACCGACACCAACGAACATCTCTACGAAATCAGAACCGGAGATGCTGAAGAACGGTACGCCTGCTTCGCCAGCAACGGCTCTGGCAAGGAGCGTTTTACCTGTTCCCGGAGGACCATTGAGAAGAACACCCTTCGGAATTCTTGCGCCAACAGCAGCGAATTTCCTTGGATCTTTAAGAAACTCGACAACTTCAATCAATTCTTGCTTCTCTTCATCGGCTCCTGCCACGTCTTCGAAGGTCACACGCTTCTTCTCTTCATTATATAAGCGAGCGCGACTTTTACCGAAATTCATGACCTTGCCGCCACCACCCTGAGCCTGGTTCAACAAGAAGAAGAACAGGATGAAGATAATGACAAAAGGAATGATAGAGGTCAGAAAACTGATCCAAACGCTGTCTCTCTGCATGGGCTCGTAAGATTCTGTTGGCACGCCATTAGCTTCAATAAGCTGGATGACCAAAGGTTCGTACGGGGCATGGGTTTCAAAGTTCTTCTTATCAGCACTGCTAGGGTTAATATACTTACCTTTAATCAAATACGAGTATCCATCAAATTGTACATTTACGGACTCCACGTTTTTGCTAGTAACCGCTTGGCGGAATTTATCGTAAGTAATTAGCTCCTTTTGCTCGTTTTGGGTACTAATAAAATGAACGATACCTACCGTAACCAAAAATATAAGTAAATAAAAGCCGGTATTCCGGATAATTCGATTCATATCCCCAACCTCCTCTCGAACGGCACACTTTTATTATTTTACCACATCCCGGTAAAGCACTACAACTTCACAGGAACAAGCCTTAGGGATGTGACTTAGCGGGTATAGATCTCTGGTTTCAATATGCCAATAAATGGAAGGTTACGATACTTCTCCGCATAATCCAGACCATATCCGACAACAAATTCATCAGGAAGCACATAACCTGAATAATCAGGTTCAAGCTCCACCGTTCTGCGTGCCGGTTTGTTAAACAGTGCAACAACAGAGATCGTCTTCGCATTGCGTCGTTCTAACACATCTATCAGATAACTCAGTGTTAAACCACTATCAATAATGTCCTCCACGATAAGAATATGGCGCCCTTCTACGGGAACGTCTAGATCTTTGATAATCTTGACTACACCGGAAGATTTCGTGGATTGACCATAGCTGGATACGGCCATGAAATCAAGTTCCAATGGAACTGTAATACGTTTTACAAGATCCGCCATGAAGATGAAGGCACCCTTTAGTACACAAATAACCAGTGGATTCTTTCCTTCGTATTCACTGGAGAGTTGCTCCCCTAATTCCTTGATTTTGTTTTGAATTTGCTCTTCGCTGTAAAGAACTTCTTGAATGTCGCTGTACAAGGATGAACCTCCTAGTTTATATTATGAAACCTTGTAAATTTCCATTCGAGACGAACGAAATTTACACGCTGTACCTTCAGCATAGCTTCATATGAAGCACATGTTCTGTATCGCTGCCGACCAGCGCATGTTTGGACCTACGAAAGCCAGCAATCCAGAGGATTCGACCGGAAGCATCGACCAGCATAGGAATGACATCACGCCTGCTTAAGGGCATTTTGGCATCAATGAACATATCTTTTACCTTTTTAGATCCGTTTAAACCATAAGGTTCGAATCGGTCGCCCAACCTTCTGCTTCGTACAGCAAGTGGCAAGCTCAATTGATCCAGATCCAAAAACACTTCTGTTGCCGTTGAGGAACTAGCTGATATCTCCTTACCCATTTTTATCCATGAGCAACACATCTGGGTCTCCGCTTCCGGCAAGCTCAACTCACTGCTTCCGTACTCAACCTCATACATATAAGGTCTAGACGAAGGGGCGATGATTTGAAATTGAATAGCTTCATATTCTCTCACTATATAAAGCTGTTCATCCGCCTGAAATATTTGATTAGAAACCTGTTCATGTAAAACGAAGGCTCGTATGAATTCAATTTTGGTGAAGTCCAGTCTATCGCTTCCCAAACAAAGACAGTTTAATATTAATTTAATCAAACGTCTTTGTAAAGCAACGTGCAGTTTGGTGAAATCAGACCTCTCAAAGCGACAGACGGCTTGCTCACATGTAATAATTTGGTGAAAAGCATGTTGCGCTGCTTCAGTCAAATAGTCGTCTTCTGCACGCATCATCTCTGTCAGTCGGTTCAGCGATTCCGGAAGTTGTTCATTATACTGCTTCAGCATTGGCATAATATCGAGCCGTACCTGATTTCGAAAGTACTTCCGCAGCTCATTGCTGCTGTCCTTATAATAAGTAATTTCATGCTGAGCACAATAATTCACAATATCTGTTTTGTATATACGTAGAAAAGGTCGAATGAGTTCCACTTTTTTTTCGCTTCTTCGTTCAGGCATGCCAACCAATCCTGACGGACCCGTTCCACGGAGGAGTCTCATCAAAATGGTTTCGGCTTGATCATCGGCATGATGAGCGAAGGCGATACGCTGAGCTTGATAATCCGCTGCGACCTGCAGCAGGAATTCGTACCTCTTCTCCCGAGCGGCGGCTTGTCCATTAAGCGATGTTTGTTGAATATACGCAGGCACATCAATAACACCAATCTCACACGGTAGTCCCATAAGGGCAGCAAGCTCCCCTACGTAAGCTGCCTCGGCATCCGACTCGGCGCCGCGGAACTGATGGTTCAGATGCGCAACAACCAATTTCCAGCTATACCGGTCTGCTAGCGAAAAAAGGACATGAAGCAGCGCTACCGAATCAGGCCCCCCTGATACTGCAACCACCACCACATCTCCCGCATCCACAAGATGTTCTTCTACAATACGTTGTTCCACCGTAGCAACAAGATTTGTTTCCATTTGTCATTCCTTTCTTTCCTGCACCGCCCTTATGCTACCAATACATGTAAACCGTTGCCCCAAAAATAAAAATCGAAGCAGCGAAACATATTTTTAACCATGGCATTTTAAGAGACGGTTGAGAAAGCTTCTTTCCAGAAACTATTTTTTTCCAATACAGATACGCTTCCTGTGAAGAATGCAGCTCCCCGTTTAACGCTTTGTGCAAAAAAGGGGCAATATGAGCAGCAACCGGATTCTCGCGGATAATTGCATACAGGTGTTCAAGATCGCGGTTTTGGGGCAGAATGTGCGTAAAGCCAGCCCACCGTTTACGCCCATCCAGTGATTTTAACAGTAATATGGCAAAAGAGAATAGATCGTAGCTTTCCTCCGCGACCCGTTCGCCCCTATTCCAGAATCCTCGGTCATACACTTCCGTTAATTGTTTAATGGCTCTCCCTTTCGGAGTTACACCGCCAAAATCGATCAAATCGACATCTCCGTAATTGGAGACAATCATATTCTCAATCTTCAGATCGCCAAAAACATAACCGCTCTTGTGAATTTCCGTTAACTTCTTAAGTAAGTTCGAACCTATGACATAGATCCAATCCTGTCCCCGTTTATGTATAAAATCAGAAATTGTCATTCCCTCGATATAAGGCATCACATAAAAAGAAATTTCCTTTCCTTTCAGTGTCATATCATCGGCATCGATCAAAAAATTTTTAAAAGATGTCTCTGTTAGCGATACCGCAAGCAAGGAGTTAATTTCTGATTGATGATCTACGGTTTCATGACCCGCTTTCAGCGCATATCTGGCCGAGCCTCTTCGTACAAGTGCTACGACTCCGTTAGAACCAGCTCCTAATAAACGTTCGACCACATACAAGCGGCCGTTCCATTTCCCTTGGATTTCTGTTCCCGGACGAAAAGCATCCTCATACCACGTAGTCACTTAACATCCCACCCTCAGCCGGTTGTGAAATAGGTTTGTCCGTAACAAACTGTAAGGTTTGCAGTAAAGCCGGACCTGTCGGTGTCGTACCCTTCATGTTTATTTTATAGAACATCTTGTCCAAATTTGCAAGTTGATTCGTCCAATTTAAGTCCATTTCCAGTTCCTGATCTCTCGACTTCGTAGAGGGAAAATGGAATACAGCCAATTCACTCTTGCCGCTGCGCGCCCTGAGGCTAAGCAATAAATCATGAATGGCTTCGCGTACGGCAGCAAGCTTCGGCTTCATACTTGCACTAGCATCTATTAAAAGAGCGACCCGCAGCGAAGTGGTTTCGCTCATCGCATCTATCACTTGAACGACTTCCGCTCTTTGCTGAGGAGGCAGCTGTTCCAGATGCCCATGTCCCAAAATGCTTTGCATCTCTTTGCCTACCGCCTGTTGAATCGTGGAAGAAACCGTTTTGCGCGTCATCATTTGAACGGTTTGGGAGAGCTGGCTTGAATCTACGATTCGGCTCATTCCGCCACCTGCGTCCGCAATCTCGCGAATTTCCTCCGACCCCAACACGCCCAATTCTCCGTGATCGATAACACCAATGACATTCACAACTACACCCTCTGCATGAGCTTGTGCTGCCGCGATGACTGGACTTACACCCACATTCGAACAGCCATCTGTAATTAATAAAATCTGTTTCATCATGTCGTTTGCCTCCCTGGCTATAGAAAAGAATCTTTTTCTCTAGTAATTTCTCTCCTTAGTTTTTCCATCTTAAAGAGAGTCTAATCACTTGGGAGGCTGCAAAAAGAAACACCTTGTAATAGTTATCGTCATTCTACGCCTTAACAATAAGCGATTTGATACGTCATTAATCTAACCGTGCAGAAATGCTAAAAAGCCATAACAGCGAATGGGCTGTTACAGCTTCTCCTCCTAACTAACCGTCTTGGGCCGCTCCATGCGGGTAATCCCCGGCCAACGGAATGTAGCCCATTCGGGCTGTTGGCGCTCCACACGCGCAACAACAACTGTCATATCGTCTTGAATTTCGCCATGATGATGGCGGAAGATTCGCTCAAGCAAACAGTCGGCAAAGTCCTGCGGCAAGGTTGTATCAATCTCTTGGATCAGGCGCTTCATCCACATTTCTTTGTTTACTGCATGACCTGGCGCATCATAAATGCCATCGGTCATCATAACCAGAATATCACCGGACTGCAGGGCAATGGAAACCAAATCCACCTCAATTTCATTTAAAATCCCCACCGGCAAATTATTGGCCGATATGGCAATCACTTCACTGCCCCGTTTAATAAAGCTGGGCGTGGAGCCAATCTTCATGAACGTTGTGTTGGCGCTGTACATATCAATCAAGGCCATATCGACCGTTGCGTACATCTCATCTGAAGAGCGCAGCATCAAGACGGAGTTGAGCGACTTAATTGCCAGCTTTTCATCCATGCCTGACTGCAGCAGCTGCTGCAGGATGCTTAAAGCAGCTTGGCTCTCTGCGCGGGCTCGCTCGCCATTGCCCATGCCGTCGCTTAGCGCAACGGCATACTTGCCATTACCCAGCTCCACCGTGGAGAAGCTGTCGCCCGAGAACAGGTCGCCGCCTTTTGCAGCGCCGGCGACTCCAGTCTCAATGTCGTATTCCTTGGCTGAGCCGAATACAACTGTGCTGTAGCCTTCACCGCGCTCATGCATATCCTCTCGTTTCACGGCGACGTTCTCGCCGAGAATTTCGCTAAGGAGCGGCGCAATAATTTTACGACATTCATCAAATCCTTTCGTATACGGATGTATGATTTCGATTTGGACGTTGCCTTCATCCAAAGAAATAATATCGATACTATGAATGGATAAACCTAATTCCTCCAGTGCATTGCGGATTTGTTCTTCTTGAAGAAACAATGCTTGTCCTTCTCGCTTAATCTCCTTCGCTAAATCCTCCATGACTTGGGACACACCGGACAGCTGATCGGCGACCAGTTGCCGACTGTCCATGATCTGTTTTTTCCAATGCATATCATTTTTATATAAGCCATACTGCTGTTTCATCATATCCAGCACCTGATCGGTACGAACACATACTTTTTTCCACTCCTGCGGAATATTTTTCTTCGTCATATCCTCCTTCATCTCAATGCTTGTCATCATATCGGTCATAAACGTATAGGTCTGATAAAATTTCTGATCCCAACACTGACTCTTCTTCCAACATGATTCACACGTTTTCTGCGAAACGGCATTCATGAAATGCCCAACTTCCTCCTCCTTTCGACTCACCGCATCGTCTGTTGTCAGCTGTTTAAAGCTGCGTGCCAGCTGACGGAATACTTCTGAGAACTGCTCAACGCGGCCTGCCGTCACATCGCGAACCCGTTTAGCGTAATCCTGTTGAGACTTCAAATTTTCTTGTGTGCCGGGCACATATTTAGCCAGCGTCATAATGAAACTCCGAGGAGTTAGCAAGAATAGTGCTACAGCTGTCAACGACTCCCACGTAGAATTGATGACATCCGCCCCCGTCCCCATATAGAACGAAAGGATGGAGGAGCCCAGCAGCATACCGAAAGCGACAGCCAAGCGATTTCCTTCCTTCAGAAGGCCTGCTAACATCCCGGAAAAGGCTAATAAGCTCATCTGATAAATAGCATTGCTGTTGGCTAGACTTAAGATCAGTCCTGTAATCACACCAACTGACGCCCCAAATGGCGCTCCACCAACGAGAGCAAAGAGTAAGATCAAATATCGGGACAACACGTGTTCCAACGTTACTGGTCCAACAAACCAACTTACCGTTCCTGTCATGACCGAAGCAAGCAAAATAATTAAACAAATAATTTCCTCGTGCTTCAATTGATAATTTTTTCGGGTAAGGGTAAATACGGGAATGGCTTGAATGAAAATTAACGTCAGCACTAAACTTAAGACGGCTTCAACCGATATCATCATGACCGTATACCAGCTTAAATTCGAGACTACAAGTTGAGCAAAGAGCTGTACAAGAAAGGTTGAACTGAACACAAGTATAGGGGCCAGCGATAGATCCGACCGTTCAAATTTCTCTAAAGCTTTCTGCATCAGTAGAAAAACAATGATCTCCGTTATCAGATAACCAGTGTGCATATGTAAGGATAGGAGACTTCCAGCAAAAGCAGCTATGCCTACCCAATGCAAAATGTCTTTCCGGGTGAAATAAATGACTGCGAAAAAAGCTAAGGCAAAGGGCGATAATTGTTCTAAAATGAGGGCCCTTCCGAGCAGGAAAGCCATGATAATAAGCAGCAGTGTCCATTTCTTGGCTACGAACGCCTGGACGAATCGATTTTCCACCGCTGCGCTATGTGCGCCTGTTTTCGCCTTTTGCCAAACTCCCGACACGCCGCCACCTATTACTGCACCTACGCTTTTTCTCTGCATCTTCGCAAACACCATCCATTTCCTCTTTATTGTTTCTCTAGTATAGAGACAATCTAGCAGAAAGTTTGTCAGAATGAGTTGATAGATTCAAAGAAATTTCCGACATGCCGCGGAGGCTTTGTCACCATGGCTCAGCCCAAGCCTAGTCTCGTTTCCTACCTTTACCAACATGCCCAAAAGTCTGATTGACGCGAACTTTCTCCCTGCGTATGGGGGAGATACCCGTAAATCTATGTCGATTGTTCTAAACCCAACTAATGATGATTCTATATAAAGTGATGCTTTGGCCAAACAACAACTTAAACCAAAACTAAGAAAAATTATCAGGAATCTGACGGCTCTATCTATAAAGCAGCGGTTATTTTCAATTTTACAGGTCCACCTTGCCGCCCGTTCTCTCTTTCACCCTCGTTATAAGCACGTTTTTCGTGCTTACAGCGTCGCTGATAGATCATTTGCCTTCCGTAACGCGGAAAAACAGCTTTACAGCTCAACTTGCCGCCCGTTCTCTCTTTCCCTTCGTTATAAGCACGTTTTTCGTGCTTACAGCGTCGCTGATGGATCATTTGCCTTCCGTAACGCGGAAAAACAGCTTTACAGCTCAACTTGCCGCCCGTTCTCTCTTTCACCCTCGTTATAAGTACGTTTTTGGGGTCTTAAGTCAATAGATTGGACACGACGAATTGCTGTTTTCTTTCCACTATTCCGAGCATAATAGGCCTCTTCAAAACGAATGGGGGATAAATAGCCGAGTTGCTATGTTTCCTCTTTCTATTGTAGAAAAACTCTATGTACCAGTAGATTTCTTGCCGCGCTATCTCTTTGGTAGCAAACTTCTCCTGGTAAATGAGTTCTCTTTTAATATTGGCATGAAAGACCTCAATAACCGCGTTGTCATAGCAGTTTCACTTCCGACTCATGCTGCAGATCATTTTGTAGCCTCTCAGCCTTTCTTGGTACTCTTCTAAAGCGTATTGGGATCCTCGGTCCGTATGATGAATAACTGTTGATTCAGCAAATTTCCTGCAACCGGCTGCTTGTGGTTCAAGTCCGTTGTTTGTACTTTGTATTTCTTAACCGTGCAGGAGCGCAAACCATTTTCTTTGTTCTACCTCTCTTTACGTAATTTGTATCTTCCTTTTGTGCCAGAGATGAATTCTGCCCTTCCAAAGTCCCACACGGATTCAACCGCTTCCTCCTTCAGATAAGTCCTTTCGGATTTTCTGCTCTCACTACTCATCCTGAACGCCTTGACATACAAATACCTATTTCATGTTCAGCCCTTCCGCGAGGTGTTGCAACACCTCCCGGACTATGGCTTCTGCTGACTTCTCTACGTTCAGCCTGTATTCATATACAGGTTACGAAGTTCGCATCGCGTTCCGTACAGATCTCCCCAGGTAAGAGCGCCATCTTCCTCTCCATCTATCTACTCCATTTACTCTCGTACGCCTTCGGCAGTAAAGGTTTTGACTTGTTATGCAGCCTCTCCCAACGTACGATGGCCATATATGAAATTCGTGTTCCTCAGACCGGAGATTTGCCACCGACTTCCTTCAGATTCGACCTCACGGTCGACACCCTTGTCTTAAGCTATGGCTACTACTGCCTTCGCCATTCGGTACTTGAACCCTAGAGATAGCGCCAATTCCCGGCGCAAATAAAAACCACATCCGCCTAAGCGAATGTGGTTCGTAACTGCATCTATTAATCTCTTCTTCCGCCTCGGCCACCGCGTTTGGACTCGGTGTTCTTCTTCAGAGACGAAATCCGCTCTTCACTGTCTTTAAGGAAACGAGACACTTTATCTTCGAACGAAAACGGTCTAGCGCCGCCTTGTTGCTTGTTGAAGCCACCGCGACCACCACCGCCGCCGCCACGATTGAAGCCACCGCCGCCACCTGGACGACCGCCGCCACCGCCGGGACCACCGCTTGGAGGACCACTGCGTTCTCCACCACTACTTGGGCGTCCGCCTTGGAAGCCACCTGGACGATCACCACTTGGGCGTCCTTGATAGCCGCCACCTGGTCGTTCAGGACGAGCCGGTCTTTCCTCAACTGGCTTATCAATCGTCTGCTTGATTGACAATCCGATCTTGCCATCCTTGTCCACGTTAATCACTTTGACCGTTACTTTGTCTTCCAGCTTTAAATGGTCATTAACGTCCTTCACATAATTATCCGCAATTTCGGAAATGTGAACAAGACCGGTAACTCCTTCAGCAAGCTCGACGAATGCTCCAAAATGAGTAATCCCCGTCACTCTACCCTCTAACTTGGTGCCCACTTCAATTGCCATAAAGTAAAATGTTCCTCCCTTAAAATGTTGAAAACACTGGCTACGCCGATTATAACCGATGCAGAAACCACGGTCAACAAGGCATTAGCCGCTTCTTCTCGTTATTTGTTTATTGCGACTTGGAAACGCTAAGTGGCGTCTCTCCCGTTTTGCTATAGTGAAAATCTCTACGAATAATTTGATCCAAATATTCGTCATTGTGAAGTCGAGCTATTTCTTTCTTCGTTTGCTCTTTCAGCTTGTTAGCCTCTACCAGCTGTTGCTGCATATTCGTAACAACACCGCTCTTCTCATGCAGTTTAGCGAACTGACCCCAAATGTTGACAGCGGCCCAGCTCATAAAACATAAGACAAAGATCATTAGAACACGCAGTCTTCGCTTCGAGCCTGCCGTGCTGCTTCGCTTGGATGGTACGGTTGCTTGAGCTTGCATGAAAGGAATGCCTCCTATTTTGAGAATAACCTACGATAGACTGATATCATCTTACCCGCTAGTTTCTTCAACCAAACAGGTGAAACGAAATATTTATGCGCAGGCCGAGTCATCCATAGGATTAATCTCCACACAGGATAAATCAATTGTAGCACAATTTTATAGAGGAATATAGCTACAGCTAGCAAAATACCTAAAATTATCACGGTTAGACGATATAAGCCAATAATCGGTTTGATCAGCACAATTTCGACTGTTTTGGCAAAGAAACGGTAGATGGCAACGATTAGACGAATGAGCAGCAGTGTTAATCGAATCACCCAAAGACTAAGAAACGCAAAATAGAAGCAAATACCAATCCCTAGTCCGAGAAAAACAAAGATGCGAACCTGTCCTTCATTACTGTAAATCAACAGCTGAAATACAAGGATTGTCGCCACAATCCAATAAATGACGTCAACAAGCGGAATCGACCATCGCGGTAATCTAAGCTTACCGGATAGCACGCGAAACACATCGAATAAGACACCTAATGCGATTCCACTTACAAACATCATGAAAATAGTTTGAAACTGAACGTTAAGCGTCACTTAAATAGCTTACCTAGAAAACCCTTGGATTTCTCCTGGGCATTCCCGTCCACATAAGCTAATTCATGAATTACCCCTTCTATGGCGACTAATCCTTGTTCCAAACTTAAGTTCTTGATATGCAAATTCTGCCCTTTTATCATCAAGTAGCCCATTTCGGTTTCAAGGAGGAATTCTTCACTGTCGAAGCTTTCTACATTCATAACTCCGGAGATTTCCAAGAGCTTGCGATTCAGCATTTTAATTTCTTGCCGTTTGTTGTTTTTCACGGGTTCGATCATAACCTGTACCCCTCCTTCATCTATCACTACGATATGGAGGGATGTCCAATTTTAGAACAGACAATCAACAACAAAAAAAGTTTTAAAAAAATAGCCTAAAATCCCCTTTCAGGAATTTTAGACTATTCGGTAATATCCTTTGTTTATTCGGATTGAAAAGCCTCTTCTTTAATCAGCGTATACATCTGAGCAGCATCTTCCTTGCGGGTTGACTCTGTCAGGACTTCCACGCGGATCGTGACTTTTTTCTGACCGAATTGAATGGACAGCTCATCTCCGACTTTCACGTGGGTGCTCGCCTTAGCGTCTCTGCCATTGATCCAGACGCGTCCTTGATCGGACACATCCTTGGCTACCGTACGACGCTTGATCAGACGTGATACTTTGAGAAACTTATCAATACGCATTATTTCACAGCGTCTTTAAGCTTATTGCCTGCTTTGAAAGCAGGCACTTTGGATTCTGCAATCACGATTGGGTTGCCTGTTTGCGGGTTACGGCCTGTACGACCGGAACGCTTGCGCGTTTCGAAAGTTCCGAAACCAATCAATTGTACTTTATCTCCGGATGAAAGAGCGTCAGTGACTTCCCCAAGGAATCCGTTAAGAACAGCCTCCACGTCTTTCTTAGTCAGCCCGCTTTTTTCTGCGATGTTGTTAATCAAATCTGTTTTGTTCATGAGTTTTCTTTACCTCCCAAAAATGTTTGAAGATCAAGTCTTCTATGTACCAAGATAGCATTATTTCCATATTCAACCTTGCACCAAACTTAGTATTCTGCTTTTTTCGCCAAAATCCTTCTAATCTTACGGAAGTTTTGCAACTTTTTTTGCTTCTTGCCAGTACATTTCCATCTCTGATAAACCAGTTTGTTCAAAAGAAAGCCCTCTTAAACGCAGCTGTTCTTCGATATATGAAAATCTTTGGACGAATTTACGATTGGTTTGTGAGATCGCTTCCTCCGGATCGACTTGTAGGAATCTCGCCACATTGACAATGGAAAACAGGACATCCCCCAGCTCCTCAATCCTTTCTTGGGAGCCCTCTTCGGCTTCATTGACGATGGCTTCTCGCAGCTCGGCGATCTCTTCTTCAACCTTGTTTATGACTTGTCCGACCTCGGACCAATCGAAACCAACCGCAGCTGCTTTCTTCTGAAGCTTCAACGCCTTCATGATCCCGGGCAAATCGCGCGGAACGCCATCCAGAACCGATTGCTTCGCAACATCAATTCCCTTCTTACGCTTCTCTTCTGCCTTCATGGCGTTCCAGTTCACTAGAGCTTCGTCCGCATCCTCGGCTTTGTTTTCACCAAATACATGAGGATGACGACGAATAAGCTTCTCATTCAACCCAGCAATGACATCATACACGGTAAAAGTGCCGATCTCTTCTTCCATCTGCGCATGCAGCATCACTTGAAGCAGTAAATCCCCAAGTTCTTCGCACATATGATCAGGGTCATCCTCATCGATTGTTTCTAATACCTCATACGCTTCTTCAATTAAATTTTTGCGGAGGCTGGCATGCGTTTGCTCGCGATCCCAAGGACATCCCTCCGGACTTCGGAGGATTTGTACAATTTCATGCAGCCTTCCGAAAGTGCGATAGAGATCTTGATCCTTCTCACTCTTCGGCACCCACACAAGCGAGAGATTTCCGTAGCCTTTCACATGATCAAGCTCATGCAGCGGCACTTCTATGATCTGCTCAGCACCCGCCACACCCAAAGAATGGCCGACCACTACACGGTAGTCATCGGAATAGGCTTCCATTAGGCTAATTTTAAGATCCGACGCCGTAAATGTATCATAGACTTGTCCGATCACCGTATGCAGCTGAGGATTCAAGGCATAGCGACTCAAGCTCGTCGCATCCAGTAGTTGAAAACCATCAATCGGATCAAACCCGAAACGTATAAAAGCTTGATCCAGAAAGCTCTCTCCCCCCATGATGCTCAGTGCAATTCCCTCTTCCGGGCAGCGCTCTTTAAGAAGCTGAACCGTAAATTCAGCTACCATGGGATGACCCGGAACGGCATAAATGACTTCTGCGGAGCTTTCCTTTGCCGCTTGGATCAAACGATCAGCAATAGACGCATACACTTGCTCAAAGCTTTGGTGAGCCATGTAGTTGGCATCAAAGGTTTGATAGGGAATCTGGTTCGTGTCCAATAAATGAACCATCGGATGATCCATCGTGCGCAGATAAAGTGAAGCTTGGGACTTGACCGCTTGCTGCAGCTTTTTCCATACGCCTAGCGTCAGCTGGTCCTCATCGCCCGTACCGAGTCCGACAACCGTAATTTGTGCGTTGTTTGCAATCATCAATTGACACCTCCTGAATGTGATTGAATAGCTTTAAAACGGAATAGCTATCCTGTTTGGTACAACGATTACACTTGATATATGGGACTGTGCTGTAAGACAAGCTTATGTATGTTCGTCAGGGATGTCTACTCCGCGCTTCGTCCGCTTCAGCTTCGCAAGGACCGGCTTTAGCTTCCGGTCCAGTTCGGGCATCAGCCGCAGCTCCTCGCGGCTGATGCTGCCGCTGCGCAGCAGCGCGAGCCCGTAGACGGCAGCGCCGCCGACTACGCACACCATGGCGATTGCGCTCGCGCACAATCGCTCAGGCACGTGCAGCCAAGCCGCCACAGCGGGCTTGGCCAGCACTTGCAGCGCTGCGAGGCAGACGCCCATCAGTCCCACGCCCAGCGCGGGACTGATGGCGTACGGCCGCAGCGCGAAGCGCACCCCCGTGCTGCGGCGCAGCTGCACGAGATTCAGCCCCGCCGCAGCGGCATAGGCGATCACCGCGCTGAGCGCGGCGCCGTCGATGCCCCAGCGGGGCATCAACAGCACGTTGCCGAGTGCTTTCAGCACGATGGCAACGAACAAAGCCTTTGCCGGCGTGCGAATCGCGCCGGCCCCCTGGAGAACGCTGGCTGAGACAGCGTTCATGGTACTGAACAAGGCCGTGAAGGCCAGCACGGCCATCGTCCAGCTGGACTCGCTGCTTTTGTACAGCATGATATTAATCGGCACGGCCGCGAAAGCAAGTCCAAACGATGCTCCAAGTCCAATCAGCCACGAAAGTCTTACTGCGATCTCTGCTCGAAAGCGAATAAGCTCAATCTGCCCTTTGGCTTTGGCTTCAGCTATAGCAGGTACGAGTACAGCCGACATCGAAGAAGCGATCATAACAACGAGTTGGACAAGCGGCAACCCTCGGTTATAAAGCCCAAACTGACGCATAGCTTCGCCCTCACTGCCATGAGAAGCTTCCAATAAGCGAGGCATGGTAAATGTATCTACCAACGTCAGTAGAGGAACGACAATAGCGCCCAAACAAACCGGAATCGCATAAGCCGTAATCTTCTTCGCCCACTGCCAGGAGGAAATCTCCTTATTTTCTACTTTGTCTACGCGTTCGTAAGATGGCTCCAACACAGCCTTTGTTAATCGCTGCTTTTGAGCTTTGCGCCAGTACAAGAACATTACCACAAGCCCAGCTCCCGCTCCTGTCACCGAACCGAACGTCGCTCCTGCCGCAATCCATTCTTCATCATGCGATAAAGCGACCAAGTACAGCAGCAAAGCAACCATCGTAATTACTCTAATGAGTTGTTCAATGACTTGAGAAACAGCTGTAGGCACCATATTTTGATAGCCTTGAAAATAGCCGCGAAGCACTGCAAGAATAGGAGACAAAAGAAGAGCAAAAGAGACACTGCGGATCCCTTTTTCGGTTTGCATAATTCCGATCCACCTTGCGATTTCCCCTGCACCGAAGTAGAGAAGCAAAAACAACACAAGGCCTGAGCCCATTAATAGGCCAGAAGATACATAAACGATTCGATTCGCGCCCTTGTCATCCCCAACAACAGCTCGTTCGGCCACAAATTTAGAAACAGCTACCGGAAAGCCTGCAGTAGCGGCAAATAGGATGAGGATATAGAGCGGATATACCGCATTGTAGATACCAAATGCCGTATCACCTGCGACATTCTGCAAAGGAATCTTCTGCAGCGTACCTAACAGCTTAGAGAGAATGGCAGCAACCCCTAATACAGCGGCGCCTTTTAGCAGCTTGGTGCTTGGTTTCTCCGAGTGCCCTCCCAGCTCCTCTGCGCGCCCTTGATGTTCATTGCCAATGTTCCCCATAAAGCTTACTCCTCTGTCTGCTTGTCATGCTTATAAACGTATTATAACGAAATCGGCAATGGCAGACAAAAAAAGCTTCGCTTACAGATGCTCATCATCTCCGTAAGGGAAGCCTTTATGTTTGGTTTTCGATTTATTGCTCCATTTGTTTGGCCAAAAATCCAGCAGCTGTTTCCACCATCTTCACTTCCATATTCCCCATTTTGACACTATCGTCTTTGCTGATTAGGATAACTGACCCGATGGGGTCGCCTCCTGCAACAATGGGCGCCGCCACGAAAGAGGAAAACGTTTCGTTTACATCTTTAATGATTTCATACTGACCGCTCCCGCTTTCGAGAACGGCTTTGCGATTTTCCATACAGGCTTCTACAATCGAGCCGACGGATTTTTCAAAATAGTCCTTTTTGGAACCCCCGGCCATAGCAATAATGTTGTCCCTATCCGAAATTAGCGCGACATGGTTCGTGCTTTCAAACAATGACTCTGCGTACTCCTTGGCAAAATCGCCAAGCTCACCAATCGGTGAATACTTTTTAAGAATAACTTCACCATCACGATCTACGAAAATTTCCAACGGGTCCCCTTCACGAATGCGGAGGGTTCGTCGTATTTCCTTGGGAATGACAACTCTCCCTAAATCATCTATCCGACGGACAATTCCAGTTGCTTTCATACCTCTAGATGCCTCACTTTCCGCTGAAGAATTAGATACGACTGGCGCATGAAATCTTGTATTCTAGGTCTGGATTTGGAGGATACTCGAATTCTATCCATAGTATTCTTCACTTCCCATTCTTCTATGCAGGCGCTTCTACCTAATACCATTTCTTATGTAGCTCTTTCACGCTGCTGCACTTATCATGTCCAAAAATAACAAATAAAAACAGGATGCCCGTTATCGGACATCCTGGTAAGTTCTTACTTTGCTGCCGGACTAGCCGCAGGACTTGCTGGTGCACTTGCAGCAGGAGCCGGGCTTGCTTCCGGTTTCGGCAAGTTGTTTGTTTCAATCAAGTTCGGGTATTCCTTCTCCGCAAAATCAGAAAGGGATTTCTCCGCTAATTGCGACTTAATTTGGGCTTTAAGCGTATCATCCAGTGGTTTCGTGCTTCTGGATTCCACTTTCATCACGTGGTAACCAAAAGACGATTCAACAGGATCGCTCACCGTGTTCAAAGGAAGCGTGCTTGCAGCTGCTTTAAACTCAGGTACCCATTGGTTGATATCCGCATCTTTATACGTACCGCCATTATCTTTAGAACCCGGATCGTCGGAATATTCTTTTGCCAACGCCGCAAAATCTCCGCCTTTATCCAATTTCCCTTTTACTTCTTTAGCTCTAGCCAAAGCTTCATCTTTGGTACGCAAGTCTTTTTGGGTTGCTGCATCTTTTAACGAAATCAAGATGTGGCTAACTGTGGCAACATCAAAAGCATGCGCAGCTGCTTGTTCTTTATAAGCATCTTGAACAGCTTGATCATTAACTTTACCTTCCATGCTGCCCATCGTATAGAAACTCATTTTCATCAAAGACTCGATATCTTTCAACGCGATACCGTTGTCTTTCAACTGCTTGTCCATCCCGCCTTCTTGCTTACCGAAGTAATCAGTAATGGCTTTCATTTGCTCGGTCACTTGTTTGTCTGCATCAGCCTTCACTTTATCATCGGCTTTCGCGGAAAGAACACGGAAAGTGACCATTTGTTTCAGCATGTCTTGTTGGAAAGCAGGATCTGTCATGAATTGCGCTAATTGCGGTGAGAACATTTTGTTCACATTGATAAAGGAATCGAACTCGGCACGGGTAATTTTGCCGCCTTCTTTATACGTAGCAATGACATCGGTAGGTTTCCCCGTTGCCGCCGTTGTGGATGGAGACGCAGTTGCCGCGGCTCCATCCTTCTTTTTCTCGCCACACGCACTTAGTACAGAAAATGCGACAAGCAATGCCACCATGCTTAAGATCCATTTTTTCGAAGATGACCGTTGTTTTTTAGTATGATTTGGCAACATCCTGTAATTCCCCTTTCGTTTTCAGAACATCCTTATATTGTACCAGAAATCTTTCTACCAATTCGATGGAAGCTTCTGGCTTCATACCTTTACAGCGAATAACGATATGCAGTTGCGGATCAGCGTTCAGCTTGATACGACCATCAAATCCTTTGGACAAGGCGATTAACTTCTGTCCTTCGACCCTGCTATTCTGGTCGACATGCACCTTGATTAGGTAATCATCCCCTTTTTGGCTGATCGTCTCAATCCGATATTCCGAACCGTATGCTTTTAAACGAGCTACTGCCAATAAGTTGAAAACGGCCTGCGGCAGATCTCCAAAGCGATCGACAAGCTCATCGTGCAGATCCGCAGCTTCTTCGAGGGTACGAATAGCAGCCACTTTTTTGTAAATTTCGATTTTTTGCATGCTGTCGTAGATGTAGTCGGATGGCAGGTAGGCATCCAGTTGTATATCGATAGAAGTATGCCAATCCGGTTCCGGCACAGCAGCTTCTCCATCTATTTCTAGTTTCAGCTTTGCAATTTCTTCCGCCAACATTTGGGAATATAAGTCAAACCCTACCGAAGCGATGAAACCATGCTGCTCTGCGCCTAGCAGGTTGCCCGCGCCGCGGATGGATAAATCCCTCATGGCAATTTTAAAGCCTGAACCAAGTTCTGTAAACTCTTTAATCGCTTGCAGACGTTTCTCGGCAACTTCTGTAAGCACTTTATCGCGCTGATATGTGAAATAAGCATAGGCAACCCGATTAGAACGGCCTACACGCCCACGGAGCTGGTAAAGCTGGGAAAGCCCCATTTTATCCGCATCATGAACAATTAGCGTATTGACATTCGGAATATCGACTCCGGTCTCGATGATACTCGTGCTGACCAGAACATCGTACTCACCATCTAGGAAGTCAAGAATCGTTTTCTCCAGTTCTTGCTCTCCCATCTGCCCATGAGCGACGGTGACGCGCGCATCCGGAATCATCATAGCGATTTGATCCGCCATTTGGGTAATGCCCTGCACACGATTATATAAATAATAGACCTGACCTTCACGGGCTAGCTCCCGCTCGATGGCCTCTCTAACCAGTGAAGGACCGTATTCAACCACATACGTCTGAACGGGAAAACGATTTTCCGGCGGCGTTTCGATAACCGATAAATCCCTTACGCCGAGCATCGACATATGCAAAGTTCGTGGTATGGGCGTCGCGGTCAGCGTCAACACATCCACATTGGTCTTGAGACGTTTTAGCTTCTCTTTGTGGGACACGCCGAATCGCTGTTCCTCATCGACTATGAGCAAGCCAAGATCCTTGAACTGCACGTCCTGAGACAGCAGACGGTGAGTACCGATGACAACATCAACCGTCCCTTTCTTTACACCCTTCATCACTTCCGTCTGTTCCTTCTTGGAGCGGAAGCGGCTCAGTACTTTAACATTGAACGGATAGCCCGAGAACCGTTCACGGAACGTTTCGTAATGCTGCTGCGCCAAAATGGTCGTTGGTACCAAAACAGCTACCTGTTTGCCGTCAATTGCCGCCTTGAAGGCTGCGCGTACGGCTACCTCAGTCTTGCCGTAACCTACGTCGCCGCAAAGCAAACGATCCATCGGACGGGATTTCTCCATATCCACCTTAATCTCTTCAATGGCCCGCAGTTGATCCCGCGTTTCGTCATAAGGAAACATGGCTTCAAATTCATTCTGGTAAGAGCTGTCTTTGCTGAACCCATACCCGGTTGTTGCCTGCCGCTCAGCATAAAGCTTGATCAGTTCATCGGCAATGTCCTTAACGGAAGCGCGCGCCTTGCTCTTGACTCTTGCCCAGTCAGCCCCGCCGAGCTTGTAAACCTTTGGTTCCTTTTCTTCGGAACCTACATACTTCTGGATCAGATCAATCTGGTCGATGGGTACGGACAACTTGTCTCCGCCCGCATACATGATGTGAAGGTAATCCTTATGAATACCCCCCACTTCCAATGTGCCGATTCCGACATACTTCCCGATACCATGATTCACGTGAACAACGTAATCGCCTACCTTAAGCTCTTGGTAGCTCTTGATACGTTCTGCATTCTCCAGTTTCTTTTCCACTTTGCGTGCTTTGCGCTGCTTTTGTGTGAAAATTTCGCCTTCTGTGATCACGACCAGATGAATCGAAGGCATCTCAAAGCCTGTTTGCAGATTCCCGTCTACAATTTCCGGTACTTCAATTTGATAGTCCTGCAGCACACGCCGCACACGCTCAGCTCGATCTTCTCCATTCGCGAGCAAAATAACTTGGCTTCCGTTTTTCTTCCAGCGCTCCATCTCTGCTTTCAGCAGATTCATTTGACCATGGAAATTCTGCATGACACGCGAAACGAAGTTTACAATGTTTTGCGGCTGAATACCTGCGACCTGACGCAGGAACAACGATAAGTACAGCGTAGGAAAAGGCCTCCGGTGCAGCAGAGACTCATACGATTTGGACAACACAAAAGCCGGCAAGCTCTTCCCTTCCGTCAAAGCATGCATCATCCACTCAGCTTCGTCGCGTTCAAGCTGCTTCGCCGTCTCCAGCAAACGAGCGGGCTCGTCAATCATGAGCACCGAGTCTTTGGGCATGTAGTCCAGAAGAGTTTGTCTTTCCGTGTATAGAAGTGAAATATATTTATAAATACCTGGAAACGTCTGTCCTTCACGAAGGAGCTCAATATCCTGTCCGATGCCTTCGAGCAGCTTATCTTTGCCTCCCCGATCCGTCATCTTCTCCAATTGCGCCTGAAGCAGCTCGTAGGCGTGCTGGGCAGCAGAATGTAATCGCTTTCTATCCGCCTGAATCTCGCGACATGGAGGAATCGTTATCGATTCTAATTTATCGATGGAACGCTGGTCGCTCACATCAAACGAACGAATCGAATCCACCTCAACATCAAAAAGCTCAATCCGTATCGCATGCTCAGACGTTAATGGAAATAAATCCAATATGCCGCCTCGCACACTCATTTCACCCTTGGTCTCGACCCGCTCCACGCGCTCGTAACCAAGACTCGATAAACGGCTTAGCAACTCATCCAGTTGAATCGCATCCCCGACCTTAACAGTGACCTGGGAATCCTCGAACACCTGTTTGAGAGGAAGCAATCTGCGTACACCAGCGAAAGGAACAATAACAATTCCGCGGTATCCACCTGCCAGTTTCGTCAGAACGTCAATACGCTGCGCTAGCATCTCGGGGCTGGAAGCCGCTTCTTCTGTCGTCAGAAGCTCTTGAGATGGGTAGAGCAGCACTTCATTGGCCGATAGACATTCTAGTAAATCCTCTGCTATTTTTTGAGCAGCAAACATATTATGGGTCACGATGAGAAGTGGACGCGTCAAATCTCGCGCAAGAGCTGCAATCATCACCTGCTTGGAGGAGCCGGTAAGTCCGGCAACGAGCTGCTCTTTCATCTCGGACCTGATGCCTGACACGATCGTTTGAAAGTCGGAATCCGCAGAAAAAGCTTGAATTAAAGCTTGCAAACAAGTACACTCCTCTCACAAAAAGAAGCCTCGGCACACTTGCCTCGGCTATTAACTCTTTATCGTCATTCATTTACTGCAGTGGACTTGCCAGCAGCGACAGCTCCGGGTTCGCTTCTAAAGCCTCATGGCAGTAGTCGCATACAACCCTAACCGTAACATCTCCATTCGTGTTATACGATATTATATCTCTCCGCTCTTCGGGGGTCAAGAAATGGAAACCTAACTGCTGTTCCGTGATCGTATTTTGATTAATTTCTCCAACAAAGGTGTGACAATGCCTGCATATATACTTAATCATATATGTATGCCTCCTTCAATTATCCTATTACCTCCTAGTATGACCATTAGGGGTAGAAATTAGCCTAAAAGCTTTCGGCATTTTCGGATATATGAAAGGCGTACATATATAGGGAATGACATATTATATCCCTTATTTATTAAACTTCGCCATCGTTCTCTCGAAGGATTGGTCAAGACTGAACAACATGGCTTCACACGTAAGATCCAAAACCTCGTCAATCGATTTCATTTCTTCTTTAGAGAAGTTCGAGAGAACATAGTCTGCGATATTATAGCCCGGTGCAGGCCGATTAACACCCACACGGATGCGATTGAAACTCTGTGTCCCCGCGTGCTGGATAATAGACTTAATCCCATTGTGCCCTCCTGGGCTTCCTTGATAGCGAAGACGAATCTGACCGAAGAGCGTATCCATATCATCGTAAATAATCGTTATGTCTTCCAAATTTGCTTTATAGAAATCCAGAAACGCCCGCATCGATTCGCCGGAAAGATTCATGTAGGTCATTGGTTTCAGCAAATAAACTTTGGTCCCATTCACATTACCTTCACCCAGAAGTCCCTTTCCTTTATTCTGAAAAGAGGTAATGCCCCATTTAACTGCGAAATGATCAATGGCCATGAATCCAACATTGTGTCGATTCATTTCGTATTGCTTGCCTGGATTGCCTAATCCTATAAAACATTTCATGTGCTTCCGTGTCCTCCTCAAAACTAGACTAAAAAATCCTTTGCGGAACCAACCTAATAAGGTTATTGTTTACCTATATGTAAATAAAAGTAACCATCAAATTCCCATAGTTGCAGGTGAATCAGCTATATGTATCTAAACGGTCAACAGCTTTCGCTCGACCATCACTTTCAAGATCATACAGATGCCGGCATTCCCGTCCAAGTATACTATCAAAACCTGCATAAGGATATAGGCTTTATTGAAATTTACAACGAGCATTTCGTTAAGGTAAATCATACATTTTACAACAGAAAAACGCACGTTTTTGTATCGCGCCCCGGTTATTAGGGCAGTTCAAAAAGAAAGGATACCCTCTACACGGAGTAAGGGTACCCTTTCTTTCATTCTGTTATTATACGGTTTGTTCCGTCTTCGCTTCAGGAACAGGATGATCTTTTTTCCCATTGTCATCCTCTTGTGCGGACACTTCCTCAGGAGCCTCTTTCTGAGGAGCAAGAATAGTTACAATTAACTCATTAGGATCGGATTTGACCTCAATACCTGCAGGAACTGTAAGTTGGCTAACGATTAAATTCTCGCCTAATCCAAGCCCCGAAATATCTACCTGGATCGAACTTGGAATTTGACTCGGCAAGCAGCGAATTTCCAACTCATGCATTTGAACCTGCACAATCCCGCCTTCTCTAGCTCCTTCTGAATCACCGACAAACTCTAAGCTGACAACCGTTTTAACCGGCTCATCCATATTAATTTGATGAAAATCGACGTGCAGCAGCAGCTCTCGATTGAGCTTATCGCGCTGTACTTCACTGATCATAACAGGCTGCTTTCCGCTGCCATTGGGTAAGTCTAATTCAATGATTGCATGCGGGTTATGGCGAAGCAGCGCCATCAGTTCCTTTTGATCTACCGCAATCACCGTAGACGGCACTTTGTCGCCATAAACAACAGCAGGCACGCTGCCCTTACTGCGCAGTTGTTTGATATCGGATTTCGTTGTGTCTTTGCGGATTTCCGCCTTTAAGGACAATACCATATAAAAAAGAACCTCCTGAAATTGAGTTAACAGCTAATTTATAGCTTACCCAACTGTAGGAAGTTCCATCCAATTCATTTGTTACAAAACGAGATTTAATTATTGCTTGCTATTTTTCTTCGCCTTCATCCGCGCTTTAATCTTATCTGCATAGCCCGGTTTATTGGATTGCCGCTCGCGCGCGATCGCCAAATCTCCATCGTCTACGGCATGTGTAATCGTTGAACCAGCGACAACATAAGCGCCTTTGCCAATTTTGACAGGAGCGATCAAGTTCACATTGCTACCTACAAACGCATCATCGCCTATTTCCGTCAAGCTCTTGTTGAATCCGTCGTAGTTCACCGTAATCGCACCACAGCCAATATTTACATTACTTCCTACCATCGCATCCCCTACATAGCTCAAATGGGACACTTTGGTGCCTTCGCCCAGCGTTGCATTTTTAATCTCTACGAAGTCTCCGATTTTCACATTTTTACCGATATTAGCACCTGGTCGTAAATAAGCAAATGGCCCCACACTTGCACCATCATCTACAAACGCGTCTTGTAGGATGGATTGCTTAATCGTGACCTCATCGTGGATCGTCGAATCAATAATTTCCGATTGCGGTCCGATCGTACAGTTATCCCCGATTGCCGTACTCCCACGCAAAATTGTCCCCGGCAGCAGAACGGTATCCAGTCCAATCGTAACACCCGATTCGATATACGTATTCGACGGATCTATGATCGTCACACCGTTAAGCATATGTTGGCGGTTGATTCGTTCTTTGAACAATCGCTCAGCTTCTGCCAGCGCTACACGATCATTGACCCCAATAGATTCAGCGCTGTTTGCCATGCAATAGCCTTGCACCACGTCACTTGCGGCTGTTAATATCCCAATCACATCAGTCAAATAATATTCATTTTGTACGTTTTGATTTGTTACGGAGGCAAGAGCATGGAACAATTTGCGATTATTGAAAATATAAGTCCCTGTATTAATCTCCTGAACAGCCGCTTCCTCGGCATTACAGTCCTTTTGCTCCACAATACGTGTGACACGCCCGTCTTCCCCACGAATAATACGTCCATACCCATGCGGATCATCTAGCTTGGCTGTCAATATCGTGGCTGATGCGCCTGATTGCCGATGAAGCTCAATCATGCTTTTCAGCGTAGCTGCTGAGATAAGCGGTGTATCGCCGCAAATAACAATCGTCAGACCTTCCTCCGCGCCGAGAGCTTCCTTCGCTTGCAGAACAGCATGGCCTGTGCCAAGCTGCTCCTTCTGTAAAGCATACGCCACACGCTCACCCAGGTAAGCTTGCACAGCCTCTGCTCCATATCCAACAATGACAAGCGTTTGATCTACTTCTATATCCTGCAGCGTATCTACAACGTGCCCAACCATCGGTTTACCCACAACGGGATGAAGCACTTTGTAAAGCTTAGATTTCATTCGCTTTCCTTGTCCTGCCGCCAGTACAATAGCCATTAGTTTCAACTTCGTTCCAACCCCTTTATTAAAAAATGGTTCTTCGTTTCTATGTAATAAGTGATGAATTCTCCACCAAATATAGCATCAAATGCACCCAAAAGAAAAGAGAGCCCTCAGGGCTCTCTCAATAATCTGAATTATGCGCCTTCTTCAATAACTTCTTCTTCGACAGCTGCTCGATCATATTCAGCCAATACCGCAGCTTGAATTTTCTCGCGTGTAGTTGAAGAAATAGGATGCGCGATATCACGGAACTCGCCATCTGGCGTTCGTTTGCTAGGCATAGCCACGAACATCCCGTTATTACCGTCGATGACACGTATGTCGTGTACGACGAATTCGTTATCAATGGTAATTGAAGCAATCGCCTTCATCCTCCCTTCGGAGTTGACCCGGCGGAGTCTTACATCTGTAATTTGCACTTTGTGTTCACCACCTTTTTCCATCTCTGAGACTTGGGTGTAATTATTCCACATTGTTGTGCAAATTCCTTCTTCTTTTTCTGAAATTTTTGATAATTTTATACGATCTTTATGTTTCTGTTAAATTTCGACAGGAATCACAGCAATTAACTCTATTTCGACAAAAACATCACGAGGCAACCGCGCAACTTCGACAGTCGATCTGGCCGGTTTATGCTCACCAAAGTACGTCGCATAGATCTCATTTAGCTCAGCAAACTGATTCATATCCTTTAAAAAGACCGTTGCTTTCACTACGTCGTTAAAGGAAGATCCGGCTGCATCAAGTACACCTTGGAGATTTGTGAACACTTGGTGAGCCTGTTCCTTCATACCGCCCTCTACAATCTGTCCGTCCAACCCGAGTGGTATTTGTCCAGAGGTAAATAACAGATTGCCAAGTTTGACTGCTTGCGAATAAGGACCGATGGCAGCAGGCGCTGCCGTAGTTGAGATCAATTCCATCGTTTACGCATCTCCTTTTATACTGTCAAAATAATTGCCGGGTTCCACTGTTATCTGTTTGGTCTTGGAGTCTACACCATATAAACGGGCCAGTGATACATAATGATCTACCAAATGCTCTTCGACCTCGCAGGATTCCATGAATACCCCTACACCTTGAACAGAGGCCTTAAATTCAGCTAACAAATCCATCATGCCGTGAATCGTACCGCCAACATGCATAAAGTCGTCAATAATGAGTACTTTAGATTCTTCTTTCAAAGCCCGTCTCGCTAATGACATGGTCTGGATGCGCTTGTTGGAGCCTGACACATAATTAATGCTAACCGCAGACCCCTCTGTTACTCGACCGTCTCTGCGAACAATAACAACAGGAAGATTCATATAAGTAGCCGTCGCATAAGCGAGCGGAATGCCTTTCGTTTCTACAGTCATGATCACATCAATATCTCGTCCAGCAAATGCCGAAGCAAATGTTTTGCCAATTTCATTCAAATATTGGGGCTGCCCCATAATATCAGACATGTACAAGTAACCACCTGGCAGAATCCGTTCAGGCTGCTGTAACTGTAAGCAAAGGTTCTGAATAAACTTCAGTGAAGTTTCTTTCGGCACTTTTGGCGAAAACTTCACGCCACCCGCTGCACCTGCAAGTGTATGCAGATCACCCAGGCCTTCTTCTTCAAAAACTTCTTTAATAATCGCTAGGTCTTCACTAATCGAGGACTTAGCTGAGTTGTATCGCTCGGCAAAAGTCGTTAAAGGGATTAACGAGTGAGGACGAAACAACAAATATTGCGTCATTTCTACCAACCTAGCGCTCCTTTTCAACTTTTTCATCGCACTACCCCCCATAAATCCGAATAATATAAAGAAAATATACCATTTTTATACGTATTTATTCAAGCTTCACATGAAAATTATATTAACATAAACTTCACACTAAACTAACACACCAGATAGTTGGAGAAATGCTGCCCATTCATGATTTAAGTTAAACATTTCTTCTTATGATGCATTTCTCTTATCCCACAAGGATCAACGACTTCGTAGTCCTTTAGCGATGAGCGAGTTTATCATGGTAGATGCGAAGCAAGTGAATTGACATATACGCTTATCCACTGAAAAAGAGCCCCTCACAGGGCTCTTTTGTCGTCCGCACGTTCGTTATTAGGTTAACATCCGCACTGCATAAACATCCTTGCAAAATCCGCGCAGCCCGTTATATATACGAGGCACTTTCGCCTCCTTGGATACAAGACCAAAAACCGTCGGACCGCTGCCGGACATCAGTACGCCATCCGCACCCAGTCGCTGCATGCATTCTTTCAAATGCCTCACCTCAGGATACAAATCCAAGGTCACTTCCTCCAGCACATTGCCGAGACCTTCACAGAGTCGATCGAATCGCTTGTCCCGAATCGCTTCCAAGACACCCGCTGTAGAAGGATGGTGCTTTATTTCCTTCGCATTCAACTTCCCGTATATTTCAGAAGTAGACACATTGATTGGCGGTTTCGCCAAAACAACCCAGCATTGAGGCGGTGAAGGGATACGCTCCAGCTTCTCACCACGTCCTCTGGCCACTGCTGTTCCACCTGTTACACAGAAAGGCACATCCGAACCCAGTTCCGCCCCAAGTACCTGAAGCTCTTCCATGGGAATATTGAGGTCCCAAAGTCGATTCAATCCTCGCAGCGTCGCTGCCGCATCACTGCTTCCGCCCGCAAGACCTGCTGCCACAGGAATTTGCTTATCCAAATGAATGTAAACGCCTTGTTTAACATCATAACGATCCTTAATAAGCCGAGCTGCTTGAAATGCCAGGTTCTTCTCATCAAGCGGGATATAGCCCGCCTGACTGGAGATGATGATGGTATCGCGCGCGAGTTCCTGCATTTCAATACGATCCGCCAGATCAACCATCGTCATAACCATCTCAACTTCATGATAGCCATCTGCTCTTTTATGTAAAACGTCTAGGGATAAATTGATTTTGGCCGGTGCTTTTTCAAAAATCTTCATGAGTTCACCTTCTTTTGCTCGTTTGCCGTTAAAATATTATAACAAAAGTGCAAAAAAAAAGCTAAAGCATTCGCTTTAGCTGTAGTTGGGGCGTTGTTCAGCTTGAACAGGCTGCTGCGAACCGAAAAACATAGGGTTCGGAGGCGCTGCAGACGCTTGATTGGCATATGACGAGCTTGATGCATTCGGGTTATAGGACGCAGTCGTATACGGTGAGGAATACGCAGATGGCGTTTGCTGCGTGAATTGCTGTCCACCGGATGCGTACGGACTCAAACTCGCCTGCATGTAGGATGGAGGTGCGCTAACTGGGTTGTAAGCCTGCTGATGGTAACTTGCCTCATTATAAACGGGTGAAGACTGGCTAAGGCTCTTCTGGGCGCTTGTAGGAGCCTGCTGCTGCGCATACGCCTGTGTATAGCCCCTTCCTCCCTGGCTGTAAGCAGAAGGCGATGAGGCTGTGTACTGCTTGGCCAAATGCTCTTCTGCGATCTGTATGGCTCGTTTGACCATATTTCCTGCGTCCTTGGTTCGAATCCCTTCCCAACCTTCGCGCTGCACCACATCATAAAAACCTAAATCTTTGGCCAGTTCATATTTAAAGCTCTCCGACATAACACTTCTTCTGCGACTCATGCTAATAACCTCCTTCGCGTTTTACTCACGTAAACGGACTGCACAAATTCCAGTTTGAGCTTCTGGAAAAATTCGCTTCGTCAGCAAGGCTTAGTATGTGTCATTCCTAGAAGGTCCATACAAATGCAAAAACAGACCCTAGGGTCTGCTCATATAAGAAACGCATTAAGCTAATGTTGGATGTAGGTGATACGAACCTGTCCGTCATCGTTACATACAGTAACTTCTACGGATTCAGTAAGGATATCGGCGTAGCTGTAAGACACTCGTTTAAAGGCATGTGACTCTTGGTCTAATTTCACAATAAACACAGAAGGGTAGGTTTCTTCTAAAACACCAGAACGCTCGATGGTTTTACGACGGCCACCATTCGCTCTCAACATGATCTTCTGCCCAACGTGGGGTTCCAAACTGCGTTTGATCTCCAATAGCGCATTTTTTGCCATTGTCAGCTACCACCTCTTTCCTTGTTAATTATAACCCATTCAGACAGGCATGTCAAACTAGGGTCAAATATTATATCAGCACCACATTCCCGTTGTCAACGCCATTTTCGGCTTATTTGTATTTTCCCCATTTTACAGGTTGTCTCCAAAGTTCGTAAATTATTCACACTTTTTCCAAAGATACTTCAGCACATAAAAAACACCTACTTCATCATCTCCCCAAAGAGATAAATGACAAGCAGGTGTTTGATGAACGACCGTTTCTCTGTCGACTCCTATCGATTTTCTTACCAATATGGAGAAAAAGCGAAGAACCATTTACTCATGTTCCGGCGATTGTAAAATACCAGGAATCCCCAGTCGGTAACTGCCTCGGGTTTCCAGTCCTCCCAACCCTTCCAGTCCCGTTACTGTCAAGTCCACAATATCCAGCATGGATATGGTTTCCTTCACGGAAGTATAGGACAGCTTAGTCGCTATACAAAGGGGGTCTAAGGCATGAATTAAAATGCGGGCAGGAGAACTAGCGAAGTTCGCTCCCGCTCGCAGCAGCGCCTCAAAATGGGACTGACACGCGCCAGCCACCACGATCAAGGAATCGCGATTGCGTTCAAACTGTCTTGCCGTCTGTACCGCGTTCACAAAATGCTGAGAATTTTTGTAACTGCTCAAACTATGGAGCTCACCGCTCTTGCGGTGCTTGAGAATCCCATCATGACCTGTGATAACCACAATATCCGGCTTGATCTGGGGGAGAAGCCTATAGAGTGCTTCTGCCATTTGCGGCTCGGGAACATAGAAGCCTTCCGCAGGAACGCGAAGCTCACCATAAATCTGCATACACTTACGTAAATAAGACGGGTCCCCATCCAAATGAAGCACTTTCCCCGGTACTTCAAAATAACTGGCAGCAGCCTTCTGTTTATGGGTTATGGAGAGTTGATTCTTCTCCTGCAATTGCATTTGGGATACAGCTAAACGCCGAAGCGATTCACGAAATTGCGGCGTGCTTGAACGCGGATGATCAAGCGTCTCTGCTTGACTCGAAGCCGTCAAGTCTGTTAATGGCGCATCTGCTAGCAGACGGTAATCCACACCACGCAGCACTGCCTTCAGCTGCTCGATGCGTTCGATCTTGAACATGACGTCACCGCCATAGGATTTACGGGTAACAAAATCTCCTGGCCTCATCGCACAAATCCCCTCCTAGGGGTATCCTATGGCGGGACTAGGCATTTGGTGCGGGTTATTATTTATTTGCAGCCGTGCGCGCGGAGAGCCGACGACAAGCGCGCGTATTCTTCCATACTGAGCGTCTCGCCGCGACGCGAAGGCTCAATGTTACAGCCGTGCAGCAGCGCTTCAAGCTCAGGCTTGTTTTCTTTGGTAAAGAACCGCGCAGCTAGGTTATTGTAGAGAGTTTTGCGTCGCTGCACGAAGGATGCCTGGACAACAGCGAAGAAGAAGTCCACATCCGCCACTTCAACAGGCGGCGCTTTGCGCACACGCAGCCGGATTACAGCGGAATCCACGTTCGGCTGCGGAACGAAAACGGTGCGCGGTACAATAGTAACGAGCTCCGGTTCGCAGTGGAACTGTACGGCAATGCTGAGGCTGCCGTAATCTTTCGTGCCCGGACGAGCTGCCATGCGGTCGGCCACTTCTTTCTGGATCATCACGACGATATTCTCCAAAGGCAGCTTCTCTTCGAGAAGCTTCATAATAATCGGCGTCGTGATGTAGTAAGGCAGGTTGGCGACGACACTGACTCCCTCCACGCCCTCGAAGTGCTGCCGAAACAGCTCCGGCAGGTCTGTCTTCAGAATATCCCCATGGACAACGGTAGCATGGGGATAGGGCTCCAGCGTTTCTGCCAAAATAGGCAGCAGGCGCTGATCGATTTCAACGGCCAACACGCGACCTGCAAGCTTGGCTAACTGTTGGGTGAGCGCACCAATACCGGGGCCGATCTCAAGTGCAGCCTTATTAGGCCCTAACTCAGCGGCGGAAACGATCTTGCTCAGGATGTTTTGATCAATCAAGAAGTTCTGGCCCAGACTCTTTTTGAGTACGAGACCATTGCGCTTAATAATTTGTTTCGTTTTACTGGGTGTAGCCACGTCTTCCGCTGTTACAATAATCTCATTGTTGGGTATATTCATCTTATAGACCTCTTTTATTATAGGTTCTAACCTTCATGGCTGCACACTAGACGCCAATTGCTCCAATGCCGCCTCAAATTCCTCACGAGAAATCTGAAAGATCGCGCAACGCTTATAAAATTGTTTGCCATTACAATAGCCAATCCCAAGTGCCTTACCTACGATCAAACGACGAGAAGCTGCCTCCGCATGGACAATGAGTCCGGCTGCCATCAGATCATCCATCGTCAACATGGAAACAGCCCCATCATATTCCGTACGAAGACTCTGAAGCGCTTGACGAATCGTTTCTGGCGTCGCATTCTCCACACCGATATCACCCTTATAGGATGCCTGCTCTTGTGAAATGAAGGCATGCTTACAGCCTGGCACCTTGGCAGCTACAATCTTCCGAATCCGCTCACCTGCGTGATCAGGATCGGTGAATATAATAACACCTCTGCGCTGCTGAGCGAGAGCGATTCGCTTTAACACAGCTTGCCCGATGGCTGAGCCGCCTGTCTCGATCGTATCCGCTTCGACGGCTCGGCGAATAGCTGCTGTATCGTCCTTGCCTTCAACGACAATCACTTCTTTAATCATAACCGTTCCCTTCCCAGTACGCAGAAAAAGAAGAGGGGTCCCCTCTTCTTTCGCCCAGGCTGAAGCCTGGTAACGTATATATGACATTGTACCCGCTGAAATAGACGTTTACACGTTAATTTTCAGTCGGTTTTTTTGGCCCAACCACATAGACCGTATACCCCTGTTTTGTTCCGAATTTATTGGCATAGCCGTTATCTTCAAAATACACATCAATGGTTTGCCCTTTCACAGCGCTGCCTGTATCCTCAGCACGGCGGAAACCAATACCTTCAATGTATACCCACCATCCTAGTGGGATAACTTTAGGATCAACTGCAATCGTTCTGCCTTCAGTAACCGTAGTACCTGTATAAGTCTTACCAAATCCCGGGCTTCCTTCGGATTTACCTGTTGATTCAGCTCCTGCGGAATAAGCAGTCAGCTTCACGTTCTTTAATATTTGTTTATACCCGAATGTCACACCATTCTTAGACACTTCATCCACGCTCGGTGATGATGCGGAAAGCGCAACAACGACGTTTTTCGTGCCAATGGCCACGACTTTATTCACTCTTTCTGTTTGAACCTCTTCACCCACAACTGCTTCCGCGACTAAAACACCATCTTCGAAAGTCTTTTCTTTCTTCTTTAAGCGAACGCCCTCTTTACCTTCTTGGACGATCTGCTCTTTGCCTTTGAGCAGCGAAGCGTCGTTCTTTTTCTCTGTATCGAACGCAATCGGCTCACTTACTTCCTCCGTCTCTTTTTTCACACGGACGATTTTGATTTCATCGCCAGAGGTCAGAGCGGCTGTCGGTCCGGGAGATAATTTATCGAGCTCCCCAAGTGCAATATGTAAACGTTGCAATGCACTTTCTACCGTTCTTGCAGTTGTGTAAACAGTGGTGGTCTTTCCATCAGCAGTCAGTTGAATCGGTGATGCCTGTTCGATTACAAATTTCTCGCCACCCTTGATTGTGGTCGTAGGCAAAGCAGAAATTTCATCGTGTTCACCAATCTTTATGGCTTGTTCATCCAGTAGGCGTTGCAGGACCCATTGCTTCGTATGCACAACGGTTTCTTGTCCATTCACAACCACGGATACGCTCTTGGTAGCCGTACCGTACAACAACACCAAAAACATGAAAGTCATTGCGATTGAGATTATAGCCAAGCTTAAAATCAAACGCAAGTTTTCATGCTTCCATCGCAATGCGAAGGACATGCTGGATGATCGTTTTACATGGGTCTCGCTAATAGAGATACTGCCCACTTCTTCGGTCCTCCTTCAAAGCCTCGCCGCCAGGTTACAGCATGATTAAATTTGACGCGACTAAGGTTTTTTAGTTTAACTTAACGTGTTCGCCTTCAGCAGCATGGTCTTGAACCGCAGCTCATCTGGTCGTCCCACCCCAATTACCTATTCCTCATCCTATGAGCACACCAATGAGAATATCCTTAGGAATATGAAAAAGCCAGCAAGAAGAGGACTCTTCTCGCTGGCATAGTTTGCATAGTGAAATGCACAAATACACGCACGACAATCGTTACCTCTCTTACGCTTACGAGGTTAGCTGACGGATTCGGACGTGAGAGTCGCCCTACCTAGACGTAAACTTGCATTTATCGTCATTGGATTCACCCCTGTTACTCACTCTGTTTACTCAAGCAGCGAAACGCCTTTTGAGCTTACAGTGGTTCCCCCGTTCCCATGAATGGAACTCAGCGAATTGGAAAATTGGCAAATTGGATATTAAGTTATTATGAAAAGTATATTACGCTGTTAATCTCAACCTGTAAAGGGATTAACACCTATTAAAAAGGTCTAAATCAGCTAAATACCGTCTAAATTTATAAATAAATCGCATTATATCTACATGTAACTCACTATAACGTACGTATACTTCTTTTTTTAATGTTTTCACACTCAAACTAGGCTTATTTAGCAAATTTGTTTATAATGATCGTGGATGTAATGATTGAATTACTTACAATAATTTGCTAATCAGGGAGGCAATGAGATGGGTCTCATTTTACAAGTAGACTCTTTGTATGGGGGATATTTACCGAATAAACCTGTTCTTCATGAGCTCACTTTTTCAATTCGTCAAGGTGAAATGATGGGTCTAATTGGACTTAATGGCGCAGGAAAAAGTACAACGATTAAAAATATTCTCGGCCTTCTTCAACCTCATCGTGGATCTATACGGATAAACGGTTTAACTTTATCGGAAGATCCCATCCCCTACCGCTCCACGTATGCTTACGTCCCCGAAAGTCCGGAGCTTTATGAAGAGCTTACGATACGAGAGCACTTGGAGCTCACAGCTATGGCCTACGGCTTATCGAAAGAGGAATACATGAATAGATCACAGGCTCTCTTAGAACAGTTTCAAATGAAGGACAAGCTAAACAGCTTCGCCAGCCACTTATCCAAAGGGATGAAGCAGAAAGTAATGATCATGAATGCCTTCTTAATCGAACCTTCGTTGTATATTATTGATGAACCGTTCCTTGGTCTTGATCCCTTAGCTATCCGCTCTTTACTTGAGTTAATGGTTAAAATGAAACACAAAGGAGCTTCTTTTCTGATCTCCTCACACATTTTGTCTACAATTGAGAAATATTGCGATAATTATGTTGTTCTTCATCGAGGCCATATGGTTGCGCAAGGTGATTTAGTCGAATTACGCGAACAAACCGGACTCCATAATGCGTCATTAGACGACATCTTTTATAAGCTTGTTTAGAGGATTCCTTATGAGACAAATGGACTTCAATTCGGGCTTCAACACCAGCGTCTTGTGGCGACAACGATTTGAGCATTATATGAAGGAATCCATAGGCTATTGGCAGTATGCCGCACGCAGCAATTTCATAGGCTTC
Source organism: Paenibacillus sp. N3.4 (assembly GCF_008017805.1). Classification (GTDB taxonomy): domain Bacteria; phylum Bacillota; class Bacilli; order Paenibacillales; family NBRC-103111; genus Paenibacillus_E. The sequence goes on along the minus strand of NZ_VRTT01000043.1, from coordinate 13,172 downwards.
ATCTTGTTTCTCGTCATTGTTTCTTCCTATTATTATGCGAAAATATTACAGCGTCTTCCGACAGATTATCCCTATCTATGGATCGTTCTCCTGGTGCTGATTCCGACATTATCATCCAGCCCCATTCGAACGTTGGTGAGAAGTGCAGATCGCATGTTTCTGCTTCCAGCTGAGCATCAAATGAGCGCTTACTTTCGTCATGCTTTCATGTACAGCTTAACACTGCAAGCCTTTTGGAGCTTTATCGCCTGGGTCGTTTTATGGCCTCTATATCACCACTGCATCGGAACGGGAGAACAGCACTTCTTACTGATGCTTGCCCTGTTTCTTCTAATAAAGATAGCCCACTTACAAGCAAGCTGGCAAGAAAGTCGTTTTGCCCATCATCACCTGAGAGTGGCGTCCGTTATTTTTCGCTGGACAGCAACGGCAGTTGTTCTTTCTTTACAGTTTTTATTAAGTATTTTGTGGGCAAGCAGCGCAGCGCTATTGCTTGTGTTCGTATGGTTAGCAGCGACCCACTTCGTCTCCAAATACTACATTGGGTGGGACTATCTCATAGCAAAGGAACGGCAGCAGAAGGCTCGTCTCTATTCCTTTTTCAACTGGTTCGTGGACGTGCCTCAATTGCCAACACGAATAACCCGCCGTAGGTGGATCAGCGGGTTAACACGATATATACCATTTAAACAAGACGCTACATATCTATATGTGTATATGAAGACATTGCTGCGCACCGAGCTGTTCACCGTAATCATGCGGATTACCTTCATCGGAGTACTGGCTATTGCCGTATCCAGCAGCGAATTGGCACGGAGCATCATCTTCCTTATCACGATTGTGATTTCACTCGTACAATTAACTGCGCTTGATCGTGCTCATCGCTACACCTTCTGGATGGAGATGTACCCGCTCAACCGTAATTTGAAAGCAGGCTCGGTTGCTTTTCTTATATGGATGGTTCTTCTGCTTCAAACCTGTATCCTTATAATTCCACTATTGATTCGCTCTTCACCCAGCTATATCTTAATGCCGATCATTAGCCTCGCGCTAATTTCGTTTATATGTGCCGTTGTTCTTCGACGTAAGTTTCAAGCCAACGATTTACTTGAGACCTAGCAAACGGATGGCATTATCTGTCGTAATCCGAGCCATTTCTTCTAAGGTCATTCCCCTTATTTCCGCGGCTGTCTCGGCGACCAGTCGAACATAAGCCGATTCGTTACGTTTGCCGCGGAATGGGTGAGGGGTTAAGTACGGAGCGTCCGTCTCTATGAGCAAACGATCCAAGGGTACCTGAGCCAGCACTTCCTTCGGCTGTTTAGCATTCTTAAACGTCACGGGACCCCCAAATGAAATATGAAAATTCATGTCCAAACACTGCTTAGCTGTCTCCCAGCTCCCCGAAAAGCAATGCATGATTCCGCCAACTTCAGCTGCTTTCTCTTCTTTCAAAATCTGCAAAATATCTTGATGCGCATCCCGGTTGTGAATGACAATAGGCATACCTAATCGGCGCGCAAGTTGTATCTGTTCACGAAATACTCGCTGCTGAACATCTTTTGGGGACTTATCCCAATAGTAATCCAATCCTATTTCCCCGATAGCGACGACTTTTTCATGTTTACATAGCTCCTCAATCCAAGCCAAATCGCCAGGCTGCATATCAATAGCATCTACAGGATGCCATCCAACCGTTGAATAAATGAAATCGTATCTTTCAGCAAGAGCAATGGAGCTTGGAATCGTCTCTCGATTGAAACCAACATTCACCATTCGGGTTACACCGGCATCAAGTGCACGCGCAATGACTTCGTCTTGATCTTCATTAAACTGTTCAGCATTTAAATGTGTATGTGAATCGGTTAGCATAGCTGTCTCCCTTATTTCGATTATTCTTGTTCACCTAACAGTGCCCATAGGTCCGGATAATCCGTGGCATTCAAACGTTCCAGCAGCTCCTCCGGATAATAAATACGGTGCTTGCCCATCTGGAAACCACTTATAGACTGTACAATTTCAGATCGATGTGTAATCTCCGTTAATTTCTCCTTATGATCAAGCAGTAAAATAGGCAGATTGTCATCGTTTTCACCTGGCCTGTACACATCATACGATTGATCCGATGGGAAATCGATTTCCATGTAATACGTAGGATCAAATCCGACCTCCAGCATCCCTTTTTCCATTCGCTGAATCAGACGTTGATTCGTTTCTTCAAACGTGCTGTATTTAAACAGCTTACGATCCAAAAACCTTTTGCAAATATCGGCCAAAATAGGATCTTTCTCATGACTCCAGAACGTTAACATCGTCTGCATCACAGACTCATCTAACAATAAATAGTCTTCTAACGAGATTTGATTTTGAATGAGGTGTAAAATAGGCTCCACCATAAATCCAAATGTGTAGTTTTCTTCGTATAAATGCTTAGCGCGTGCAAAAACTTTATGCAGCAAAATTTCCGCGCTCCGCGTAACAGGATGGAAATAGACTTGCCAGTACATTTGGTAACGGGACATCAAATAATCTTCTACCGCATGCATACCGCTTTCTTTGACCACAATATGCCCTTTATAAGGCCTTATCACTCGAAGAATTCGTTCAAGGTCGAAGGTTCCGTAGTTTACTCCTGTGAAAAAGGCGTCTCGCAGCAAATAATCCATACGATCCGCATCCAACTGACTGGATACAAGACTAACGACGATTTCTTCGCTATAGGATTTACATATGACTCCGGCCACCTTTTTCGGAAAATCAGGGGAAACCCGGCTAAGTACTTCATTTACCTCCGTATCCCCTAGGACAATCCGGCATGACCAATCCTCATGCTTCGTACCAAATGCTTTTTCTATCGAATGTGAAAAGGGGCCATGGCCCAAATCGTGCAGCAAAGCCGCACATAAGCAAAGCAATCGTTCTTCTCTTGGCCAATCCTCATATAGATTGCGTTCGAATTGCGAAATAATTTTACGAGTAATTTCGTAAACCCCAAGAGAGTGAGAGAATCTGCTGTGCTCAGCACCATGAAAAGTTAAATACGAAGTTCCTAATTGCCTGATACGACGCAGTCTTTGGAACTCTCGTGTGTTGATTAAATCCCATATTGTAGCATCCTGAACATAAATATATTTATGAACCGGATCTTTAAATACCTTCTCTTCCTTCATCTAGTCACTACCTCTCTTTATAATAGTTATAACCTTTCGACAATTCAACCTCAAGCTTCGACATTATAAGTCGAATTTTGTCGAATTATATATTCCAATTTTAATCGTCATCAGCCCCTAATGCCCTCTATTAATATTTATTTATTTGTAAAAGGCATTTCGTAGTATACGACTTACAAATCCTTATCCTACATGGTTTTATACACTTTCAATTCGTGACAAGATTGCAAACTTTTATAAATAACGAATAGAAAATCCAAGAAAATCTAGTTGACTATTTTGGGAATGGTTGGTATCATAAAGCAAGACGATATGTCGAATCGTGACGATATTGATAAATTTTTTATAAAGTCGAAAGGGGTTTTATATATATGTTGAAATCTACTGGTATTGTTAGAAAAGTTGATGAATTAGGTCGCGTTGTTATTCCTATCGAATTGCGCCGCACTTTAGGTATAGGCGAGAAGGATGCTTTGGAAATTTATGTAGACGGCGAGCGCATCATGCTGAAGAAATATGAGCCTGCTTGTATTTTCTGCGGTAACGCTGAGAACGTTACCTATTTCAAAGGAAAAATTGTTTGTCATATTTGTTTAGCAGAAATGCCAACACCTGTGACAAAATAAGAAAAGTAGTATATAATAGAAGTAGCACTAATTCCTATTGGTAATTCTAACCTTTTTCATATCTCCTTTAATCTCTAATTTGTTAGCTTCGGCTACGGATTAGAGATCTTTTTTTGTCCGGTTTTGTTGCCAAGCTTAGAACCTTGTTTATCGTGCTGCCAGATTTCCTCTACTTAACGTCAAGTATTCCTCATAATCTCGACTACATTTTGTGGTCGTTTCATGAAGCCATCTATTTGGAAAAAGCAAGCGGGCACTAGCCCGCTCTTTGCTTCAGCGCTCAAGCAGCGCGTTGTACACATCACGCTTGGACAGCCCGCGATCTACTGCGACCAGCTTAAGCGCATCTTTGCGCTCACTACCGCGCTGCTCGTAGTGCTCGACATGCTCACCGAGCGACATAGGCTCCCACCAGCCGGCAGCGGCGGCCGTTGCCTCCGCTGCGGAGGCGCCTTCGGCGATAATACAGTACTCGCCCTGCGGTGGGAACTGCTCCAAGTGCTCTAGGCACTCGGCGAGGGTACCTCGGATGAATTCCTCGTACCGCTTCGTCAGCTCGCGGGCTAGACAGACTTGGCGCTCCGCCCCCCACACTTCCGCCATGCGGGTAAGTGTTTTTGCCACGCGGTGCGGCGATTCATAGAACAGCAGCGTGCCCAGCGCATACTGCAGCTCTTCCAGCACCTTCGTCTGATCACTTTTCTCCCTAGGGAGAAAAACCGACGAAGCTAAAACGCTCTGTCGGGAGGCCTGATGCAATCAGGGCCGACAGGGCCGCATTCGCGCCGGGGATGGGAACCACCGGCACGTCTTTGTCCACGGCCATCCTCACCAGGTCATAACCTGGATCGGAAATGGCCGGCAGGCCCGCATCGCTAACCAACGCGATGCTTTGTCCATCAAGCAGCAAGCGGACTAGTTCAGGTCCGCTTGCCTGCTTGTTGTGCTCGTGATAGCTGACGAGTCGCGTGGCGACTTCAAAGTGCGTCAGCAGCTTGCGTGTTTGCCGCGTGTCCTCAGCGGCAATCATACTCACTTCTTTCAGTATGCGAATTGCACGAAACGTCATGTCTTCTAAATTGCCGATCGGCGTAGCAACCAGATACAACGTACCTGCGCCGGTTCCTTCTGAGTGATAACTTTTTTGCACATTCAAGCTCAATGTCGGTACCCTCTTTACTGTAAGGAGGTTCTGCCTCCGTAATAGATTTCTTTCAGTTCTTTGCAATATTCTTGGTTTTCATCATAGACGATGAGCGGCGGTAAAGTACGAATCTCAGGTTTACCATCCTTCATGCCCTCCACCAACACCATCATTGCTTCTTCTCCTGCACGAGCATGAACGTAGCGGATTCGCTTAGGTTCCAGCCGATATTGTCTCATTAGGCAGCAAATATCAATTAAACGGGTAGCTCGATGCACCATGGCCACTTTCCCGCCCGCTTTAACCAATTTACTGCAAGCCGATATGACATCCTCCAACGTGCAATGAATTTCGTGACGTGCGGCAGCAAAATGCTCATTACTATTTTGTTCACCATTAGGAACAGGTAAGTATGGGGGATTCACTGTTACAACATCGAACTGACCATGGCCTAAGGTTTGATGAATCGTTCGGAGATCCCCTTGTAACATATGCAACCTTTCTTCTAATCCATTAATCTCTGCATTTCGAACCGCCATATGCGCCAAGCGTTCTTGGATTTCAACTCCCCAAATTTCTGCTCGGGTACGTGTTGTTAGTAGCAAGGGTACGACTCCGTTCCCCGTACATAGATCAATCATACGTCCTTTGGGCGAAACACTGCAAAACCGGCCCAACAGGATCGCGTCCAGTGAAAAGCTAAAAACCTCATCACTCTGAATAATTTTTAAATTGTGTGTCAATAAGTCGTCAATTCGTTCAGTAGGTAGTAAAGGGACTTCTTTCATATGCGCTCTCTTTCATTTCCTTTCTTGGTCTTCCTCATGATCGAAAAAAACCGTAAGGTACACACCCCTACGGTCAATTCCTTATTTATTTAAAAAGGATAGGCAGAACAAACAATCTCCTTCGGTTCGAAGATGTCCATAGTACACATTACAAATGTGAAAACCTTCATTATATAATCGGGTTAAATTATCATAGCCTGCTCCCGTTAGCGGTAGTGGCTCCTTCGTCTCGCCTTCCGGCTGCTCAAGAACCGTTTCGTCTTGTCGAATTAATTTGCGAAGCTGCTGATTTTCTATGCTTAGTCTCTTATTCTCTTCGATGAGCATGATAATTCTTTTCTTTAAGGCACCTAACTCGGCATAAGTTGTACCCATTCGTTCTTCAATGCCATCTACCTGTTCGAAAATATCCTGTTTATCCACGCTTTCACCTCTAATGCCATGCATACTTACTGGCCAGCGCCTCCTTGGATCTTATGCCTGATCTTGTTCAATCACATCGTCGAAAGGTAAATCGAGTGCTTTACCAAGGTCAAACAGCTGAACCTTAGCAGTACGTTCGCTTATATTTAAACCTAATACTTTGCCGTTACCAAAAGAAGTAATTACATGCTTACCTACTGTTGGTAATGAATCTTTGGCACTCTCATAGTTGTCATGTTCGTATTTCAAGCAGCACATCAATCGGCCGCAGAGTCCGGAAATCTTCGTCGGATTGAGTGACAAATTCTGATCCTTTGCCATCTTAATCGATACCGGTTCGAAATCTCCCAGGAATGAGGAGCAGCAGAGAATTCGTCCACATGGACCTATTCCACCAAGCATTTTGGCTTCATCCCGCACACCAATTTGACGGAGCTCAATGCGCGTACGGAAAATACTGGCTAAATCTTTAACAAGCTCGCGGAAATCTACGCGTCCTTCTGCCGTAAAATAGAAAATAATTTTATTGCGATCAAAGGTATACTCTACATCTACAAGCTTCATCTTAAGACTGTGGTCCTTAATTTTCTCATGACACGTTTGAAAAGCATCTTTGGCTGCTTTCTTATTGTCTTCCACTAAATCAGCATCCGTGAGATCCGCGATACGGATCACCTTTTTGAGTGGGAGAACCACATCGTTCTCTCTAACCGTCTTCTTCCCTACGACAACTTTGCCATATTCCACCCCGCGAGCGGTTTCAACAATCACGGCACTTTCTTTCTCGATGGGCAAATCGATCGGGTCGAAATAATATATTTTACCCGCTTTCTTGAAGCGGACACCAACTACCGAATACATGCTACACCCCCTGCATCTCCACTAGCATTTTCTCAATAACCAGCTGAGAATTGGCGTTGAAGCGCAGTCGTTTTTGTAAATCTACGGCTTGCTCCAACATACGCACCCAGACTGCGACATCTCGACTGAATGCAAGGGAGCTCATCCAGTCCAGCTGGTCATTATAAACAAGCTTGTCCCTGCGCTCTAAGCGCAATTGAACCATATCTTTAAACCATAGAATCAACAGATCAAACAGACTAGGCATATGGTCCGCGAGCTCCGTTTTGATGATTCTTTGTTGTACTGTAATTATAGAAGTAGGGAAACGAGTAAGCGTCTCCTTCGCTAATTGTAACACTACGGTTCTCATTTCTGCAAACCAATTCGCTCCGATTAGTTCTCTTGCCGCTTGCAAACCTGCAGTTAAATGTGCAGCAGGTTGTACAAGTGCCGGAGCATGTCCTTCTTGGAGCAACGTCAGAACCATTTGATCACGAGGCATCGGTGTGAAATTTATCCACTGTGCACGCGATTGAATCGTCGGCAGCAAGGCATTGCCGTTCTCCGTAATGAGTATGGCAACTACACGAGAAGTCGGTTCTTCAAGAAATTTCAGCAAACTATTCGCCGCTTGTATCGTCATTTTCTCCGCATAATGCAAGATATAAATCTTGGTTCCGGATGCTGTGGCCCTATAAGCGAACTCTTTTTGCAACTCACGAATTTGCTCGATCTTGATCGAAGCTCCGTCTGGCTCAACCACATGCAAGTCCGGATGATTGCGATGCTCAACCTTCCGGCATTCCAAGCACTCGCCACACGCATCATCCTTCCCATGCTGACAATAGATAGCTTTAGCTAAAGCAAATGCCATCTCTGAACGGCCCGTCCCAACGGGACCGCTAAAAATATAAGCATGGGACAGCTTATCATGAATCAAACCATTTTGCAGAAGTCGCTTAGCGGCTGCTTGTCCGGGTATGGTTTGGAAAGACATTCCATCTTCGCTCCATCCTAAAATAACAAATTAATCAGCATGCCTCGGATTTCTCCGATTTTCACCAAAATTTCGATCCTTCCCTGCTCGTTCTCCAACAGTTCATCAGCTAACGAAAGCAATTCTTGATCGATTTCCTCTAAAAGCTTATATCGTTTCGAACGACCGCGACGATCCCAGCCCTTCGTATCTCTCAAATTCACACCGCGACGGGCTGTTTCCTCCAAAAATTGCCTGATCAGCAGCTTATATTGCAAAAGCCCTCTTACGGTCATAGCCCGTGATAGTCGATCACCCTGCAGCGTAATTTGCTGCACCATTTTGGTTAGCTGTTCCTGAGTAAATTTCTCATCGTGCTGTTGCATAATATCCGAGAAATTTCGGGGCGCCATCTGTGGCGGTGGGACGTTCTCGTTAACCTTGACGTTTTTACCAATGGGTTGCCACCCCGGATTAATTTTCAAATTACATCCACCCTTGTGTCGATCTATTTAGATTTAATAATGTTCAAAACGTTCGACAGGCAATACGAATACGGCGGCCCCGCCCACTTGAACTTCCACTGGAAATGGAATGTAGGAATCCGTTGTACCCCCCATTGGCGAAACAGGTGTAACCAGTTGCTCCCGAATTTTGCAATTAGCGCGAATGACATGCATGACCTCTTGCACTCTCTCATCTTCTGTACCTATCATAAAGGTTGTATTCCCAGCACGTAGAAATCCCCCTGTACTTGCCAACTTCGTGGCCCGAAAACCTTCTTTGATCAAAGCGTTGGAGAGACGGTTACTGTCTTTATCTTGTACAATGGCTACAACTAGTTTCATGAGTGATGCCTCCTTTTCATTATAAACCAAGAATGACTTCCCTGCTTTATCAGGAAATATGTTCCTTGAGCAGACGATTACAATCCGCTACGATATCCGCAGTAATCTCATCTTCGATACGGTTGGCGTCAATGACACGAACACGCTCCGCATGCTCGATAGCTATCTGATGGAAACCATCTCGCACACGACTATGATAATGAATATTTTTTTGCTCTATACGATCTAATTGCTGCGCATTGGCGACTGCCCCTGAAGCTCTATGATGAAGTCTAGCCAAACTCACTTCTACAGGAACATCCAAAATGTACGTGCGAGTCGCCTGCAATCCTGAACTGGCAAAGTGCGAGATAACTCTCACCATATTTACGTCTACGCCCAGTCCGTAAGCTTGATAAGCGATACTGGCGTCGATGAAGCGATCGCATAGTACGATACGGTCCGCTGCGAGTGCCGGCAGTATCAATTCATGCACGTGTTGTGCACGCGAAGCTGCATACAGCAGTACCTCTGCTTGGTCGACCATCTCCTCATGCTCAGGGTCTAGAATAAGACTTCGAATCTTATCGCTGATTGCCGTACCTCCAGGTTCTCTCGTTACCAAGACATCATGTCCCAGCTTCTTAAGCTCCTCTGCCAATCGTCGTAATTGTGTTGTTTTCCCAGCGCCGTCTGGCCCTTCAAACGTTATGAAAATTCCGCTCACACTATCCTCCTGCAGTAAGTCTCTACTTGATGTTGTCATGGTTTATGTGTATATCTTTAGCTTTGCGTCTGCCCAAATTCAGTTCCTTGAAACTTGATACCCCTTGCTGCTAGTTGCAATAGTGCTTCGGCTACAGTTGCGGTTATCATTTCCCCGGGGTACAAATAGGGAATCCCCGGCGGATAAGGAATAACCATATCAGCCGAACATTTGCCAACTGCTTCCTGTGCACTAACCATTCTTACCTGTGCCTCTACTCCCCCTGCTCTCGTCAAATCTCGCAAACCAAAAGCAGTCGGTAAAGAGATACGTGTGTAGAAGGGTAATTTATTTATATTCGAGATAGGCGCACAAAGTTCCTTCTTTTGCGCGAGGACATCCAAACAAATGTTGTTTAAAACCTCATAAACTCTAAGCATATCTTCCTTACTCGAGGCAGGTGTAAATACAAGCAGTACTTGTCGCCCATCTGTCATTTCTACAAAGCATCCTTCTCTTTCTAACCTATCCTTGAGTTCGGTTCCTGATAACGTTTCGGTAGCATCATAAATCGCCACTTTGAATGGATCTGCAGTCGTATAACCAACTTCTGGCTCTACCGGAAAAGGACGAGGTTCATAGTTAAAAATCGAAAGGCTTTGAAGACGTGAACCGAACTCATTTACAACCTCAAGCCCCTCATCCAACCATTCTTTCCCTTCCGTGTGCATTTTCTTTCTTGCTAAATCCAACGAGGCCATGATGGGATAGGAAGGACTTGAACTCTGAAGCATCGTTAGAAGCTGTTTGACTGCTCTACGATTGATTAACGGCCCCTGCACATGAAGCATCGCTCCCATGGTCATAGCAGTCAGCATTTTGTGCGTAGATTGTACCACTGCATCGGCTCCCTGAGATAACGCGGAAGCAGGCAAGTCAGGATGGAAACCGTAATGTGCGCCGTGCGCTTCGTCAACAAGTAATATTTTTCCTTTACTATGCATGAAATCAGCGAAAGGCTTGAGGTCAATCCCCATGCCATAGTAATTCGGATTCGTAAGAAATAAAGCTTTCGCTTCAGGATACAGAGCTAATGCTTGCTCTACATCCTCTAGCAGTATGCTTGTTGCTATACCCGTTCGATTGTTAACGGCAGGCGTTATGAAAACGGCCTTGGCCCCAGCTAACATAAGACCGTTAATGACAGATTTGTGCGCGTTCCTTTGGATTAGAATGACATCATCCCGATCACAAACTGCAGCGATCATGGCTAAATTACCAACCGTACTTCCCCCAACAAGGAAAAAAGTTTCTTCCGCACCAAAACAATCCGCGGCTAGCTCCTCTGCATCCTTGATAACGCCATCGGGATGGTGCAAATCGTCGAGTCCTGTAATTTCTGTATAATCAATGGACATGACTGCCTGGAGAAAGTCAGCCCCATCCTTATGTAAACCTTGCCCAGATTTATGGCCAGGCACGTGAAAGCTGGAAGAATAACTATGATGATGAGCTACCATTGCTTCATATAAAGGTGCCCGGAATTTCTTTTGCATGGACATACATCATGACTCCTTGTACCTGCTAGTTTATACCCTAATAGTAGAGGATTGACGCTAAAAAAACAAAAAAGCTTCAAACTGAAGCTTTCCTATTAATTCATATATGATTTCGCATTCCCCGGATAAAAAACTTTCTTCATTTGTTTGACGAAAAATGGATACCTTTGATCATTGACGTTCGTTTTGACCAACTCATTACTGCATCCGTCACATATAAATGTTGTTACAATATGAATGCCGCCAATCCGCTGTTGTTCGCAAATCATACATACCCCAATACGATTCTCCTCCATATGATCACCTCTTGCCCTTTTTTGACTAGTATATCCGATTCTCGTTTCTCCTAAACTAGCTAACCCTCATATTTAGTATGCTTTCAACCGATATAAGGTTGTATACTAGGTTAACTGCCTTACGGAGGTCATCATGTCCATGCAAGAACCGAATCTCTCCAAGCAATCTACAATTTATAGCTACACATTAGTGAAGAGAATGTATCATTCTTTGTATAAAATCATTATTTACTTCATCTTGCTGCTAGCCATGCTTACCTATAAATTTGATCCTGGTAACTGGATTTCTTTCATTTTGAGCTACCCCCTACTTTTGATCTTTCATAGTTTGCTAATCCGGATCTACTTCCAATTTACAATTGGCATGGCTATGCGAGGCTGGTCCTATCGATGGGGTATTTTCTGGTCTGGTTATCTACCTGATGGAAACGCATCTATCCGCCTAGTAACCATCATACAGCTTCACCTATTCTGGATCGGACTCGCTATAATCGTCCTTCTATATCCTTGGATACCTACTCCATGGTTGATCCATCTGACTATTTTTCATTTATGGATGTTAATGCCGCGATTATGGATGCTTTTCCGCTTCCGGCCTTACCGAAAGAGTGGTTTAATTAAAATTACAAGCAAAGATACCTCCTGCTATGTGCAGTAGTGTGCCCTATATATGAGGAAATACCTTGGGGTCTGGAATTATAACACAATAACTCTAATGTAACGCTGAAAATTATGCTTAAAGACCGCCATGAGAGTTGATCTTCCTGACGGTCTTACTTATTTGTAGGGGCTCTTTACTTTCTCAGCAAAATAAAATAAACCTAGCGTGAAGCTTGGTTCTCAATCATTTTGTGTTGCTTCCACAACAGGAGCCTTCGAGTAATGAAGTAACGCCTTACTTATGTTATCTACGCTAACGAACCGTAGCGTTGTTAGCGACGAGAAATGAGCCTGTCCATTCATCTAACGAACTGAAACGACCTTATGGAGTCGATTTTTATTGAGTTAATGAGCTTTTACTTGCAATAACGCGTCTGGAGTTCGTTAAAACGATAACTCTTTGTCATTTGATCAAATAAGGCTTGCTGAGTTCGTTAGACGTCCACCTCAAAAAAAGGAAAGGCGCTCAACATGTTGAAATCGACCCCGACGCCAAAAACACGTTCGGAGTTGGATAAAAGCGTAAGAAGCTAGCTATCTTCCCCGCATCATCAACAGGAAAATCTGAGTCAGCCGAGACTTTCTCACCCTGGGATTCTCCATGAAAAGAGTACCCCCTCAGTCCTCTCCTGAAAACTTAAACTTTTTCTAATATAAATATGGGTTAAGCTTCCGCTTAACCCATAACCAAAAACATTTAAATTCATATATGTTGAAAAAAGAACCTTATCCAGATTAGCGGATAAGGTTCTTACAAGTGCTTGGCAACGTTCTACTCTCCCAGAACCCTGCGGTTCAAGTACCATCGACGCTGGAGGGCTTAACGGTCGTGTTCGAGATGGGAACGCGTGGGTCCCCTCCGCCATCATCACCAAACTAAGAGTTTTGCGAAAGCAAAACTTACTTCGAAAGCTTAAGCCTTCGTCAAAGCGTTTGTTTGCGCCTTGAAAACTAGATACGAAACGTTGCGTAAAGTTTGAATTGCTTAGGTTTTCTGGGCCCCAATCAAGTATTCGGAATTCGCTACAAAGCTTATCTTCACTTGGTTGGGATTAGGTTAAGCCCTCGACCGATTAGTATTCGTCAGCTGCATACGTTGCCGCACTTCCACCTCGAACCTATCAACCTCGTCGTCTACAAGGGGTCTTACATAC
>NZ_VRTT01000042.1 GCF_008017805.1 Paenibacillus sp. N3.4 | reverse complement strand
TGTAAGACCCCTTGTAGACGACGAGGTTGATAGGTTCGAGGTGGAAGTGCGGCAACGTATGCAGCTGACGAATACTAATCGGTCGAGGGCTTAACCAAAATTCCTAAGCAAATCTAACTTTACGCAACGTTTCGTATCTAGTTTTCAAGGCGCAAACCACGCTTTGACTGTTTGGTGATGATGGCGGAGGGGACCCACGCGTTCCCATCTCGAACACGACCGTTAAGCCCTCCAGCGTCGATGGTACTTGAACCGCAGGGTTCTGGGAGAGTAGAACGTTGCCAAGCAGGTACCTTTTTACAGGTATTGTTTTACCTCTCGATGGAGAGAATGAGTATGTAGATTTAACTAATGACGCGGGGTGGAGCAGCCCGGTAGCTCGTCGGGCTCATAACCCGAAGGCCGCAGGTTCAAATCCTGCCCCCGCAACCAATGATTAGAGTCATTAGCTCAGTTGGTAGAGCACCTGACTTTTAATCAGGGTGTCGTAGGTTCGAATCCTACATGACTCACCATTTGCCTTATTTACACTATGCGCGTATGGCGGAATTGGCAGACGCACTAGACTTAGGATCTAGCGGGCGACCGTGGGGGTTCAAGTCCCTCTACGCGCATATCATCCCCAAGGAGTACTATACTTCTTGGGGATCCCTATGCGGAAGTGGCTCAGCGGTAGAGCATCGCCTTGCCAAGGCGAGGGTCGCGGGTTCGATCCCCGTCTTCCGCTCCATTTTTTAAGCGCCCTTAGCTCAGCTGGATAGAGTATTTGACTACGAATCAAAAGGTCGGGAGTTCGAATCTCTCAGGCGCGCCATTTTTTTAACAAAACATCATGTCGGGACGTAGCTCAGCTTGGTAGAGCACCTGCTTTGGGAGCAGGGGGTCGCATGTTCAAATCGTGTCGTCCCGATAGAATAGAAAAGCATAGTCAGACAGCGGAATAGCTGCACTGATTATGCTTTTTTTGTTGTCCTATGGAACACCGAAAGGAGTTCTGTTTATTTTGGATTTAAAATTAAACCTTTGTATAAAGAAAATCTATCAATGGTTTATTTGACATGGTTCAGAATACAATGGTAAATTTAGTGGCATGTGCAACTAATGAAACAACAAGGTGGTGACAGCATGGAATTCCGTTGGAAACGTAATCTGTTCATTTTATGGATTGGTGTATTTTTTTGTGGGATGGCCTACACGCTTTCAATCCCTTTTATTCCGCTTTTTTTACAAGAAGATCTAGGTATTCATAGTAGGTTGGAGATTTGGTCTGGGGTAACCTTCTCAGTTGGTTTTCTTGCGAGTGCTTTGATTGCTCCGTACTGGGGTTCTTTAGCTGATAAATATGGCAGAAAACCGATGCTTATCCGATCAGGTCTTAGCCTAAGCGTGGTGTATTTTATTACTTTTTTTGTACACGATCCTTATATCTTTATTATTGTTAGAATTCTACAAGGTCTTATGGCAGGGTTCATTCCAGCAGCAATTGCTTTAGTGGGAACGAATACACCGGATAAACAAGTAGGTTATGCTTTGGGTGTCATGTCAACGGCTACGGCAGCAGGGGGTATTCTTGGCCCGTTAGTCGGAGGTGTACTTAGTCATTGGGTAGGAACACGAGAATGCTTTATGGTCTCTGGCTGCATCATGCTGATTTCTGCCGCTATTGCTTTAGTAGGGGTGAAAGAAGTTCACGAGAAACCGAAAGGGGCTCGGCCTAGTGTTTTTAAGGATTTGAAACAAGCTGCGGGCAATAAGCAATTGGTATGGGTTTTTGGCATGACGCTATTAGTGGCGACGTCTGTTATGATTTTAGAACCGCTCTTGACTCTTTATGTGATTGAAATTGGAGGGAGTGCTAAGGGCGCTTCACTGAGCTCAGGCATAATTTTCTCAGCAGTCGGCGTGGCCACAGTTATTATGGGGTCTCGTTGGGGGATAATTGGGCAGCGAATCGGCTATGACAAAACGCTATACATTGGATTAATAGGTGGAGGTATCGGAAACCTCTTACAATTAGGAGCCCATAATCTTATTGCGTTTGGTGTTTTGCGGTTCAGCTATGGACTGTTTTTTGCAGCTGTATATCCCGCTCTGAATGCTCTTATAGTTAAGTATTCGGAGGCTGAGTTTCGTGGTAGGGCCATCAGCTTAAACCAAACATCGAGCCAGTTCGGTATGATGGCAGGACCTATGTTAGGTGGTCTCCTTGGAGGATGGATTGGCATCCAATTCGTCTTTCTGATTACCGGTGTAGCGTTGCTTGGAGCGGCAGTATCTATGAAGGTTAGCAGCATGAAAGAAGCCAAGCGTGTAACTTCCGGATAGAGGCAAGAAATCTTTACAAAGCGAATAAAGACTTGAGGCGTACTAATTAGCGGCTTCGAGTCTTTTTGGTTTTCGACAAGATGTGTCAACACAGCAAGCCGATCCTGTCGAAATAAGACGAATGCAATCTTTCTTAGTTAAATTATGATAAATTTCTGTAAAATATTATTAATAAAAAAGGATATTCTCCAATTAAAGAAGAACTAGTACTGATTAAAGTTAAGCATTTACTTGATTAAGAATAAGAGGTAACAGCTATGCAGAATTCGTTATTTTTTAAGAATGTGATAAATTCTGATTCAATTTTCGAATCCATCGGACAATTGAGTGATATAGCCAAGAAAACAATTGGCTGTGAGCATATTTCTCTCTTTCTTATTGACGAAAAACATCAGAATACACCAGCCTCTTATTCGGTTAATATTAGTACAGCCGTGATGGAACAATTGCAAAATATCGTAGTGGACATACAGTACTTTGCCAATATCCCCGAAGGTTCTTCTTTATCGATGCACAATGCAAGCGGAAACCTGAGAGATTATTTGAAACTGACCAAATATCAATCCATCTATGGGTTTCATATCAAACACGGACCCTCATATGGGGCGCTATTGTTTTCCTTTCTAAGCGATGTTGAGTTATCGAATGAACAACTGCAGATGTGCACAGTCATTAAGCTTCATATGGAACAATTAATTAAAAAAATCCAGTTTCGAAGGCAAGTCCTTAAGCAGAAAACGTACGAAAATCTGTTCAACACATTGCGGATGAAAGATAGCTTTACGGTAGATCATTGCTATAATGTAGCCTTTTATTCATCTCTGCTGGGGGCGAGAGCGGGGTTGAATGAGGTAGATATTGAGACATTGAAGTTAGGAGCTCTTTTGCACGATATTGGTAAAATTGCAATCCCGGATCATATCTTAATGAAACCCGGAAGGCTGACAGATGAAGAATTCAATGTGATTCGTCAGCACCCAGTGATTGGATATAAGTTGTTGAAGGATCTTCCTGATGTCGAGGTCGAGGATTTGCTGCCTATCGTTAGATGGCATCATGAACGGATGGATGGGACCGGTTATCCGGACCAGCTTCATGGAAAGGACATTCCGCTGCTCGTGCGTATTGTTAGTTTGGCAGATGCTTTTGATGCCATGACTTCTACGCGGGTGTATCGAGATTCGCTGCATGTTCATGAGGTCAAGGAACAATTGCTTATTCATGCAGGCAAGCAGTTTGATGAAAATTTGGTACAGATTTTTTTAAGTATCATCGATGAGCAGATGCAGATGAATAGCTAGAAGGTAAAGGGCATTTACTTTAGAGATGAAAGCTGGGATTAATTAATGAACGGTCGTATTCTTATCATCGACGACGAACCTCATAATTTAAACATACTTCGCATTTTTTTGAATTCGTTAGAACATGAAATTTTTACGGTCGAGGATGGTAAAGAAGCTATTCAAATGGTGAAGGATAAAGCACCTGATCTGATTCTACTCGATGTGATGATGCCGGAAATTACAGGCTTTGAAATCTGTAGACAGTTAACGTCACAGTGTGATTTTGATATTCCGATTATTTTCTTATCAGCCAACGCGCAGAAAGAAGATATTTTGCATGGTTTGAGATTAGGGGCCTTCGACTATTTGACCAAGCCTTTTGATCTGGATGTCCTGGAAAGAAAGGTCGAAATCGCACTACATCAAAAAGCGAAGCTAAAAAGCTTGAGAAAGGACAACAAAAAATTAGCGAAGCTGGTCTATGTCGATGCCCTTACCGGCCTATACAATCGGGCTTACTTGGATATCACGATTCGCATGATCGAAGAAGGAACCAAAATATTCCAGGCTGCGATGATGGTGGATATGGATTACTTTAAGGACATTAATGATAATTATGGTCATCTGGTTGGCGATCAAGTGTTAAAGGAAGTAGCCAATACGATCTTGTCACAAATCTCCTCTGAAAAGGATCTTGCCTTTCGTTACGGCGGAGACGAATATTTAGTCCTACTGGAAGACGCTTCATCCGCATTGGAAATAGCAGATAGAATCAGTAAAGCTGTCGACAACCTGAAGGTTAGCCTTGCTCCGCAAAAACAACAAAAATTTTCAGTCAGTATAGGATTAACGAGCAACTTTGACCCAACTTCTTTTGAGCACATGATTTCGCAAGCTGATTCCGCTCTTCTGGGAGCCAAAAATAGTGGAAGACATCAAATAAAGATACGCTAACTAAAGGAGAATGGGTGGACGATGGTTATGGAATTAAAAAGCTTTCAAAAGTTGTTTCAAATGACGAAAGTCATTAACTCGCAATTCGAAATGTCAGAAATTTTGCAAGTTTTTGTTGATGCAATAGCAGGAGAGATTACTCAGGCAGATTTAGTCGGTTTTTTCCTCAAACAACCTGATGGTACATTCCAAGGATATAAGGGCAATAAATTGCCTGTAGATATTACGGAATTGCTTATTGACCCGAAGGAAGATGCTTTTGTGAGAGATATTCTTCGCCATCAATCGAGCGATTATATTTCTGATACGAGTACGGACCTTCGTTTGGATCAGTCCAAGCGCAATTTATTAAAAATTAAATCGATACTAGGTATTCCTGTCATTGTGGATAAGGATGTTTTTGGACTTGTTTTCGTCCATGATTTTGGTAAGCCGATGAATATTACCCAAGAGCAAAGGGAAGTAACGGAAGCATTTGTCAATATGGCCAGTGTAGCCATTCGCAACATTCGCATGTTCGAACAACGTCAACTTCTGATGGAGAAGCAGCAGTTGCTTCTGGACGCGACGAAAGCTTTGTCTGAGTCCCTATCGGTTAAGGATGTGCTAAATACATTCTTTCACTATATGCGCAAGGCTAGCGGCTCCAAGGATATTGGCATCCATTTGTATAACGAGAAGGAACATACGATAGAGCCGTATCAATTGTCATCTGTGAATGTAACAGTGGACGAGTGGAAGTTTAAGCACAGAGAAGTGAAGCTGACTATCGAAAACGATCGATTGCTGTACGAAGTGATTACGGAAAAGAAATCAGCAGCCATTGAAGATGTTTATAATGATCCGCGTCCGAATCACAAGGCTTTTGTCTCTTTTAATATTAAAAGCATTATGGTCTTCCCGCTGGTTGCCAAAGGCAGTGTATATGGTGTTGTTGCGATTCCATCCATCGGCAAACAAAGGAAATATGAAGCAAGCTTATTGGAGTTCTGCCAATCGATTTCAGATGCCACAGCAACAGCGTTATCCAATGCTATTCATACAGAATCTTTGGACCATTCGGTTAATGAGCGCTCGATTGAGCTGCAGCATGCTAACTTCAAGCTTGAGGGTCTTGTGAGAGAATTAGAACATCTGAATGAATTAAAAAGCGATTTTATCGCGACACTTTCCCATGAGCTGCGAACGCCAATCACGGCTGTGAAAGGATCGGTCGATATTCTGAGCAAAGGAATTCTGGGTGAGCTGAACGAGTCGCAGCGAGATTTGCTTGATATTGCGGGAAAATCCATCGAACGTTTATTGGATCAAGTAAACGAATTGTTGGATTTCGCCAAAATGGAGAACGGTAAGTTCGAATTGGTATACACCGAAGCGGATTTCAAAGATATTATCAAAGAATCCGTTGGCATTGTCCAATCGCTTATTAATAAAAAGAAGCTGAATCTGATTGTTGAATCCGATGCGGATATGAATACCGTTATTAGAGTGGATAAGCAGCGGATCTTACAAATCTTATTGAATTTACTTTCCAACGCGATTAAATTTACGCCGCCATTGGGTGCAATCACGATAAAAACGCTTTATCATAATGATTCGTTAATGGTTGAAGTGCAGGATAACGGAATCGGTATTCCAATGGAGAAGCAAAAAAATATTTTCACCAAGTTCTATCAAGCCAACAATCAAATCAACGGAACAGGTCTTGGGCTAGCGATTTCTAAGCAATTAATTGAACTGCACGGCGGACGGATTTGGTTCGAAAGCAATGAAGGTCAAGGCTCAAGCTTTAAATTCACGTTGCCTAAAGAAGAGAGGGAATAAGATGCGCGCCATTGAGATTGGATTAAGATTTCTGGTTCAACAGGGTGTCAAATATGTGTTTGGTATACCGGCAGGTTCGATCAATGCGATCTATGATGCGCTTCTAGATATTCCTGAGCTCAAACCGATCGTAGCGAAGCATGAAAACAGCTCAGGCTACATGGCTGGTGCGTATACAAGAATTACAGGTCTTCCATCGATTTGTGTAGCCTCCAGTGGACCGGGGGCGACGAACCTGGTTACGCCGGCTGCAAATGCTTGGAAGCAGAAGCTGCCCGTTATTTTCATTACAGGATCAGTACCCTCCACAAAGCTCGGCAAGGGTGGTGCGCAGGAACTTTATGCGGAACCGATCTTCGCGTCGATTACCAAGATGAGCAGAACGATTATGGATGCTAATCAGCTGCCAGACATCTTGGCAGAGGCTTATTGCACGGCAATAAGCGGTGTTCCCGGTCCTGTTCATCTAGCCATACCGATAGATATTCAAATGACAGATATCGGCGACAGAGAACTTCCGTCTTTGCCTGAGATTCAGCAGCCCGTCATCGATCAGATCGCAGTAAACAAAGCGGCTAATCGGATAAAAGCGGCTGGACGTCGTGGCGCAATTTTGTTGGGGAACGGTGCTAAAGCAGCATCCGACAGCATCGTGCCATTTGCACAAACGATCGGGTGGAAGGTTGCGACAACGCCTCGTGGTAAAGGGGCATTCCCTGAAGATCATCCTTTATCTTTGGGTGTGTATGGTTTATCGGCAAATATTCAAGCAAGCGAGTACCTGAACAGTAATGAGTATGATGTGTTATTAATTATGGGCTCCAGTCTAGGCGAATTGGCCACAAGCAACTGGGAACCACGTTTGGTTGCAGGTAAAGAGCTCATTCATATTGATTATGATCAGAATGAATTAGGGAAATGCTACGAAACGCTATACCCTGTTCATGGAGAAATCAAGCTGGTCATAGCAGAACTATCAGCGCAGCTTGCTGAGAAGGGTCAAGAAGCATCTCAAATATGGAACGCCTATGAAGAAGGGTCAGCAGAAGTAGCAGCGGCTTCGGAGACAGCCGGCGACTCATGGAATACATTGTCAGCGATCCGTCAGTTAAGTGCGACGGCTCCTAAAAATGCGCGTTTCTTCTTGGACATTGGCGAATTCATGACCTACTCGATTCAGAATTTGTTGATCGAGAGTGGACAAGAATTCGATATTGATATTAACTTTGGAGGGATGGGCTCAGGAATCGGCGGTTCCTTAGGCGCACAGTTAGCAGAGCCGTCCAGACCGACAATCTGCGTGACAGGCGATGGTTGCTTTTTCATGCATGGTATGGAGGTACTTACCGCGAAGGAATATCAACTGCCCATTCTTTTCGTAGTTATCAATAATGCTCGTCTTGGCATGGTGTATCATGGTCATATGTTGCAATACAAGCGCTGTCTGGATGACTTCTCCCAAGATCGCGTGAGCATCGCCGGTGTTGCTCGTTCGCTTGGATTACCGTATGCAGAGGTAAGCTCGTTAGCTGATTTACAGAAGAATAAGGTGCAAGAATGGCTTTCTCACGGCGGCCCATTCGTCGTTGAAGTAATCGTGGATGGCAATGAAATTCCCCCCATGGGCGAAAGAGTGAAGTTCTTGCAAGGAGCGACTTATTAATAGCCGCGAAGTCATTCTAAAAGTATTTAAAGCCGATCCCTCCGTCATTGGAAGGGATGGGTTATTTTTTTGTGATACAAAATAATGGAAAAGTTATTGACGCATTAGAATATCAATGTTAACATAAATTCATATTATTCCTAGTGAATAAATCGGTTTAATTTTTCGGAAAATATGGGGAGGGAATCCAGCTGAGTACCTTAAATGAATATTTAGTTCAAAAAAAAGAAGCGGCACTAAAGAGACAGGCGAAAGCGAAACAAACGCCTAATTTACCATCGGATCGTTACTATGCAAAAGCTAAAGTGCTCGGACGAAGCGGTGTTAGGGAAATTCGGATTCGCAATTTTCAAGTCATCAGTGACAGCCCGACAGATTTCGCCGGATATGACCTAGGTCCCAGCTCTCCAGAGCTTCAGCTAGGTGTTCTTGGAAGCTGCTTGACCCATATAACACTCATACAAGCGGCTTTGCGTGGTATTTCGCTTGAGTCCATTGAGGTTGAAGTATCTGGAGAATTACATCCGCTTGCGGGGAAAGAGGGTTACGAACATATACCTGTGTATCCTCATCATCTTGCGTACCAACTTCATATTGTATCCGACGAATCGGAAGAAACGATTGCGACGCTGTACCAAGAAATCGAACGTGTATGTCCAATCTTTAATCTATTAAAATATCCGCAAGAGATTAAGGGTGAACTCATACTCACCAAATCACAGTCGAAGTAGAACATGAACCAGTTGATTACACAAACAAAATCATATTTAAGTTGACCGGTAAACCGGAGACCGCACGTTAGGATGCGCATCTCGGGTTTTTTCTGTTTATCAGGGGATGTCGGTCCTAACAGGTCGGGAGGAGACTCTACAATGAGCAGCCGTGAACACATTTTGAAGGATGAAGGCTCTGTCTTTCCAGGCAAGACTTATGCAGAAGCGGTTTTGATACCGGCTTTTGGTCGCTGACGATAACGTATATCCCTCAGTCAGAATGAAGAAAGGAAGGTGAATTGGATGTTCTCTGGAACCTTTCGCGTATTTGATATTCATGGTCATTTACCTTATCCGATCCATTTTATTAATCGAAATGAATTAACAGATCAGTATGGACGGGAACGGTCGGAGCGTATGCGGTTGACGTGGGATTTTCCGAAACCAGTAAAGGTAGAAGAGGGTACTGTGACTAAACCGCTTATTGAACGATGGATCGATGAATTGGATAGGTATGATATTGCCGGTTTGAATTTTCTGACGGCTCAAGATAACGATGATCTAGCTCAGCAAATCAAGCAGTTTCCCGATCGATTCACCGGCTTCGCGCATCACTCTATAGAGAGAGAGGATGCAGCTGAAGAGCTGCGCAGAGCGGTAGACGAATTAGGACTGCGTGGCTACAAATTGTTCGGTCCTCTCGTCAATACGCCGTTTCACGATCCGAAATTGACACCGGTTTGGGAGTTTGCGGCCAGCCGCAAGCTGCCTATTCTGATCCACTTCGGTGTATTGGGGCACTCGGGCGGTATTGTTGAGCATCAGAACATCAATCCTCTTTCCATTTTTAATGTCGCACATGCTTTTCCAGACATTCCATTCATCATCCCGCATTTTGGAGCAGGATATTTCAAGGAACTGCTGCAATTATGCTGGAGCTGCCCGAATGTGCATGTGGATACATCCGGTTCGAATCAGTGGATTCGCTGGATGCCCTATGATTTAACGCTGGAAACGTTATTCCGCAAGACCTATGAGCTGCTTGGTCCGAAACGTATCGTTTTTGGCACGGATTCCAGCAATTTTCCCCGAGGCTACGCGCATCGCTATCTACAGGATCAAGTCCGTGTATGTCGAGATATTCGACTGCCTGAAAGCGATATTGAGCTTATTTTCGGAAATAATGCCAGAAGATTATTGCAAATACAGATTGAAAACAAAAGGGAGATCAAACAATGACAAATAAAGGTTTACGTGCTAAAGGATTAACGGTATTTATCTTTCTTCTCGTGTTCTTAGTAGCCCTTACAGGATGCTCGAGTTCTTCACAACCGGCACCGTCTTCAACAGCAGCAGCAAAGAACTCGGCCTCGCCTGCTGCTGCATCAACAGCCAAAGCAGATGAACCTGTTACGATTGAGTATTGGCAATATACGTTTCCAGCAAAGTGGATCTGGTGAATGAGTTGATTCCTGAATTCCAGAAGCTGCATCCGAACATTACGGTGAAGCAAACAAACTTCCCTTACGATGACTACAATCAGAAGGTAGCAACACTGGTACCTGCAGGGAAAGGGCCCGATATCATTAATCTTTACTATGGTTGGATTCCTAAATATGTGCAAGCCGGCTATATTCAGCCATTGCCAGAGAAGGGCTTCTCAGAAGCGGATCTGAAGCAAGACTTCTTTCCAGTCGTGGAAGCGGGCAAATTGAATGGCAAGTATTGGGCTGTGCCTACGGCTGTTCGTACGCTCGCGCTTTATTACAATAAGGATTTGTTCAAGAAAGCGGGTCTGGACCCGAATAAAGCCCCAGCCACTTGGGACGAATTAATTGAGTATGCCAAGAAACTGACGCAAAGAGATGACAAAGGTCAACTGGTTGTTGAAGGCGTGACTTGGCAGCCAAACTCCCAAATTCACCATTGGTACCGGGATGCGCTTATTTATCAGGCAGGTGGAAAGGATACATCGGATGACCGCAAAAAGTACTTATGGAACGACACACCGGCAGGTCTTGAAGCGTTCAAATTCCTGACAGACATTCCAGCTGTACATAAAGTAGGTCAAAAAGATTTCTACGAAACAGACATTAATGCCTTTAAGAAAGGCTATGCAGCGATAACGATTGATGGTTCGAATGTTCTTGGCGGCATCAAGAAGGACGCTCCAAACCTGAATTTTGGCACAGCGCCTCTTCCTTCCTATAAAGCAAAAGCCACACAATCCTCTTATTGGGCAAATGCCATTACCAAAGGGGTTTCAGGCAAAAAGCTGGAAGCTGCGACCGAGTTCCTTAAATTTTTGACAAGCAAAGAGGTTGAAGAGAAGTGGGTAGAAAAAGTAGGTGAGCTTCCAGCCAAAAAAGATGTAGCGCTGCAAGATAAATATGCCAAAGATCCGGTTTTGGGTGCATTCATCCAACAGTTGCCTGATGCGCATGCCCATTTCTTCGTAGATGAAGTGAAAGAGCGGGATAATTTTGTTGAAGCAACGGATAAAGTTGTTCTGAATAAAGCAGATGCGAAGACCGCCTTTGAAGAACTTGTGAAGAAGAACCAAGCGCTTTATGACGAATACTGGAGCAAACAAAAATGAGGCTAAAGCATATCCATCAGCGCTACCTGTTCATATATGGCTGCTTGTTGGTGCCGCTTCTCTTCTTTCTGCTCATCCGAATATTGCCTATTTTTTATTCTTTTAATGTTAGTTTGCATGAGTGGGATATTTTATCGGAGACAAAGCCTTTTGTAGGGTTAGACAATTTTAAATTCGTGTTTCTGGATAAAGATTTCCGAGATTCACTGCGCAATACGATTATATATGTGGCAGTAGGTGTCCCAGGTCAACTGATTGTTGGCCTGATCGTCGCCTTGCTTCTGCAAAAGGTCATCCGTTTGCGAGGCCTGTTCCGTACGGTTTATTTTATCCCCTATATTACAAGCATTGTTGCCGTGAGTTGGGTATTTCGCTGGATTCTGATGCCTAATGGGGTGGTTAACCATGTGCTGGTGGATCTTGGATTCCCTGCCCAATTATTTCTGGGTTCGCCCAGCCAGGCTATTTACCTGATTATTGGAGCGATGATCTGGCAGGCTATCGGCTTTCAAATGCTCGTTTTCACAACAGGATTAGAAAGTATTCCGAGGCTTTACTACGAAGCAGCAGAAATTGATGGGGCAGGCGTGTGGCAAAAATTCAGGAAGATCACGCTGCCTCTACTGAATTCGACGATTGTGTTTTCCATTGTGATTGCGACGATCAGCTTTCTACAGACGTTCACACAGGTGAAAAATATGAGCGGCTCCGGTGCTGGTGGACCGCTGAATTCAACGAAAACCTTGGTGCTGTATATTTATCAGCTTGGCTTTAAAAGCTATAAAATGGGGGAAGCAGCAGCTGCGACGGTTATTTTGTTCGCGATCATTTTGATTTTGTCCTTAATCCAGCTGAAGGTGCTGAGCAAGAAAGTGGAGTACTAGGAGGTAAAGCAGTCCGATGGTCAAGAAAGAAATAGCCACTAAGAGTATTAGTTATACCCTGTTGGTGATCGGAACCGTCCTTATGCTTTTTCCATTTCTATGGATGTTGTCTACGGCGTTCAAAGATCCTACGGACATCTATTCCCTTTCGCTCATTCCGAAGCACATAACGTTCGCGAATGTGACGGATATATGGCAGAAGACGATGTTTGATAAATGGTTTATCAACAGTATGATGATTGCCTTACTTACGACATTGACGGTTGCTTTTTTGATACGTTAGCAGGTTACATTTTAGCCAAATTCTCATTTCGCGGGAAATCACTTATTTTTATTCTCATCTTAAGCACGCTTATGGTGCCAACGGAAATGTTAATTATCCCTTGGTATCTATTAGGAAACAGCGTCGGGTGGGTCGATAATTATATAGGTGTGCTGTTTCCTACCTTTATTACAGCGTTTGGCATCTTTTTGATGAAACAATTCATGGAAATTGTGCCGCAGGATTTACTGGATGCCGCAAGGATAGACGGTATGGGGGAGTTTGGAATATGGTTCACTATTGTCCTGCCGCAGGTGAGAGCTGCGATAGTGACATTATGTCTCTTAACCTTCTTAAATAGTTGGAATGCCTATATATGGCCATTAATTGTGACGATGACGCCTGAGAACTACACGATTCCGGTTGGACTTGCGTTTTTCTCGAGTGAGACGAGTACGAATAGCAATTGGGTACAGGTTATGACAGGTGCTTGGATTTCAGTGCTGCCGCTGATTCTGCTGTTTCTGATATTCCAAAAGCATATTATTAAAGGGATCGCTTTAAGCGGGATGAAATAAGAGCTTTGAGGAAAAGGCGGACATGCGGCTCTCCCTCATGAAGCCGTTGATCCGATTGCCATTGGCTCGCAAGTTGTTAACAGCTTACAGCAGATTGTTGCATACGGCATTACGGTTCCTCAGGTCCGCACAATAATACGAACATGAACTGAAGCTGAACTCCATCCATTATTCTGGTGGAGGCAGCTTCTTTTTTTGCAATGGATGCGGCAGCGATAGGAAGGGACTTTTTTCTTGGCGATCTACATGTTAAGGTGGTAGGGAGGTTTACTGATAAAGGAGTGTTTCGATGATGCTGAAACGAACAATTGGCCGTTTAAATTATGAAAGCTCCGTGGTTATGTTTGGAGCTGCAAGCTTAGGGAATGTCACACAGGAAGAAGCGGATGCATCGATTTCCTTTGCTTTGCAGCATGGTGTTAACCATTTTGATACCGCTGCCAGTTATGGTGATGCCGAACTGCGCATGGGCCCGACAATTAGCCAAATTCGCAACGATATTTTCCTCGCAACGAAGACAGGCCAGCGCACCAAGAAGGAAGCCAAGGAAGAAATATATCGCTCCTTAGAACGTATGCGGGTTGATTCTGTGGACCTGCTGCAATTGCATGCCGTAGGTTCTATGGACGAATTAGATCGCTGTACGGAAAAAGGCGGCGCTCTGGAAGCGGTAATCGAAGCTCAAGATGAGGGTATTGTTAAAGCAATTGGCATCACGGGACATGGCCATCAAGCGCCCATTGTACATAAAGAAGCCTTGCGGAGGTTTCCATTTGCAACGGTGTTATTGCCGCTTAACTATTACATGTACAGTTTGCCGGATTACCGGGAAGCGTTCGATGCCTTGATGGAAGAGGCCAGCGAGAAGCAGGCGGCAGTAAGGGTTATTAAGGCGATTGCCAAAGCTCCTTGGGTTGAAGGGGAACAACGCCCCTATGCGACATGGTACGAGCCCTTTGATCAGCAAGAGATCATTGATGCCTGCGTTCACTTTGTTCTATCTTTCCCTGGTGTAACGGGTTTTGCCAGTGCAGGAGACATCCATCTGTTTCCCAAAATGGTTGCTGCCGTTGAACGATATGGCTCCATGAGTGATGAAGAAGCGGAGCGTATATTGCGTAAGATATCCGGATATACGACGATATTTGGGGCACCGACTTCCATTGCTTAAAATGAAATGAGATCCAATAAACTACCCGAGCGACTACTTAGTCGTTCGGTTTTTTGCGTTGAAGGACATCGAAACGCCCCTCTATGCGTCGCTAACGGCATGAAACCTGCGAATACCTATAAGCGAAAGTGAGGAGGACAGAAAGATGATCGGATTATTTTTGAAGTGGAAACGGTTTTGGCAGCTTTGTTGCGCTATTGCAGCTGTAGGATTTCTGGTTTTATTACTGACCGGTTATTTATATGTAAGTAGGCTTGATGTCTCGAAGTTGAGTCAGCCGTTGCCAGAGTCTACGCTAGTGCTCGACAAGTACGGTAAAGCGGCGTCGCAGTTATCTGCGTCCAAGGTGGACCCCGTGCCCTTGTCGCAAATGCCGAAGACGTTGACTGATGCGGTAGTGGCTGTGGAGGATAGAAGGTTTTATGATCATAAAGGGATCGACATGAAATCGATCTTCCGGGCCGTTGCTCGCGATGTACTGCGAGGCAGTTACTCAGAAGGGGCCAGCACGATAACTCAGCAGTTAGCCAGGAATGTATTTCTCAACGCAGACAAAACATTGGGTCGCAAACTTAGAGAAGCTGCATACGCGATTAAAATAGATACAACCTATGGAAAAGATGCGATTCTGGACATGTACCTGAACAGTATTTATTTCGGCGAGGGCAGTTGGGGCGTGCAGAGTGCTTCCAAAACATATTTTAATAAAAATGTGCAGGATTTAAGCTTGTCTGAATCAGCGGTTCTAGCTGCTCTGCCTAAGGCTCCAAGTCGGTATTCACCCTTTCAGGATGAAGATCAGGCTCTTGAACGAAGAAATACAGTCCTTTCAGTCATGCTTAATGAGGGTAAAATAACACAGCAGGACTATGAGAAAGCAAAGGCTTCTGCTCTGGGAGTCGTTAAATCGGACAAGGGAAATGATCTTAAAGGACGCTACCCCGCTTATGTAGATGCGGTCATCAATGAAGCTGTTCATGTATATGGTTTTACCGAAGAGCAACTGTTAACGGGTGGTTTGCGTATCACAACGGAGTTGGACCCTGCTGTGCAGAATGCTGCTCGGGATGTATACAAGGATGATCGCTTTTTCCCTGAGAGCAAATCGGATCAGCTCGTGCAGAGCGGCGCCGTTATCTTAGATCAGCAAACAGGTGGAATCCGTGCGCTGATTGGGGGGAGGGGAGAGGGCGTGTTCCGTGGTTTCAGTCATGCCACACAGCTGCGAAGGCAGCCGGGCTCTACATTTAAACCCATTGCTGTTTATGGTCCTGCCCTTGAAATGGGCTACAAGCCAGCCTCAGTTCTTTATGATGGCCCCTTAAACATCGATGGCTATCAGCCGGAGGATTGGGACCATCAATCGCGAGGACAAGTGTCCATGCAGGAGGCGGTTGTTTCTTCTTGGAATGTACCTGCTGTTTGGCTCCTTCATGAGCTTGGGATTGACCGCGGCCTCTCTTTTCTTAAATCGTTAGGCATTCCGCTGCCTGCACAGGACCGTCAACTCGGCATTGCGCTTGGTGGGCTGTCGGAAGGGGTATCGCCGCTCCAAATGGCACAAGCATTCAGTGCCTTTGCCGCCAAAGGGATTCTACATGAAGCACACACCATCACTAAGATTGAAACGAACAGTGGACATATTCTTGTGCAAGCCAGTAAGAAGGGGACGCCTGTTATGCAGCCGGATACCGCCTATGCCATGACATCGATGCTGCAAGTCGCGGTGGCCCAGGGAACAGGCAAGAATGCCGCTATGAACCGTCCTGTTGCAGGAAAGTCAGGTACAACGCAACTGCCGCCAACGAAAGAATTTGAAGGCATAGGCACGAGCAGTGCCAAGGACGCCTGGTTCGTTGGTTACACCCCTGAACTGACGGCAGCTGTTTGGGTAGGGTATGACCATACGGACAAAGAGCACTATTTGACCACCTCGGGTGGGGCGGTTCCGGCTGTTTTGTTTCGCGAAATCATGACACGCGCTTTATCGCAAACGCCTGTAGCTTTGTTTGATATGCCCGTCGTCACGAGTGTGCAGGCTCCTTCCGTACCCGCGGCTTCAGATGACTCGGGTTCTTCTCGCCCGTCAAAGGACGAGAAGAAAGCCGCTGATCACGGGCATGGCAAGGGGAAGAAAAAATAAAACAAATGCCGTCGGCATCCAACAAGGATATCGACGGCATTTTGTTAATCATCATGTTTTTTACTATGAGACTTGTCGTTCTTTTTTTTGGCTTCTTGTTTCTGTGATTTCTTATCTCTGTTGTTATCTTCATCCTCATTTGAATCTTCTTGTTTTTGTTGTTTGGCTGTTTGTTCCCAATGTGTCTTCATTTGAACATTCAACTTACTGGCATCGATGTCATAGTGTTCGGCGATTTTCCGTCTCAGCTGTTGCTCGGCGTTGGCAGATTGGAGATCAACGGATCCGAGAAAGTTCTTGATCCAAAGGGCAGCCTGATCTCCTTTTAGATGGATCGTACCGGCATCTTCCGGCTTGATACGGAGATCGTACACGATGCCATCCGCTCCAAGCGTTTGCCCAAGATGAAGGTTGAAATGATTACCCTCAATGGTAAGGTCAATATCCTTCAAATCCGGATATACCGCTGTGGAGTGCGGGGACTCCTGAATAGATGGACTAGTCGAAGCCATTGGAGTTTTAGTTGGCTCAGGCGTCGTTGGTGTGGCTGGTGTGGGTGGTATCGTAGCAGTGGAAACCGCCGTCGCCCCCGGAACAGCTGCATTCGCTGCTGCTCCAGCATCCGCTGATGAAGCTTTCACATAAGCGGCTTGCTGCTTGCTATTCACGATTAACTCGATGCGATCTCCCAATTTCAAGTCAGATAAACTGGCTTTTTGATCATTGCGGTATACCCATACCGATTTGGCCAAAGGCACCGTCTGATCACCGCCGGAATCTGTGGTTACGGTCACCTGAGTGCCGTCTGCATGCATGGATTTGAATACACCCATGATTGAGGTCGAAGTCGAAGTGCCGGATGAAGTTGCCGCAAAGGCTGTCCACCCACAAAGCATTAAAGCGATAAGGGTGATAGAAAGAATGGTTATTGTTAATCTCTTGCGCATGTTCATACACCTCCACTAACAGCTTTCGGGAGGAAATATCGCTTTAAGACGGTGACCTTTGCTTTTACGTTAATGCATGAAAAGCCACCCTGACATCGAAATGATGAAGGTGGCTTGCTGATGGTTGCCGATTAGTCTGTGCTACTTTGCAATCTCTGCATGAATTCCTCCGCAGCACTGTAGCCCTGTTGGCGCAAATACCAACTATTAGCTGCCGCTTCAATGAGTCCGGCGACATCTCTTCCGGGTTGGAGCTGGATTTCAATATGGGGAATTTTAATATCCATATACTCCGTAAAGGCAGGTTCAAGCTCGAGATCATTGTTGAGCGCGTCTTCCTGCCATTTGGTTAATTCGATATCAAGGACGATGCGCGTCTCATCCTGAAAGGCTTTACGGCCGTAGAGCCGCGACACATTGATCAGTCCAATGCTCCGCAAGGCCAAAAACTCTTTGGTCTTCCCATTGTGGGTGCCAAGCAGCGTCTCCGGGCTAATCTTTTTCAATACGACAATATCGTCGGCAACGAGACGGTGGCCCCTACGAATTAGCGTATGTGCGGTTTCGCTTTTACCGACCCCCGACTTCCCGCGAAGCAGGATGCCGATCCCTGAGACATTGACACATACGCCATGAACGGCAATTTCTTGTGCGAGCGACTTACTTAAGTACAGGTCAACCAAATCCTGGAATTTACTTGTTGGAGCGGTCGTGCGCAGCAGAGGGATCTTCTCTTCCTCGCAATATTTGGTTAAATATTTCAACCCTTCCTGATTCCTCGTCACGACGAAGCAAGGCGGGTGATATTTGACAATATTTCCGATATGGAGATTTCTTTCGTTCTCGCTGAGCTTGTGCAGGTAAGTGATCTCTTTTCTGCCTAACAACTGGACATGCTCTTGTGGAAAATATTCAAAATACCCGACAAATTCCAGACCGGGGCGATGTGCCTTTGTTTTGGTAATTTTGCGGTGCAGTTCAGAATGTCCGGCAAGGACTTCGAGCGAGAAGCGCTCAACTAAATCTTTCACTGTGACTGGCTTCACCAACATGTCCTCCTTTTGAATGCTGCTAATAAGCTGATCTTGTTAGCATGGTTATTTATCATTATTCCTTATTAAATTCGATGGTTAGCGTCCAAAATCCTGCTGTGAAAGCGTTTGAATTCCTATGGTTCATCTAGATATGTGTAAAATATGTGAAAAAAGACGCTCTATGCGAGAAGCCCACAGAGCGTGTAGAGGGATTGATTTTTTTGTGTTTATGTAAAAGCAGCTATCGGGAGACGCCGCATTTTTTGGCAAGTGTTGGCCATATGGAAAGAAACATATTTTCCCACCTGTCCTCAGGTAAAACGGTAATCCATTTTGCGATTTGATCTAACCCCATATCGCATAATGTGTGGATAACTTCTTCTTTGTCACAACCCGTTTTTATTGCTAACATCACAAATCACCTCAGTCGAATGTATTCAAACAATTATGTATATGCGGCTATTTGAAAAAAAGTGACTGATTTTCATAAGTGTTTGAACGATTCGACAGCTTTTACTTGATCGATAGCTTGTTCGTCGTTTGTAGAACCTCATTCAGCTGTGAATCGGTTACTTCTACATCGCCGTAACGGACTTGATTATAGGCTTGGGTAATGGCATGAACGGTTTGCTGTGAGAGTTGTTTATTTGCTTTGAGATCCTGTTCCGTTTCGTTGGGTGTCAAAGAGCGCTTATATGTGTAGCCCTCACTTGTGGCTTGCTGAATCAACCTCTTGTATAAAAAACGGATCCGTTCGCGATTGCTTTCCAATTGCGTCCATCGTAGCTCGGATTTCTTTTCCTTCGACCACGTCTTCTTCGCTTGCTGCCACCATAATCGAGGGAGGTTCTTCCACTCCAGCAAGCTTTCTTTCTCATCGGAGAAACCTTCTGATGCATCATCCAGCTTGCTGCTGAGCGAACGATTCATTAAGCGTCGAATGAGCGAGGCCAATAAAGGAATAATCTTAGAAAAAATAAGATAAATGACAAGAACAATTAAAGCCAAGCCAATGGCATATACAGCAATCACTTCAACGATGTGCAGGAACTTGGCGAACCAGCCCGGCTCACTACTTGGAGCGTCCAGCTGAAGCGGTGGAACAGCTGATGGGCTAGGTTTAGGCTGCTCGGCTTGTGGCTCTGAGTGCATAAGACTAACCAGCCATCCTAATACGGAACGAATGACCCAAATGACCCCATGCTGCAATTGCTGAAAGAAGGCGACTAGTGTAATCAAAGCAATGAATCCAATTAACCAAATGCGATTTAAACGTTGAACCGATTGAGACAGGGAAGAGGCAGCTTTTTCTCTATGCGCTAATGTGGCACTTAGCAGTTGGAAGCGGTTCATGACAAAGAAAAAGAGAATGAGTGTAATGAATCCTAATCCGTGCAGCCAGCTCATGTAGGGTTGGAAGGCAACGAACCGTCCCATAATGGGCACACCGGTCAAATAGATAAAGAAGGCGAATAGGAAGGCTGACATGGGAAAAAGCGAGAGCCAAGAGCCCTTGGTCCATTGAATGCCTCGACGAACGAGCAGGAAGCCGATGACGGTAAGGGCCCAGCCATGCCAATTGTTACCTTGCAGCAGATAGGCAATGGCATAGCTTGCCGCTAAACCAAACAACCATTCGTAGAAAGTACGGGTCAATCGATTCGTATAGCCGCCTGCGGCGCCAATTGCATAACAAAGCAGGAATTGTAAAGATGTCAGCCAGAGATGTGTTCCCGACAAAAAGGCCTGAATCAGAACGATCAGAGGAAAGAAGGTAATAAGCTCGATGCTCGCCCAGAGGAGAATCCAGCCTGTTCCCCTGAGATAACGGATCAGATTAGGTGGTTGTGTCATGGGTACGGACATGGGAAGTGCCAACCTCCTCTGTGTTGAAGGTAAGAAGATGATGGTCAAGAGGGACGATATAGACAGAGTGCCCCATCGCTTCAAGTTGTGAGATGCGGCTTTGCAAGGCAGATGAGACGAAGGCAGTCAGGAGAACAATGTCCACAGCGGAGCCATCCTGCTCTTCCCAGTTAGCAAGGAAATCATTGCAGGAGCGGCAACAAGATACTGCAAGCTTAGCCATCGTTTCGAATAGGCGGTCCAAGTGCGGCCAGCCTCCTTCGGGGGCAAGGTATACCGGAATGCCCGGTTGATCTTGCCGCCATCCATTGAACCCAAAACCTACAGGAACGCCTTGGCTGATCGCATAATCTGCAAGTGTTGCTGCATAAGAGAGTCCCTTTTCAACAAGCTCAGGATCGCTCACAGCATCCCACATCGTCTCGGTGATCTGTGTATTTACGACAATGAGCAGCCGTGGATCAGCTGTGAATTCCCTGCTAAACACTTGGAGACGCTGACTGCGAGCCGTAGCTTTCCAGTGAATGCTGCTCATCGTATCCCCGTAACGATATTCGCGCACACCCGAAGTCATGAAGGGATCAGGCATGATCCATCGCTTCACGACAATATCCCCTTGCCATCGGCTGGATGGAAGCGGAATGTCTTCATAATTGACCAACGGCGGGTAGACAAGGAGCTCCGATTGGAACCGATGGGTTGCGGAAACAGCCGGAATGCCCACAATGTCACCAATGGCAGCGGCAGCTGTTTCGAGCTTGTACCAGCCTCGCTTTGCACACTGGATATGATGCCGGCGAACAATTCGAGTGTAGGGCATCAGACTGAACAGGCTGCGGTGATTTTGGGAAATCGCGCCGCTGCTCACTTCCAAATTCGTTTGCTTCGCAAAATGAAGTCCGGCATGAAACGTTGATTCCAACCGCAGCCATGGTATGGGCAGCAGTTTGTTGTTCACGATGGTTTCAATCATTTCGATGTTTTCCCCTGCGTGGCAGTGGGTTTTATTGAAGGTTCGCTCCATCCGCAGTCCACGAAATCCTAAACGTGTAAAGACCTGATGCTGCAAAACATAGAGAACAGCAGCGATAATAAGAATCCAGCTTATTCCCATTGGCTACCCCATCTTCACTTCCGTAGGGACGGGGGTAGCAGCAAGGATATTTGCCAGCATCGTATGAATTTGCTGGTCCTGCTGGCGCGAACGTGTGCGCAGCATAATCCGATGCGCCCATACGGGCTTGACCAACGCTTTGATGTCATCCGGCAGTACATAGTCGCGTCCGCGCAGCGCTGCATAGACCTGTGCTGACTTCATCAAGGCGCGAACGCCGCGCGGGCTGACACCGAGCGCTGCATCCGGATGCGTGCGGGTCGCTTCAGCCAGCTGCACGATGTAGGACAGCAGTTCGTCGCTGACGCGCACCTGTGTGAACAAGCGCTGCGCTTCCAGCAGCTCAGCGCGATTCACAACCGGCTGCAGCAGATCCAACGGATCTTGCAGCCGGTAGCGTTTTAAGATCTCAAGCTGCTCCGCTGCCGAGGGATAGCCCATGGAAATCTTCATCAGGAAGCGGTCGAGCTGAGCTTCCGGCAGGGGAAACGTACCCTGATTTTCTACAGGGTTCTGCGTAGCAATCACGAGAAACGGCGCTTCAAGCATGCGCGTTTCACCGTCGATGCTCACTTGGCGCTCCTCCATGCTTTCCAGCAAGCTGGACTGCGTGCG
This sequence comes from Paenibacillus sp. N3.4, assembly GCF_008017805.1. Taxonomy (GTDB): domain Bacteria; phylum Bacillota; class Bacilli; order Paenibacillales; family NBRC-103111; genus Paenibacillus_E. The sequence continues at coordinate 44,141 of NZ_VRTT01000042.1, read as the reverse complement.
CGGCGTCGCGCGGTTGATCTCATCAGCAAGGACAATGTGAGCGAATAAAGGGCCTGGGCGAAATTCGAATTCGCCAAGCTTTTGATTGAAGAAATTGATGCCGCTTACATCGGATGGTAATAAGTCTGGCGTGAACTGGATACGCTTCATGGTGCCATCCAAGGAACGAGCCAGAGCTTTCGCAAGCTGCGTTTTTCCTGTGCCGGGCACATCTTCAAGCAGAATGTGTCCCGAAGCGATAAGGGCAATGACCATCAGCTCGACGATATCTTCCTTGCCGATGATGACTTGGCCAACATTTTGTTTGATTGTTGAGGCTATATGACCGATTGATGCGAAATCCATGTGGGTATTCCTCCTAGGCGTAATGGGGGCATGCTGCCAAACCGAAATGGTCTTCTCCAACTAAGAAACGTGCTCATCTAATTTTAACAGAGATAAGGTGTTTTTTACCATGTATCCTGTAATTCTCCTCTGAGGCGCAACGAACTTGTTGTGTATTCCTGAAGCAGTTAGTACAATGATGTTGAAAAAGTTAACATGGACCGGGTATGACGATGACTGAAAATTCTAAGGGGGATAAGCATGTACAAATTGTTACTGGTAGACGACGAATCTGATGTGCGGGAAGGTGTCGTACGTGAAGTGAATTGGGAAGCTATTGGCTTTGAGGTCATAGAAACAGCAGAGAATGGCAGAGAAGCGCTGGAGATGGTGGAGAAATTACTGCCTGATGTGGTAGTGACGGATATTCAGATGCCCTTTATGAATGGATTGCAGCTTGCTGAAGCGATTAGAGAGCGCTTTCCAACGATCAAAATTATCATACTCACAGGGCACGATGAGTTCGAATATGCCCAGAAAGCGATTAAGCTGCATATCGATGAATATGTGCTGAAGCCTTTTTCGGCGCAGGAAATTGTTAACGCCCTATGTAAGGTTAAGGAGCAGATTCAAGAGGAAGTAGCCCATCGGGAAAATGTAGAACTCTTAAAAGAGCATTACCGCAAAAGTATGCCAGTATTGAAGGAGAATTTCCTGGCGACCTTGATGAGCAGGAAGCTGCCCCGTGATGAAGTTCGTGAAAAGGCCGGCAACTACGGGATTGAGCTTAGCGGCAACAGCTTCGTCGTTGCTGTTGTTAGCATAGATGGGGTCATGATCCATGAAGATGACTTGGAGAATCGCACGGAGTTGTTGAAATCCGTATCCCTGAAATACTCGGAAGATCAGGCGCTTAAGTATTTTGCTTTACTCAATATTACAGAAGAAATTGCGAATAAACGCAATCTCGGTCTTGTTTTTATGCATAACGATCAGGTGGTTGTGTTGGTTTGCAAAGAGAGCGGAAGCAAGGACGAAGCTCTTCAAGAAACGATGAAAACACTGGAAGAAGTTCGCCAAAGTGTTGAGAAATATCTCAAATTCTCGGTTACCATAGGCATTGGATCGGTGATGAAGGATGTGACGAAGGTTAGTTATTCGCACGAAGATGCGGTGCTGGCGCTGGACTATCGGCTTATTCTCGGCAATAATCGGATCATTTGCATTGATGACGTGGAGAGACGGAATGTCGAAAAGGTTCGCTTTGATGATGTGAAGGAACATGAGCTGACCAGATGCATTAAAGTGGGGACGAATCAAGAAATCAAAGAGACCATCGATGAGCTTTTTCAAGGAATCGAGGGGGGCGTCTCCGTCAAGGACTACCAGATTTATTTGCTTGAAATACTAACCTGCATTCTGAAAGCAGCCAAAGATTCGAACCTCAACGTCGATGAGGTGTTCGGCGACAATTTCATTCCTTTTACAGAAATTAATAAGTTCACGTCCTTGGAAGCTGCGAAGCATTGGCTCGTAGAGTTGTGTGCCAGCATGATGAATCATATCGCCACAGATCGTCAGTACACTTACAAGAATCTGGTGGAGATGGCCAAGGAATATACGAAGAGTCACTATCATGAGGGAGACATCACGATTAATAAGGTATGCGGTCATCTGCATATTAGCGCTGGTTATTTCAGCAGTATTTTTAAGAAAGAGGCCAAGATGACCTTTGTGAACTATTTAAATCATATTCGCATGGAGGAAGCCAAGGAACTGCTGCGATCAACCGATATGAAAGCGCTTGAAATAGCCGAAAAGGTTGGTTACGCGGATGCCAATTATTTCAGTTTTTCTTTCCGTAAAAATGTTGGCGTTTCCCCGAAAGAGTACAGAAACAGTTCCAAAGGGGCGCAGGGTTGAAGTAAGGGGGAATAGGGGTTGAGCCTAAAATTAAGATCGCTGACTAAGGCATTGTGTACCGCAATGATGGACACGATGAGGGTCAAGAGCATCCAGTTTACGATTACATTATCTTTTGTTTTTATTACCGTCACGGTTATGCTGATCGTATCGTTGGTGCTGTACAATAAATTTTCCAGAACAGCGGAAGAGAACGCCTTCTTGAACACGCAGCAAATTATCGAGCAGGTGCAGTTTAATTTAGAAAATTATATCAAGGGCATGTCCGATACCTTCGAGGTCGTTGATGCCAAAATTGCCAAGAGCCAGGGGGTTCCTAGCGATAAGCTGCTCGAACAATTGGATACTATTGCGAGTACGCGCCAGGATATTGTATCGATTGATCTCTTCACGGCTGAAGGTCAGCTAGTTACAGGCATTCATACCGCACAGATGCGCAACAACACACGACTAACAGAGCAATCATGGTTTAAGTCTGCCTTGGAGAATCCTGATCATCTTACATTTTCGCTGCCGCACATTCAGAATTTATTCAAAGATCCCTACAAATGGGTCGTATCGATGAGTAAAGGCGTTTTAATTCAACGTAATGGGAAATGGGTCGATGCGGTTCTGCTTGTCGATGTGAATTTTAAGACACTAGACGATGTTTTCCGTACGGTCTCGCTTGGTAAGAAGGGCTATGTTTACATCATTGATGATTCCGCCGGAAACATTGTGTACCATCCGCAGCAGCAGCTTATTTATATTGGTCTGAAATATGAGAATGTGGAGCAAGCTTTGAAATTCTCATATGGCAAGTACATGGATGTTCGAGACGGCGAATCGCGACTGAATGTAGTTAGAACGGTAAATAACATCGGTTGGAAAATTATTGGCGTTTCCTATCTCGATGAAATGATTACTACACGCAAAGAAGTTAGTACATTTATGATTTGGCTGCTTGTTATTGTGCTTATTTTCATTTTATTGATTTCTGCCTTTATGTCGGCTCGTATCTCCCAACCGATTAAACGATTGAAAAAGTCGATGGAAATGGTGGAGAAAGGGGATTTTGATACGTACATCCACGTACGTGGAGCTGATGAAGTAGAACAGTTATCGCGTAGATTCAATCTAATGGTTTCCCGTGTTCGTGAATTAATGGATCAGAGCATTCATGAGCAGGAAGTGAAGCGAAAAAATGAGCTGGAGGTTCTCCAATCGCAGATTAACCCTCATTTTTTATATAATACTCTCAATTCCGTTGTTCGCATGGTTGGCAGTGGGAAAAATGAAGAAGTTGTAAAAACGATTACCGCTCTATCGAGGTTTTTCCGCATTTCTCTGAGTAAAGGCAAAAGTATTATTACGATACAAGAAGAAATCGAGCATATTCGGAATTATTTAATCATCCAAAAGATGCGTTATAAAGACAAATTTGATTATGAGATTCAGGTTGAAGAAGAGGCGCTTCCTTACAAGACATTGAAGCTGATCCTGCAGCCTATTGTTGAAAATGCGCTTTATCACGGGATTGAATACATGGTTGATGTTGGTATGATTCATATTTGGGTCGGGATTGTTGATGAAAAGATCTTTCTTCAAATTCGTGACAATGGAGTTGGGATGTCAGAAGAGACGCTTAGTCGTATCTTGGCAGGACAGACGAAAAGCGAGAAGGGCTCCGGTGTCGGACTTCGCAATGTCAATGAACGAATTAAGCTTTATTTTGGTGTCCATTATGGTGTGGCGGTCGAAAGTGAATTAGAAGAAGGAACGATCGTGAAGATCTGGATCCCATTGATGCTGGAAGAGGAATAAAGAGGAGAAGCCATGGAAAAAACAATGAAAATTCGTCCCCTATTAGTTGCGATTTTGATTGTCGGTATCTGTTTTTCTTCCTGTACTAAACAAGAGACGGAGCAGCTGCCGACGCAGCAAAAGAAGCATTTGGAAGTCATCTTGCGAAGCCAGAACGGTGACTACTGGAAAACAGTGAAGATGGGAGCCGAGGTAGCAGCGAAGGAGTTCGATGTGACGCTGGATTTCCGCGCCCCCGGAGATGAAGCTGATGTTAAAGGTCAAATCGCGTTAATGGAGCAGTCGATTCAAATCAAACCTGACGCTATTGTATTGGCGGCTAATGATTATAAGGACTTGGCAGAGGTTGTCATGGAAGCAAGCAATTTTAATATTCCTGTTATTACAATTGATTCCGAAGTCGAATCGAAGCAAACGAAAAGTTTTATTGGAGCAAACAATTATGAGGCAGGACAGTTGGCGGGAAAACAACTCATCAAGCTTGTAGGGTCAAATAGTCAGATCGCAATCGTAAGCTTTAAGCAAGGGGAGCGTAATACGGAGCTTCGAGAACAAGGTCTTTTAGACGAAATCGCTCACTATCCTGAAATGAAGGTATTGGATAAAGTTTATAGTTTAACCAATCGTGAGCTCGCCGAAAAGTTAACGTATGACATTTTGCAGAAAAATTTAAGCTTAGACGGAATCGTTGCTCTCAGCGAAATATCTTCCATTGGCGTTGCTACAGCTATTCAAAATATGAATCTAACGGGCAAGGTCAAGATCATCACGTTTGATAGTACCTCTGAGGAACTAGAGTTGCTGCAAGAGGGTGTCATTCAAGCGACAATCATTCAAAACCCTTTCAGTATCGGCTATTTGGGCATTAAGAATGCGGTTGAAGCAGCTTCTGGCAAGAAAATAGCGAGCCGTGTAGATACAGGAATTAAGGCGATTGATCTGGATAATATGTTCTGGTCGGATAATCAAAAGCTATTATTTCCCTTTATAAAGTGAGGAGAATTTCGATAGAAAATATGAGGATTTTGCATTTGATTTGAGTGGTTGATCCCTTATAGTAAGGAATGTAAAGACAAACATAAATTTTTGGGAGGGTCTTATAATGAAAAAACTTCTTACCATTGCCGTAGCAGGTGCACTCGTTGCAACCGTTGTAGGCTGTTCTAGCTCGAAAACAACACCAACGCCAGCACCAGCCGCAACTACAGGAGCAACTGCAGCAGCAACGCCAAAAGTAGACGCTGGCAAAAAACCAAACATTGGTGTAGCCATTTACAAATTTGATGATACGTTCATGTCCGGTGTCCGCGCTGCCATCTCTGATGCTGCAAAAGACAAAGCAACAGTTGATATCGTAGACAGCCAAAACTCACAACCAACACAAAATGATAAAGTCGATCTTTTCATTACGAAAAAAGTGAACGCATTGGCGATCAACGCAGTTGACCGCACAGCAGCCGGCGTTATTATCGATAAAGCGAAAACAGCGAATATTCCGGTTGTGTTCTTGAACCGTGAACCACTGGCTGACGACATGAAGAAATGGGATAAAGTTTACTATGTAGGCGCAAAGGCAGAGCAATCCGGTACGATGGAAGGTCAATTGTTGGTTGACTACTTCAAAGCTCATCCGGAAGCATACAAAAGCAAAGACGGTGTCATTCACTATGTCATGCTAAAAGGTGAGCCAGGTCACCAAGATGCTGAGCTTCGCACCAAATTCTCCATTCAAGCGATTACGGACGCTGGTTTGAAAGTTGAAAAAGTAGCGGAAGATACGGCTATGTGGGATCGCGTTAAAGGCCAAGAAAAAATGGCTGCATTCCTTGCTGCTAACGAAAGCAAAATCGATGCTGTTATTGCAAACAATGACGATATGGCACTTGGTGCTATTGAAGCTTTGAAAGCAAAAGGCTATTTCAAAGATAACAAATTTATGCCGGTAGTAGGCGTAGATGCTACAGCCCCAGCTCTTCAAGCGCTTAGCGACGGCACATTGCTTGGAACTGTTCTGAATGATGCGAAAAACCAAGGAGCAGCAACAACGAATGTAGCAGCAGCATTAGCTAACGGTCAAACGCCTAGTAAAGAAACAACAGGCTATGATGTAACGGACGGCAAATATGTATGGATTTCTTACAAAAAGATTACAAAAGCTAACATGAACGAAGCGAAGTAATCCGAATTGAAGCAGGCAAGGGAGCGCGATGTTTGCTTACGCCTACCCTTGCCTTCCTTATTTGGGAACCCGTGCAAAGGCTAAAGAGAAATAGGCTTCGAAGAAAGGCTTCACTTTGTGGGGATTATCGTGAGCTGGTAGGGGGAGTTACCATGAATGAACATGAATATTTATTGGAAATGAATCAAATCTCCAAAGAGTTCCCCGGCGTCAAAGCGCTGGATAATGTCACCCTCAAAGTTCGACAAGGAAGCGTTCATGCGCTGATGGGTGAAAACGGAGCGGGCAAATCGACCTTAATGAAATGCTTGTTCGGCATTTATAAGCCGGATGGCGGAGAAATCAAGTTGAATGGCGTAACAGCAACGATTGTTAACTCGAAGGATGCATTAGCAAACGGCATATCCATGATCCATCAAGAGCTTCATCCTGTTCCTCATCGCAATGTGATGGAGAACATCTGGCTCGGCAGATTTCCGTTAAAAGGAATCGGGCCGCTCAAATTAGTGGACCACACGAAAATGCGCAGAGATACGGAGAGCTTGTTTAAGCAGCTCCAGATGGATATTAAACCGGATACAGTAGTAGGAACGTTATCGGTTTCAAAAGTGCAATCCATTGAAATTGCCAAGGCGGTTTCATTCAATTCGAAAGTCATTGTTATGGATGAGCCGACTTCGTCGCTAACTGGCAATGAAGTTGAACAACTGTTTCGCATTATTCGCGATTTGAAAAGTCGTGGCGTTTCGATCATCTATATTTCACATAAAATGGAGGAAATTCTCGCAATTTCAGATGAAGTGACCATTATGCGCGACGGTACTAAGATTGGTACATGGGCGTCATCCGATCTGACAACGGACATGATCATTTCGAAGATGGTAGGTCGTGATTTGAAAGAGCGGTTTCCTGAGCGAAGCAATGTACCGAACGGTGTGCTGATGAAAGTAGACGGATTGACTTCGGTTATTCCCAAATCATTTAAAAACGTATCCTTCGATCTTCGTAAAGGGGAAATTCTGGGCGTCGGCGGTCTGGTCGGCGCGCAGCGTACAGAGCTTATTGAGACTTTGTTCGGTATGCGGAGTATTGCGTCTGGCAGCGTTTCCATACATGGGAAAACAATAAAGCTGAAGTCGCCGATTGATGCCATTAAGCAAAAAATAGCGTTGCTTACGGAGGAACGTCGTGTAACTGGGATTTTCCCTGTATTGTCGGTACTAGAGAATACCGTTATTGCTAATTTATCCAGATATATGAATCCTTTTGGATTCATTCAAGAAGCGAAACGTAGAGAAGAAGTAAAACGGAGTATCGAAATGCTTCGGGTAAAGACGCCAAACATGTATGCGTTGATCAAAAATCTTTCAGGCGGCAACCAACAAAAGGTGCTCCTTGCCAGATGGCTGCTCACCGAACCGGATGTTTTGCTACTTGACGAGCCTACAAGGGGAATTGACGTAGGAGCGAAGTTCGAGATTTATTCGATCATCGCCGACCTTGCCAAGCAAGGCAAAGTATTATCATGATCTCTTCTGAAATGCCCGAACTGCTTGGGATGTCAGACCGAATCATGGTCATGTGTGAAGGACGTCTTACGGGTATCGTGGATGGAAACAAAGCAACAGAAGAAGAGATCATGCGCCTTGCTGCACAGCATATGGCATAACGGAGGGGGCCAAGAATAATGAGTACTAAGACAGAGACATTGAAATCAAGAGACATCAGTGGGTTCATAACGAAATACGCAATCTACATCGTGCTCGTCGTGCTGGTCGTTGGCATTGCGATTTATGATCCAAGGTTTTTATCCGTCAATATCCTACGGGATATTTTGCTGCAATCATCCACCCGTGTCATTATCGCTTTGGGTGCTGCTTTCATTCTGATTACGGGAGGAACGGATTTATCAACAGGACGTATTGTTGGTTTAACAGCAGTTATCTCCGCATCCATGCTGCAAACGCAAGATTACGGCAGAAGATTTTTTCCGGATTTACCGGCCTTGCCACTGCTGGTGCCGATTATTCTTGCCATTGCAGCAGGTCTTTTGGTCGGTCTCATTAATGGGCTTATCGTTGCTAAATTAAAGGTGCCGCCATTTATTGCCACATTGGGTACCATGGTGGCTGTTTACGGAGCGAACTCCCTATACTTCGATATGAAGCCAAATCAATCGCAGCCTATTGGCGGTTTAAGAGCGGATTTCAGTAAGCTGGGAACGGGGGCTGTCGGATCGGATGCCACTTATTCGATACCTTACATTGTGATAATAGCCATTGTAGTAGCTATCATCGTATGGATCGTATTCAATAAAACGAAACTGGGCAAGTATATGTACGCAATCGGCGGAAACATTCATGCGGCCACCGTTTCTGGTATTAACGTAAACCGTTACTTGATTTACATCTATGCCATTGCCGGCGCTTTGTACGGCTTGGCCGGTGTGCTGGAAGCAGCAAGAACGGGCGGCGCAACGAATAACTACGGTAATATGTATGAGCTTGATGCGATTGCAGCTTGTGTGGTCGGCGGTGTCTCCACTTCAGGAGGTATCGGTACCGTTCCTGGTGTTCTTGCTGGGGTGTTGATCTTCAGCGTTATCAATTATGGTTTGACGTTTATCGGAATAAGCCCTTACTGGCAGTTAATTATCAAAGGTGTGATTATCGTAGCGGCTGTAGCCTTCGATATGCGTAAATACATGAATTCCAAGTAAAAGGCTCGTCATAATGAGATAAACACCAGGTTATTCACCAAATTTGGTCATAGAGGAAACATTAAATAGGCTGTCGACACGATCGGCAGCCTTTCATATTGTCCATGAATGAAAGCGTTCACGAAAGCCGAGGGGGAACAAAACATGAGTTTGGCCACACCTGAATTTTGGAAGAGGCGACTATTTTCGTTTTCATTAAGAAGTAAGATCGTAGGTTCATTCGTTGTTGTATCTTTGCTTGTTGGCGTAACCAGCGGCATGTCTTATACCTACTTAAATAAAGTCGACGATTCTTATTCGAAACTACTTCATGATACTGGCGTGATTCTGAAAAATGTTTCGGAAGTTAAAGAGAAAACGCAGATGCAAAACAATTTATTGTTTGGTTATGTGCTAGATCCATCCAAAGATAAAGAGAAGCATCTCATGGATATGCATGAGAAGTTATCGGCTATCATTTCTGCGATAGGCGCATTATCCGTTAGTGAGGAAGAGCAGGGTGCTATTCAATCGATGTTGGATTCCAATCAAACCTTCGCGCGATTGGTTAAAAAAGTGACGGATTACGGGGACAAGGGAGATGTGGGATTAGCTAAGGCTGAAGCGACGCAGTGGGCGATTCCTACTACGGAAACACTAACAGAGGCTGCTGCAAAGATCGAAGAGTTGGCAAAGCAAGTGCAAGAAGAAGCTTCATCGCGCAATCATGAAATAGTTGCCTCAACGATCAGAACGTTAATATGGGTTAGCCTAGGCGCTTTCCTATTCGCTTTGGCCATTGGGCTTTTGCTATCTCAGATGATCGTGAAACCGATGCGTTTGATGGTACGAGCAGCAGGTAGAATCGCCGCATGCGATTTGACCGTGAGGGATATTCAGGTGAAGAATCGTGATGAATTAAGGGATTTAGCTACAGCTTTTAATCAAATGAAGGAGAACCTGCATACGTTGATCAGTCAGGTGGGAAGCAGTGCACATAGAGTAGCTGCTGCGTCTGAAGCGCTTAGCAGTAATTCGGGACAAGTCAGTGAATCCTCGGAACGGATTACGAGCATCGCGCAAGAGATTTCGTTCGGTACTGACGCTCAAGTGCGCAGTGTACAAATGGGGGTCTCGATTATGGAGCAAATGTCTGCGGCTGTTGGACGAATTGCCAGCGTGACGCAGTCAGCGAATGATCAGTCTGCGCGGGCGCAATCGGAAGCAGGCAATGGCAATGTGGCCGTGGATACAGCGATTATTCAGATGTATGCCATTCATCAGAAGATGAAAGAGCTAGCGGAATCTGTGCAGCGATTAGGGCGGCGTTCCGAACAAATCGTAAGTGCCAATGCTATGATTGTTGGCATCGCCAGGCAGACCAATATGCTCGCACTGAATGCATCCATTGAAGCGGCGCGAGCAGGAGCGGCAGGTAAAGGATTCGCGGTCGTCGCCGAAGAGGTTCGTAAGTTGTCCATGCAAACTGGAGCGGCTGCGGAAGAAGTAGCGAGTCTCGTCTCTAGTATTCAAGATGAAACTAGGGCCGTAGTTAGCTCCACAGAGGCGGGAAGCAGAGAGGTGGAAACGGGCATTGAGGTAGTCGGCTTAGCGAGGAATACCTTCGAGCGGATCAGTCATGCCATGGATGAAGTGGCTCGTCAGATTGAAGAGGTAACCAGAAGCTCAGCGGCCATTTTCACGAAAACACATGCAGCGCTGGAAGTGATTCGCTCCATCAATGAAGTTGCAGGACAAACTGCAAATGGGGCCAAGGTCGTTTCTTCGAACGTCGAAGGTCAATATGCCAGTATGGAGGAAATTGTCTCATCCGCTGCTGTATTGAACAGTATGGCAGGCGAGCTGCAGACACTGATTGGTCGGTTTCAGGTGTAGAATTACATAGCTGCTGTAGACTTGCCTCTTGTCATCCCGACATGATTCCTAGATAATGTAAGAAGAGTGCAAAAACACAGCTCCGGTCGGTAGTCCGGACGCAAGGAAATACGCTTGTATTCCTTGTCAGTAACCTTCCCCCCTTGGGATGTCCATCACTCTGATTGGAAAAAAGGGGGCGGTTTTTTTGAAACTAACCGTATATTTTAATGGTCAATATTGGCTGGGTGTTGTTGAGAGCAATGACGATTCCAAGCTGAAGGCATGTCAATTTATTTTTGGTCCTGAGCCTAAAGATGGCGAAGTCATGGATTTTGTTCAGCATCACATGCTTGCTTTGCTTGCTGCTAGTACACAAGAAGTTGAGATTGGGAAACCAGTTCAACGGAAAACCAATCCTAAACGCCTCGCAAGGCAGATTGCTAAGGAATTGCTGATGTCAGGTGTTTCCTCCTACGCCCAAGATGTGATGAAGCTCGAGCTTGAATCACGGAAGAAGGAAAGAAAAGTGACCAATAAGCAAATGTACGAAGAATTTAAGGAGAAGAAATATCTTCTTAAGGTACAAAAGGCAAAAGAGAAGCATCGAGGAAGATAAGGTTGCCATTGGCGACCTTTTTTTACTGAAAAGAGTTTGTCATGACTTGCCCTTGCGGGTCATTTGGGCAAGCTCTATCCACTGCTCATCGGTGACCTCAAGCAGGTCGTTAAACTGTCCGGCGCCTTGCAGCCATTCGCCGCCGTCGATGGTAACGACCTCGCCATTGATGTACGCAGCACCGTCAGAGATCAGGTAAGCCGCGAGGTTTGTCAGCTCTTCTTTATCACCTACACGCTTGAGCGGAACGCGGTTTACAAGCTTTTCCGCCAGCTCGGGTGTAGGAGCCAGTCGGCTCCAAGCGCCGTCGGTAGGGAATAGCCCCGGCGCGATCGCGACTTGCCGTATGCCATAACGCGCCCACTCGACGGCCAGTGAGCGGGTTAGCGCGAGCACACCGGCCTTAGCCGTGGCCGAGGGGACAACGAAGGCGGATCCGGTGGAGGCGTAGGAGGTTACGATGTTCAGCATCGTACCTCCGCGCCCTTGCTCGATCCACCTTTTGCCTACTTCCAGCGTGGTGTAGAACGTCCCGTGCAGCACAATATTCAGCACCGCGTCCACAGCTCGCGGAGATAGATGCTCCGTGGGACTAGCGAAGTTGCCTGCTGCATTGTTAATCAGCACATCAATATATCCATAATGTTGTTCCACTGCGGAAACCATTTCTTGAACCTGGAGCGGGTCCCTGACGTCACACCGGGTGTAGAACACTTCTTTGCTGTCGACGCTCATTTCAGCAGCCGCTTTGGCCAATACTTCTTCGCGTCTGCTAGTAATAGCCAGCTTGGCGCCTAATGCGAGGAAGCGTTCGCCCATCGCACGTCCTAGACCTGTGCCGCCGCCTGTAATAAGAATGACCTTATCCTCCAGCAATCTCACATCAAACATATCCGCCACTTCCTTCATTAATGATTTACATTATGAATGGTTTATGAAGTTAACCTGCTATGATTTTATGATCGCGCTCACATAAATAGTTTTATTCTTACTAACAAAACGGTCTCGGAGCAAACGTCAATTTTGCCAACCGAGACCGTATATCAGCTATTCTGCTAAAATGAATTTTTCGATGACATGTCTAACACCGTCATCATTATTGCTTTTGGTAACATAATTCGCCAAAGCTTTAAGTTCAGGCAATGCATTTTCCATCGCTACACCAAGTCCGGCAACTTCAAGCATTTCACGATCGTTCCAAGCATCTCCAAGCGCAATAACTTCATCTAAGGAGCAGCCGATATGTTCAGCGAGGAAAGTAATTGCATGCCCTTTGGTGCCTTCTTTGTGCATAAACTCCAAGTAATGCGGTTTGGATTTGGTAATGTGCAATTGGTCTCCAAGCAAGGGCAGAAGCTCTTCGCGCAGCTGGTCACATACTTCAGGCGTGTCAACAATGAGCATTTTGGGCTGAGGGATATCGATCCATTGGCGCAAATCACCAATCACATAAGGCGTTTTGGAGAGACGTACGTAGTTTTTGATCTTATCGTTGTCCTCGCTTGCATATAGCTCATCGCCGTGGTAAAGCTGAAGATGAAGATTTCTTTTCTCGCAGAAATCGAGCAAAAAACGTGCGCTTTCAACAGGAACGGTGCGCTCGTAGAGTACTTTTTCATCAAGCAAATTTTTGATGAGAGCGCCTTGGTACGTAATTATCGGCACGTTGAGCCCGATTTGATTCGCAATTCGTGCTGCAGAAGGAAAGCTTCTGCCTGTTGCAATCGTCACCGTCACTCCTTTGGCAACCGCTTCGTGCATGGCGTTAATGGTTTCTTGCGAGATAGTCAAGTCATCCCGCAATAGGGTATCATCTAAATCCGCAGCAACTAATTTGTAAGTCATGAAGTTCTCTCCAATCCGGTAAGTAGTCTATGTACATAAAAATGCTGCTATAAGCATACCCGAATTAATCTCTAATTGCTACAAGAAGGCATATACAGGAGTGGCCATAAAGGAGGCAGTTTTTACGATGATATCACCCTATACGGAAAAACTTGAGGCATGGCTTCGAGCCCATCGCAACCCAGTTAATGCGACAGCGATGGAAGCTTATATGAAGAATCAATTTCCTTTTCTCGGAATTAAAAGTCCAGAGCGTGTCAACCTGACTAAGCAGTTTACGAAGGAACATGGCTTCCCTAAAGGAGAGGAAGGAGTGCGTGTTGCCAGCGAGCTCTGGGAACTGCCCGAAAGAGAATTTGCTTACACCGCGATGTTAGTGCTCATGCAGCTGCGCAAGGAAGCGGATATCACACATGTGGATGTTCTGGAAAGTTTCATTGTAAGTAAATCGTGGTGGGATACGGTAGATTTGATCGCGGACCACTTGATTGGTTATCATTTGCAGCGGTTTCCAGAGCTGATTCCATCCTACGTGGAGAAGTGGCTTTCTTCTGAAAATATGTGGCTGCAGCGAACGAGTATATTGTTTCAGTTAAAATTCAAACAAAAGACGGATGTATCGCTCTTGTTTGATTGTATCCGATGCCTAGCTGATTCCAAGGAGTTCTTTATCCGTAAAGCGATAGGCTGGGCCCTCCGCGAGTACTCCAAAACGGATGCCGCAGCGGTTCGCGCATTCGTTGAACAAACGGAGCTTTCACCGTTAAGCGTGCGGGAAGCGTTAAAAGTTATTCAACGCAACGAACCCTTAGGTGAATGAATATACAAAACGGATCGATGGACGAATAAAACTTGGGTTGAATTTTACCCACCTCTTTTAAGTGGATCAGCCATGTAGGATAGGAGAAATTTAGAAAGGAGGAATGGACTTTGAAGAGGCGCACCGATAGATCCCTGACTTTATTTGTAATCCTTTCTATGATTATGACTTTTATTTCGGCGCTGCAGGTCGCTGCCAATATGTATGAAGGAAGACCTGTTTGGTTCATTGACATCTTGCTTATCCCGATTCCGATTTTTGCTTTTATGACGGTTGTGATCTTTCTGGATTTAGTAAAGCAGGATTATTTGACCCTACAAGGTCGAATAAAGGCTAGGAGTGAAAACAAGATCGTGGTCCATGTAGGAAATGGAAAAATGAAGACGTTTCGCTTAAGAAACGAATATGTGGACGCTGTTGATGTAGAAAATGACATCGAAATCATTTTTTACAAAAGGACGAGGGCAGTCATTGGGCTAACGAATAGTACGAGATAAGGAAGGGACGGATGTGAAGGAAAACCATGAAAAAAATACTGGAAAACAAACGAAATGTTCTTAACGTAGCCATGCTGCTTATCCTTATGATTTGGGCGTGGACTATCTGCTCATCCGTTGCGAATGAAGTCGTAATATCCGATTATAACGTTATCAACGCGATCCGAATGGAGAAATTTGTACATAGATTCGATAAAAAACACAGTGATCGGTTATTCTTCATACAAACTACCATTGAGGGTGGTTACGTACTTTCCGATCTGTATGTATCGAAAAATGACATCACATTTACCATAGATTCTTCTAGGGATGCCTACTCTAACCAAAGCACTCAAAGTATCGTATGCAAAAACATAAAAAGAGAAATACACAAGTTCAACATCGTCTATAGTTTGAATCAATGCGATCAATTCCCCAAGGACCAAGATATTCTGATTATTGGCTTGGGTATGAAGTGATCTGAAGAATAGGTATGAAGTGATCTGAATAATAGGGGGCTGTTCAAAGCAGATAAATCTGCTTGAGGGCAGTCCTCTTTTCTTTATATTGCCCGCGTCACTCCAAAGGTAGCTGTGAAAGGCTGCAAGCGGATAGCGCTAGTTACTCTTTTCATGGAGAACCTCCGAGTGTCGAGAAAGTCTCGGCTGCTTGAGATTCTCCTGTTTATGATGTGGGGAGCTGGTTAGCTTCTGGACATGTTATCCAATTCCTCAAGTGCTTTTGGCGTCGGGTTCGGCTTTCAACATGTGGAGAGCCTCCTTTTTTTTGACGGGGACTCCTAACGAACTCAGCAATCCTTATTTGGTCAAAATTCAATGAGTTTTTATTCTAACGAACTCCAGAAGTGTTATTGCAAGTAAAAGCGCATCATTTCACTCATAATTGACTCCATAACGTCTCTCCAGTTCGTTAGATGAATAGACAAGCTAATTTCCCCTCGATAAGCACCATACGGTTCGTTAGCGTAGACAGCCATAGTCAAGGACATACTCAAGGACACACTTAAGGACACACCTAAGGCAATCTTCGCGCTTCTCTCCTCATGCCCAAAATGTTTACAAAGCTCTGAATAGCCGAGTCACGATTACATAGGAGCTGACCAGCACTTTCACGACCAACCTTAGAAAATCCAACTTATCTCTATTTCCCAGTTATTCTGATGTGTACGCCTATACCGCGACTGTACATCGGCATGTTGGGAAAGTTGTGCTTGGAACTAGGGAGACCCCCGCACGGGATTTTTTTCGTAAGGAGCGGACCTATAAGCCCGAAAGATGAAGTGGCGAGCTGAGCACTTTGGATTAAAGAAACTTGTAGGTTAGGAAAGTACTGAAACGCGGAATAAAGAAGAACATCGGAAAGCCGGATGAGGGAAAACCTCATGTCGGGTTTGATGCAGGGGGAGCATTTCATATTTAAGCCTTATGGCAGGTCCTCAGGCTGCCGAGAAAAATCTCGACAGGAACGACAATTTGTCTTTGAGGAAACATAGTAGGATCAGACCGAAAAGTGTCGGATTACCCCCTACTGAGCATTTCCGCACGTCCTTATAATTAGAAGTGACTAAATGGGAACGTACTTGCTGCATAGAGAGCGTCACGTTGTTGCGAATCTCTGCAACGCTAGAATAAAAGACATTGTTGATCACATCGGCTTTCAACCATTTCCAAAGTCCTTCCACCAGATTGAACTGAGGACTATAGGCTGGGAAGAAGACAAGTTCCAGACGAGCTTGATGTTTCACTTAGAAAAGATTTAAGTAGTTTGGTGTGATGAATGCGGGTGTTATCCAGTATGATCACCATTCTTCCTTTCGGGTAAGCCTCTATGATTTCATAAAGAAACGTCAAAAAACGTTTCCGCCGTGTACTGCTCGTCTTCTTTCCAAAGAATCTGCCCTGTTGCATAATCCAAAGTGGCCAGCAGCTTGACGCCACGATGCTTTCCAGTTGTGCGAGGCGCTTCCAAATTACCCCATCGTATGGGCATTGGTTCATAATGATTTAGAAATTAGGAAATGAACTTCTTTAGTTCAACTTATTTAGATTGGATCAATTCGTTTGATAGTAGAAAATAATGATAAGCAGCGGAGGCGATTTCTTTGAAAAACTATATCTTTCAACAAAGCGTACCGGTATACGACAAGGTGGATATTGTGGTGGTTGGCGGTGGTCCGGCAGGCGTCGCAGCTGCAATTTCTGCAGCACGGTGTGGGAAAAAAGTCATTCTGTTGGAGCATTCCGGCCAGCTTGGAGGGATGGGGACATTAGGCAACGTCAGTATTTTCATGGGAGTTGGCAATGTGACGGGAATATATCGGGAGATCATCTCTGAAGTGATGCCGCAACAGGCTATTCCCGACAATCATAAAGGTTCGGTATGGCCGCAGTTTAATCCGTTCCGTTTGCGCTATTATTTGAATGATAAGCTGGAGAAGGAAGGCGTGGAGGTGCTGTTTCACGTCAGTTTTGCCGGGGCAATCACGGAGCAGGGTCGGATGAAGGCGGTGGTTGCGAATTCAAGAGAAGGTCTGTTGGCACTGGAAGCAGATGTGTTTATCGATTGTACGGGAGACGGACGCGTCGCCATCGAAGCAGGTGCGGGTTATACTACCGGCAGAGAAACGGACGGCATGACTCAACCCATGACCATGATGTTCATGATGCAGGACACCGGAAAACCCGTTATTCCTCATCTGCCGGAAGGTTGTTACCGGTACGAGACGGTTGAGGAACTGCCGCAAGGAAGGCTTTTGCATTGGGAAAGGGGCGAAGCGGGAACATTGCTCGTCAATATGACCCGCGTCAAAGGGAACGGAGCCAATGTCAAGGATGTTAGCTATGCGGAGAAAGAAGCCTTGCGCCAGACCTTCTCAGTAGTAGACTATCTGCAGCGTAACGGGTTCGGGACTTATGTACTATCTCACGTGCCGGGGCAGGTCGGGGTTAGGGAGACCAACCAAATTATTGGACATTACACGTTGACGGAAGAGGATTTATTAACCGGCCGAAGATTCGAAGATGTGGTAGCGCAAACCAACTATGAGATTGATATACACAGCCCTGACGGAAAATCAGGAACCGATGAGCGGGAAATAGACGGTTATGATATTCCTTACCGCTGCTTAATCCCAAGCGGCATACAGGGCCTGCTCGTTGCAGGCCGGGCGATATCAGCCACTCATGTGGCGATGTCGTCGATGCGTGTCCAGGCGACCTGTTACGCTCTGGGACAAGCGGCGGGAGTTGCGGCATCTCTCGCAGCGGATCAAAACATCTTGCTATTGGACGTAAACAAGGATGACCTGCATCGTGAATTAGAACGACAAGGGGTTGTTTTTCTGACCGGATCAGCTAGCAGAACCCGATTCTGATGTGTCATTTCAATGAGAAGACATGGTGGTCCTAGACTGCTGTGTCTTTCTTATTTTGTGCGTAGTATAACCTACTGCCTTATTATAAAATGGGATTACATTTATTGATCCAAAAGGAGCTATTTTATGTATAAGCTTGTAATTATAGATGATGAGCCGGCAGTCCGCAATGGGCTGAGTAACTATTTTGATTGGGGGGCCTTCGGAATCGAGCTGGTCGGGCAAGCAGACGACGGAGATACGGGACTAGAGATGATTGGGCGAGTAAAGCCCACTATCGTGCTGACGGATGTGAAGATGCCGTCCATGGATGGGATAGAGATGTCCAAGGAAATCCGGATGCGGTATCCGGGGATGAAAATTGTCTTCGTCAGCGGTCATAATGACGCAGATTATTTACGGTCGGCACTTCAAATCCATGCGATCGACTACATCTTCAAACCGGTTAAAATGGCGGAGCTCCGGAAGGTCATTGAACGCGTTGTCCAGGATCTTCGATCGGAGGAGAAAGAACGCCGACTGGTTCAGGATATGCAAGTGAAGCTGACCCAAAGCATGCCCTTGCTCCAGGAGAAGTTTCTGATATCCGTCATCCGGGACGGTGTCGCTAAAATGGAGGATCTGCAGGATAAACTGGATTTTCTCAATTTGGAGATGCCTATAGAATCCATTTATATCGCCTTTGTCGTGACGATCGACGATTCTGCGGAAGTATTGAATAAAGGCTCAGAAAGGGATAAGCAGCTGTTGTCTTATGCGATATTGAATGTGATTCAAGAGCTGATTGATACGCATATGAAAGGTTATGCATTTGAGAACCGGCCCGGCGAGTATGTGGGGATCCTGATTTTGAACGAGCGTGCCGAAGATCGGGAGGCCCTGTTATTCATGCTGGCTGAGGCAATTCGGGATAATCTGCTCCAATGGTTGAAGATAAGTGTGACCATCGGTGTTGGCGAGCAGGTCTTAAATATAGGCTATCTTCCATCATCGTACAAACTTGCCCGCGAAGCGGCCGATCAAAAGTGGTACCTAGGTAAAAACCGGATTATCACCATGGACAGCTTGGAAACGGGAGAAGAAAGATTGGGCCGGTTTGACGCTGAGGAATACGAACGTGTGATTACGGCGTTAAAGGCAGGAGACCATGTCCGTATGGATACGGAATTAAACGATATTTTCCAGTCACTGGGACGTAATCGTAAGGATGGGTACAAATACTGCAGGAATTTATGCCTTCAGTTGATTCTTTTATCTGGTAGGGTTCTACTCGATCTCAATGTTCTTACCAAGGAATGGGATGCGAAGGAAGAAGAAGCGATGGAGCAGGTGCCCAAACAGGAAACGATGGAGGACCTGAGACGGTATATTGCCTCATATTTGAGAGGGGTTTGTTCTTGTGTTCAGGAGAAGCGAAACGGGAAGTCCAACAATGTGATCGAACGGGTTCGTCATTTCATCGAGGAGCGTTATCCCGACAACCTGACGGTGGCTAATATCGCGGAGGGAGTCTATCTCAGTCAAACCTACGTCAGTTTATTATTTAAACAGGAGACGGGGGAGACGATCTATGAATATTTAACGAAGATCCGGATCGAAAAGGCGAAGGAACTGCTGCACGATCCACGTAATAAATTCTACGAGGTATGCGAAGCGGTAGGGTACTCGGATCCAAGTCACTTCAGCAAACTGTTTAAGAAAATAACGGGATTGACACCAAGCATGTATCGCAATCAGAACATTTAATCCGCTAAAAAAGGGGGAATACCTGTGAGCGGAGCTCAGCAGGGAGGCTGGAGCCTTGTGAAAGACTTGGGACGGGGCATAGTGGCGGCCAGAAAATGGATTTTGGCGTATGTGGTGCTGCTTCTGATACCGTCCTCAATTATGCTGTATACCTATTATCAAAGATCCTCACAGATTCTTGAGGAAGAAGTATCCCAGACCATGCAGCAAACTCTAAAGCAAGCGGGAATTAATCTTAGCTACCGGATGGATCATGTAAGGGACATATCGAACTCATTGTTCATGAACCTGAAGCTTTACGAGAACCTGGAGCGCTCAGATCGGATCAGCGAGCAAATCCACCAGTCACAGGAGCTCTTGAATTTGCTGGAATCGGCGCAGACGAATTCCGATATTGTCCGGGCGAGGTTATTTACGGAACCTACCAAAGTCTACGGAGCCGATCGTATCAACCTATTTCCGTTGGAGAGCCTGAAAAAGAGATCTTGGTACCAGCCGATCATAGATGCAGGAGGGGGCATTGTTTGGACCTGGGATTATAGAGAATCGTTCTTGGATAAGGGAGAACAGTATATTATATCCTGTGCCAGAATGCTCCGTAACCCTGCTCATTATGATGAAACCATGGGCGTGCTGATGATTGATGTTTCCGAAAAGACGATAACGGATGTTATTTCTGAGCTTGATTTTCCAAGCAGAACGTATTCATACATTGTGGACCGGTCCGGTACCGTTATTTACAGTGCTGACCGTTCCTTGATCGGAACCAAACTCGTTTCGTCGCATGAAGCGGAAACTATCGGAAATTCGGATGAGGGAATCTTTAAACGGACGGAAGGTAATGAGGACTTGTATGTGCTCTATTCAGCGATCCATCCCACCGGCTGGAAGCTGGTTGTCGAGGTACCTAAAGTAGAAATATCCCGCCGTACTGCCGCTCTTAACCAATTCTCAAGCATTGCAACCTTGATCGGGATGACGGTCATGTTCCTGGTGTTGGTTTTTGTGCTATTGGCAATTATCGTACAAGGCATGAACCGTAGAGTGAAAACGGTATTGAAGATGATACGGACAGAAGGCATTGAACGGTTGGAAGAGCGTCGGTTTGGAAGTGACGGAGATTTTCATTTATTGGAACGAAACGTCGACCATCTGATTCACCGCGTGAAAAATTTAATGGAGGAAGTGTACCAGACCAAGGTTATGGAGCGGGAAGCACAGCTTCGTGCCCTTCAGGCCCAAATCAACCCCCACTTCCTCTATAATACGCTGGATACGATTAACTGGCTTGCCGTCGCCCGTGAGGCCGACGACATTAGCCAGATGGTACAAGGTTTATCCGATTATTTCCGGCTCAGTTTAAACAAAGGCAAAGATTATGTCACTGTTTCGGACGAGCTGGATCTGGCCAAAGTATATCTGGAAATTCAACAAAATCGGTTTCCTTCCAGCTTTACATTTATAATTGAAGCCAGTCTTGATACGGACCGGTACATGACCCCGAAGCTGATACTGCAGCCGATCGTCGAGAATGCGCTTCTGCACGGTATCCGTAAGAGAAGGGGGAAAATAGGTACAATCTCGATTCGGGTACTACTGGAAGACGAGGATTTACTGCTTCTCGTAACGGATGACGGAATCGGAATGGAGGAAGATCTGGCAGTCAAGCTGCTTACTGTTCCACGGCCGGAGGCCCACGCTGACGGTTCAGGAAGCTCTTACGGACTATATAATGTAAACGAGAGAATCAGGCTTTTTGCCGGCAGTACTTACGGTTTGACCATCCGGTCCCGGCCAGGTGAGGGAACGACGGTTTTAGTCAGGCTGAAGGCAATTCTAATGGACGAAAGAAAGTAGGATCAGACCAGAAAGAGTCGGATCACCATCTACAGGCCTTTTCCGTGGATCGATATAATGAGATCATAACACGGAGGTGAACAGACATGAGCGGTATCGCAACAAATTTGAGTGGCGAGGTCAAGGAGAGCGAGGTATTGCGCAGACGGACCGGTAAATGGAGACTGTTTCGCAACAATCTCGATTACTATTTTTTATTGATCCCTGGCCTCATTTTCCTGATTCTATTCAAATACACACCCATGTATGGTGTTGTTATCGCATTTCAGGAATTTAACATTTTCGATGGCATATCGGGAAGCCGATGGGTCGGGTTGGATCAGTTTCAAAAACTCATTCAATCGGAGGAATTCTCCCAGGTATTCATGAATACGCTTTTGATCAGCTTTTACAAGATTACTCTGCTCTTCCCAATCCCTATCATTATCGCATTACTGTTGAACGAAGTACGATTCAGTGCGTTCAAGAGAACGGTTCAAACCATCATTTATCTGCCCCACTTTTTATCGTGGGTAATTATCTCTGGTTTATTCATTACAATCCTTTCTCCATCCGGCGGGTTGGTGAACATGGTGATCCAATGGTTCGGTGGCGATTGGGTTAATTTTTTTATGGACAACAATTTCTTCCGAAGCGTTATCGTATCCACGGCAGGGTGGAAAGAAGTGGGTTGGAACGCGATTGTTTTCATAGCCGCTATTGCCGGCATTGAGCAAGAGCAATATGAAGCGGCATCTATTGACGGTGCCGGAAGAATCAGGCAGATGTTGCACATCTCACTCCCCGGGATGATGCCGATTATCGTGCTTATGTTCATTCTTCGTTTGGGTTCAGTGTTGGAAGCGGGAACGGAGCAAATTCTGACGATGTACAACCCGGTCGTATATGAAACCGCCGATGTTCTCGGCACTTTTGTTTACCGAATAGGCTTAGGCAAAATGGATTACAGCTTCAGTACGGCAGTGGGCTTATTCAATTCGGTAGTAGGCTTCCTGTTAGTCGTTACAGGTAATCTTGTCAGCAAAAAATTAGTAAAACGCGGGATTTGGTAGAGGGGTGAGGGTATGAGAAAACGAACAGTAGGCGATTGGTTTCTGGATGCCTTTGTATATGTGTTCTTGCTCCTATCTGGGCTGATTACACTCCTCCCTTTGGCTAATGTATTCTCAAAATCGGTAAGTGCAGAATGGGCGGTAATATCTGGGAAAGTGAAGATTTTACCGGTTGGCTTCCAGTTGGACACCCTAAAGAACGTGGTCACCTCAGACATATTCATACGGGCTTTCAGCGTGTCTGTCTTCGTTATGGTTGCAGGAACGTTGTTGTCCGTCCTGTTGACTGCCGTCACGGCCTATCCCTTATCGAAGAGGCATCTTCCTGGTATGTCCTTCGTTATGGTCTTGTTCATATTCACCATGTTGTTTAGCGGAGGAATCATCCCCAATTACCTGCTTATCCGCAATTTACACCTGATCAACAGTATTTGGTCCATAATCTTGCCGTCCTTGATCAGTGTATTCAATATGTTGATAATCAAAAGCTACTATGAGGAACTTCCCGAGGCTTTGGAGGAATCGGCACGAATGGACGGAGCCCAAACCTTTACCGTTCTGTTTCGGATCATTATTCCGTTGAGCGTGCCTGTCATCGCGACCATTTCTTTATTCTATGCGGTCTTTTATTGGAACGATTTCTTTAACCCGATGCTGTATATCAATACCCCGTCATTGAAAACGCTTCAACTTTACTTGCACGATGTTGTAATGGAAGCCGACACGACGAACGCAACAACCAAAAGTGTAGATGACATGATGAATATGTCACCGGAGGGAATCCGGGCCGCAACCGTCGTCGCTTCTACTGTTCCGATTCTTTGTGTCTACCCTTTTCTTCAAAAATATTTCATCAAAGGTGTTCTGGTTGGTTCCGTAAAAGGATGATTCCACATTAATCTTGCCGGTACATTGCCGTCATGTTAATGATATGCATTTCACACAAAAAAACAGGAGGGTTAAAGAAATGAATAAAAACAAGTGGCTCGTGCTTCCGATGATTGCAAGTCTAGTACTAACCTCTGTCGCATGCGGATCCAAGAACGACGTCAATACTTCCTCATCTCCATCCGCATCAGATGGCGGACCTAAGCCTGCGCTAAAAGCATTGATGCGATGGCAAAAGGAAGATTATAACACCTATCCGATTTCGAAGGTGTTGGAGGAGAAAACAGGTTATAAAGTGACCTATGATATGCTCCCAGTAGACAAACCGGAGGACAAGCTCAACCTGTTGATCGCTTCCGCCGAGCCCTACGACATGATTACAGCAAATGGAGAAGGAGGTTTTAAAGCGCTGTATGCGGATTATGCCAAAAAAGGTGCTTTGGTCGATCTAACCCCGCTGATTGAAAAGTATGGTCCGAACATTAAAGCATCCTTGTCCCCAGAATCTTTGGAAGCTGTGAAAGTCGATGGGAAAATTTATGCGATACCGGCTCGTACGATTGAATTTACTGGAACAAGCCTGATGATTCGCAAGGATTGGTTGGATAAGTTGGGTCTCCAGATTCCAACTACCCTCGATGAATTGACAATCGTCCTCAAACAATTTAAAGACAAGGATCCCGGCGGGAATGGCGACAAGAATGTTCCAATGTCCATCAAAGGGGATGTCCCGATGATCGATAATATCGTGGGTGCTTTCGGATTAGCCAACGGCTGGAACAAAGTGGACGGCAAGCTGGTTCCCCGCGCCATGGATCCCTCCTTTAAAGAATATTTGGCTTATATGGCCGATTTGTATAAACAAGGACTTGTAGATAAGGAATTCGCTATTAATAAAGACGCAACCATGAAAGAAAAATTTACGAGCGGCAAAGCAGGCATCATTCCGCTGCACTGGGCCGATATTCCGACGATTGCCGATGCATTGAAGAAAAACTATCCTGACGCCCAATATGCCTACATTCCGGCCTTGAAGGGTAAGAACGGAAAAGCAGGGCTGGCCGCTAGCTCAGGCTTCGACCGGCTCACGTTCATACCGAAATCCTCCAAACATCCGGAGGATGCCATCAAGTATATCAACGCAAAGCTTGAAAAAGATACTTTCAAATTAATGGCTATCGGTGAAGAGGGCAAACATTACACATTCAAAGATGGCGCCTATTCTCCGATTCTGCCAATCTTCAATGATGAACGAAATAATGCAAGCAATTACCTGTCGGGAACCGACGAGAAGAATTATCCGATTTATTGGCAAGCGCGTGTCCGCAAAGATCAACGGCTATTTGAAGGCTGGCAATTTCTAAATCAGAAGCAGTCAGCAGGAGTTTCCTTCCCGGATCCCCTGGGTCTTGCTCCTTATTTGCCGCAGTACTCGAAAGATAATGCCCAATTGAGCCAGCTTGTCACGGATTATGCCATAAAGGTTATCGTGGACGGGGAGCAGCTTTCGAACATCGATGCATTCATTAGCAAATTTAAATCGGCTGGTGCAGATGCGAGCTATAAAGAAGTCAATGATTGGTACGCTACTGTGAAAAAATAATAGATGACAAGATGGAAGCGGCAGTATACCTTGCATTTTAAGAATACTGTCGCATTTATTCGAAGTGGTGTCAGCTATCGATGATGGGCGTGAAATGGCTAATACCTTCTGCCTAAGTTGGTAAAAGAGAGATGAACTTGTTCCGTTTTGAAAAATGAATGGAAGGAAGTTGAATATGATTCCAATTAAGAGATCATATTTTATCAAGTTATTGTGCATGGTTATTCTTATATTTCCTAGTTTCTTTCAATTCGCGAAAAGTTCGGTTCATGCTCAAAGTGTGCAGACAACAGAGACCAGTCTTTGGGATTTTGAAACAGAAGAGAATTGGCAATTAATTCGAGCAGCTAATAATTCTATTACTCCAATCGGTTCTTTCGAATATGATAATACGACAGCGCTTTCAAACGGTCATTCAGGGAAGCTGTTTGGCGATTTTTCAAGCGGTGGACTGCATGTTCAGATTAAAAATACGATCGATCATATGGAATGAGTGAGCTGCGATTCTGGGCGAAAACGAACGAATTGTCCGCGATAATTATACGGCTGGTTGATGAAACGGGACAAACGCATCAGCAGCAAATGACGCTTGCAAATACGGCGGAATGGCAGCAAATACGAGTGACATCATTTAATAGCGGCAATTCTTATACGCACTTCGGTGGCGCTAATGATGGTCAATGGCATGGGGCTGTGACTGGAATCGCATTCATTATTCAACGGAACCAAATGAAAAATGCCAAGAGCGGTACAATCTGGTTGGATAAAATAACGGCGATAACGCCTGCTCCGGTGCTAGATCCATCAAAGCAAGAAATCAATCTGTGGGATTACGAAGCAGATGAGGGCTGGAAACTAGTCCGTGCAGCGGCGGGCACACCACCTGTTACACCGGGAGGTTTATTTGAATATGATTCCACTTTGGCCCATTCAGGCAGCCGATCGGCTAAGCTGTACGGTGATTTTTCCAGTGGGGGCTTAAGTGTCCAGATTAAGAATACGATGCGTCCCCTAGAAGTGAGTGAGGTGCGATTTTGGACGAAAACGGTTGAATTATCTGCGATTATTGTACGGCTAATAGATGAAACGGGACAAACGCATCAGCAGCAGGTGACAATTCCGGCTTCAACTCAGTGGCAGCAGATCAAGCTGAACACATTTGATTCCGGCCAAGCATACACTCACTTCGGTGGTGCCAATGATGGACAATGGCATGGCAAGCTGACGGGAATCGCTTTTATTATACAACGTGGCCATATGAAGAACGGAGCGACCAGTGGAACGATCTGGTTGGATGATATTAGCGCGATTGCTCCAATTCCAGCAATTGATATTGAACAAACGCAGCTGGGGAATATATTTATGGAGCCGGAAGTACCTGCCTTCGATATCAAAACGTTAGGCAATCGCGTAACCTGGTCGGTATACGACTATTGGGGGGAGTCGATCGCACAAGGTCAACAAGCGGTTGCGAGCAATAAGGCAAATATCGTTATTAATGGCTTGCCTAAAGGCTATATGAAATTCCACGCCAAGGCAGATTTAGATGGAGTTGTATTGGCAACACAGGAAACGCCGTTTGCTTTGTTGTCGCCAATTGATCTTCTGTCAATGGATGAATCTCCTTTTGGTGTCGTAACTCATTATGCCAAGGATGAACCGATTGCCGCAATGAAACTGCTTGCTAAAGCCGGTATTAAAAATAATCGTGATGAAATGTACTGGGCTGATGTCGAGAAGACCAAAGGTGTCTATGAGTTCCTGCCGCAACAAGATTATTATATGCATCAGCTTGAACAGCAGCATATTGAGCCATTAATTATCTTTTCATTCAGAAATCCATTATATGATGATAATCATATTCCATACACGACCGAAGGACATGTCGGTTTTGCTAATTACGGTAAAGCCGTTCTAGACCACTTTGGGGATAAAATTGCGAGCGTGGAAGTTTATAATGAATTCAACAATTTGAGATTAGATGAACCTGCGAATGCGAGCCCAGATGTCTATTTTGACATGTTGAAAACAACGTATGAGACAGTGAAGGCCGATCATCCTAACGTCAATGTTGTCGGTGCAGTAGCGAACGGTATTCCGCTTAATTGGTTTAAGCGATTATTCGAGCTAGGCGGACTTAAATATATGGATACCCTTTCCTTACATCCGTATGTATATCCGTTTGAGCCTGAAAGCATAACATCGAATATCGAGCAATTGAAATCATTAATTCGGCAATACAATCACGGTGAACTAATACCTATTTGGTTCTCTGAGCAAGGCTTTCCGACCCATGATAGTGTCTTTGGAATCAGTGAGGAAAAGCAAGCCGAGTATTTGATCCGCAGTTATGTTACTGCCTTCGACTTAGGCATTGAACGCCAATATTGGTACAATTTTATTAATAAAGGAACGGATAGACTTGATCAAGAGAGTAACTTCGGCATTCTGTATAATGAACGTGATATCAGAGGAAGCTTTACTCCAAAACCAGCTTATGTAGCTTATGCTGTAATGGCACGCCAACTACTCAACTTCAGCTTTGTAAGAAAGGAGGAGGTAGGGCAAGGAATTAACAGCTATTTGTTTGCAAAAGGCTCAGATGCTGCGCGGCTTATTTGGGCACAGGAAGCACCTACGATTGCTCTTAGCACGAATCAATCTGTGCGCGTTGTGGATATGATGGGCAAGGAAGATGTGATTCAGCCACTTGCAGGCAAAGTTTACTTGACTGTCTCAGAATCACCTGTTTATGTAATGGGAGTAGTCGATCAGATCACCCCAACAGGTTTTGTAGGACTTTTTGTAAGCTCTGAAAGCGAGCCCGGAACCGTTGATCTTGCGTTCACGCTCGATAATTCGTTGGAGACGCAACCACATAAATTGGAACTAGAGGCAGGTGGAAAGCGGACATTAGCAAGTGCCAATGCAGGTGAGAAAGTAATCGACAACATTAAAGTTGTAAACAAATGGAGCAAATCTGACGGTACTTTATTTGGTTATCTATGGTCAGACAATAATTTGGTCGGCAAGCTGTCAGTTCCATTACAACTCAAGAAACCCATTGCTGTTCATGTTAAGCATGTGCTGGTAAATGATGAGGATCGGCTGAGGTTGTCCATTACGAATCAATCTTCGAAGCCGTATGAGTTGACAGCAATCGACTGGGAAATTGCTTCATTGGCGAACAGCAAGCAGATGAATGTAACTATGGATGTGGGTACGACAAGCTACATCGAACTACCGATTCCTCTTCTTCAAGAGCGAATCAAGCAATCCGTAAACTTGAATTTACGATTTGCGAATGAGGCAGATGTAACTTATGCAGGAACTATTGTTGTATGGAATCAAAGTGATATACATGCTATTGAGAAGCAAACGATAGAGATAGGCGGCTCGTTTAATCAATTGAGTGGTCTGAGTTCTATTCATTTGCTTGATGACGGACTGGTTCTAATGAATGACTATCACGGAGCAGAAGATTTAAGCGGTGATGCATGGATAAACTGGGATGAGGATCAATTATATCTCTCTTTCCGAATTCATGATGATGTGTTCTCGCACAACTATGTTGGTGCGGACATTTGGCAAGGAGATTCTATACAAGTTGCTATCATGCCAGGTTTGCCAGGCGAAGGAAATGAGTACTATGAGTACGGTTTATCCATGTCCAATGATGATGCTCGTTTATATTTGTGGTCTGCACCGAAGGGTAAGCCAAGAGGGCTTGTTAACGGTGGCCTTGCGTATATCAAGCGGGACGAAGTTAATCATGATACCTACTATCAAATGGGACTGCCATGGACGAGTATTGCGCCTATTTCTGCTGAGGATGGTGTGCTAAGTCTTTCATTTCTTGTCAATGATAACGACGGAACCAATAGAAAGGGCTGGATTGAATGGGGATCCGGCATAGGCAGCAGCAAAGTTCGGATCTGTTCCGTGCAATTAAGCTGAATACGAAAGTAATCGATAAAAAAGCGCCGATAACGAACTCAGAAATTGCACCGCTTCAACCGGACGGATCTAATGGATGGTACGTACATCCAGTTTCGGTTACATTGACGGCCTCAGATGATCGCGCAGGTGCAATAACGACACAATACGCTATGAATGGCGGGGCTGCAGCGGCATACACGGCGCCAGTTGCGATTCAAAGCGAAGGAACGAACACCATGCAGTACTTCTCAACGGACGGAGCAGGCAATGTTGAAGCTGCAAAGTCTTTGCAGGTGAAATTGGACAAAACAGCGCCAACCGCCACCTTGACACAATCCGGACATAACGTTGCTGATGTTACAGACACGGATACTCTGATATTCGTTTTGACCAGTACCGATGCCTTATCCGGGGTAGCGGCGCAAACGCTTGTTTTGGATGGGAATGTCATTAGCAGCGGTCAAACGTTGAAAGCCAGCGATCTGGGTTTAGGCGTTCATACGGTGCAATATAGCGTGGTTGATGCTGCGGGCAACAAGGCAGAGCAGAGTTTCGCATTCAAAATTAATGCGGGCGTTACTTTTAGCCAAGCAACGCTTTCCGTTGACAAGTCAACACTGAATATTGGCGAAACGTCGGCTGCTCGCGTTAGCGGCTTTATGAGCGATGGGACACCGGCTAATATGAGTGTGGCAACTGTGACTTACAGTACGAGTAACGGTGCGGTAGCTACTATAGATGTACAAGGCAAAGTTGTAGCTGTAGCGGAAGGCACTGCACAAGTCTCAGCGGCAGTCACGTTAAACGGAGAAACGGTTCAGACGAATGCTGTGATCGTTACTGTAATGAAGCCGCTCGCGACCGGAGCGCCAGGGAAGCCGGTATTGTCCGACACCAGCGGATATACTGGACTTAGAGACGGCAACTATACAGTAACGATGAACATGTGGTGGGGAAACAACGGTAGCGTGTTCAAGTTGTATGAGAACGGCGTATTGATCAGCACGCGAACGTTAACCGATGCATCTCCGGCAGCGCAGATTGCCAAGTTTGACGTTAAAGGCAAAGCGAATGGCAACTACACCTACACTTCTGAACTGAGTAATATTTACGGTACGACAACAAGCGATCCCCTTGTCGTGAGAGTAACGGACGCAGCGCCTGGCAAATCGGTATTGTCTCAAGATAACTGGGATGGCGACGGCAACTATCAAGTAACGATGGACATGTGGTGGGGAACGAATGCTAGCGAATACCGCCTTTACGAGAACGGGCAATTGATCGACACGAAGAGTTTAAACGCGGCTACGCCCAATGCTCAAAGTGCTGTGACGAAAATTGCCGGCAGAGCGATTGGCGTCTATGAATACCGCAGCGAATTAGTTAATGCGGGTGGCGTTACCTCCAGCGATAAGATTACTGTTAAAGTGACGAAATAATGAATGCAGCCTTTCCGTTCCAGACTTGATGTCTGATGAACGGATAGGTTTTTTTAATCTTGTCATCCGATTCCTATCACGATAACTTAACGTCAACTAATATGACGCATGAAATATAAAAAAATAATAAATGTTATATATATTGACATTATCATCACATTGATTTAAAGTTAATAAAATTATTTAAAACCGTATACAGACTTCTAGCGGAGTAAGGACAAAGGAGAGATGAGAGATGGAATGATACAAACCGAAGAATTGTTGTCACGCCTGCCAAAAGTAGATCTTCATTTGCATTTGGACGGCAGTGTGAAACCGGAGACGATTTTGGAGCTTGCTCTCCAGCAAGGGATTGAGCTGCCTGTGTATGATAAAGTAGGATTGATTCCCCACATGAGGGTAGGAGAAGAGTGCGGCAGTTTGACTGAGTATTTGAGCAAATTTGATTTCACCACACGATTTCTGCAATCTCCGGAGGCGCTGGAGCGTGTAGCTTATGAAGTCGTCGAGCAATCAGCTGAACACAATTGTAAGTACGTAGAGGTTCGTTTTGCCCCGCAGCTGCATCGCAAAAAGGGGTTAACAGTTGAAGAAACGATGCACCACGTGGTGGATGGGTTGAAACGCGGACAACGCGACTTTGGCATCAAGGCAGGTGTAATCGCGATTTGTATGAGGAATCATTCTTGCGATGATAACTTAGAAGTGATCCGGGCCGCGGCTGAGTTTGCAAACAAAGGTGTGGTAGCTGTTGATCTTGCGGGAGATGAAGCCACCTATCCGCCAGAGTTTTTCCGGGAAGTATTTGCCGAGTCGCGGAGATTGGGTATTCCTGTTACGATACACGCGGGAGAAGCAGCAGGAGCGAACAATGTCTTGGAGGCGGTCGATCAATTAGGTGCTGTGAGAATCGGGCATGGTGTTCGATTAAAGGAGAATGCCACCATCTTGGCTATGATAAAAGACCGACGAATCCCTCTTGAAATGTGCCCAATCAGCAACATTCAAACGAAAGCTGTGGCAAGCTGGGAAGCTTATCCTATCCGTGAATATTTGGAGCAAGGTTTGATGATTACCATTAATACCGATAATCCAAGTGTGTCGGATACGAATATTACCAAAGAATATCGTGTGCTAGCCGATCGCTTTGGCTTCACAACACCGGAGTTAATCAAGCTAATTATGAATGGTGTGGAAGCGGCTTTTATGGGAGAAGAAGATCGCGTGTTGTTGAGACGGGAGATGGAAGATGAGCTCACAAGTCTGGGGCTGCATGCATAAAAGTATGATCTGAAGAACTTGCTGTGAACGTGCAGCAGGTTCTTTTTGTGCTGCTCAAGGCGTTGACGAATTTAATTGCTAGGCATATAATTGCTATAGCATGTAATTTGAAAAGGAGTTTTACGGATGACACCGAAAATCGATCATTCAATTGGATTTATGTTGAATCATGCTGGACGGAGAATGACTCAGCTATTGACGAGCTATTATGAGCCATACGAAATTACGACTGAGCAGTGGAGTGTCTTGAATCGTTTGGCCGAAGAAGATGGCATCAATCAGAAGCTGCTAGCCATCAGAGCGGAGAAAGATCAGACGAATATGACGAGAATCCTCGATCAGTTGGAGCGAAAAGGTCTTGTAGAAAGAAGCGCTAACGCCGAGGATCGCAGATCGTTTTTGATTCACATTACTACACAAGGAAGAGCGTTGAATGACATCTTACTTCCCATTGAAAAAAAGGTGATTGACTCGCTGCTTCAAGGATTTTCGGAGGAACAGGAGGCCAACTTGCGCAAATTACTCAGCCAACTTACCAACAGGGCGAATGAACTGATCAAGAATATGGAGGAAACACAATGAACACCGAACCAAAATTATGGAATCGCGATTTTGTTGCTGTATGTCTCAGCAGCTTTTTTCTATTTATGACCTTTTATATTCTGGCTGTCACATTACCGATTTTCGTCACGGACACTCTTCACGGCGGGCAGCAGCAGGTAGGCTTGATTGTGACTGTTTTCATTATCTCAGCTGTCATTTTTAGACCCTTAACAGGGAAATGGATGGATGAGTGGGATAGAAGGAAGATTATTCTGATTGGACTTACGGTATTCGTGGTTTGTACAGCTTTATATCCCTTTGTTCACAATTATAATTTGCTCCTAGCTTTGCGACTTATTCATGGCGTAGGTTTTGGTATGGGGGCGACAGCAACCGGGGCGATTGCCATTGAGCTTGTTCCTGAGCGAAGAAAAGGGGAGGGGATCGGATACTTCAGCCTTTTCATGAGTATGGCGATGGTTGTCGGCCCATTTATAGGTCTATCCATTATGCAAAATGGGACGCAGATGCTTTTGTTCGGCCTTTGCTTCGTATTCGCTTTAATGGCATTTGTATTGGGCATTAGCATTCGTCTGCCCCAGAAAACGAAATTAATTTCGGTAAAAAAGGAGACAGGATGGCGTACCTATATTGAGCCGCGAGCCTTGCCTATTTCGCTGACAGGTGCCGCACTTGCCTTTTCTTATGGCGCCATTACCACCTTCCTTTCTGTTTATGCCAAAGAAATAGGACTAGCGTCTTATGCCAGCTATTTCTTCATCGTATTCGCATTGCTCATCGTTTTATCAAGACCCTTTACTGGGAAATGGTTCGATAAATCAGGACCGAATCGATTGGTATATCCGGGTATTCTTTTGTTTACACTAGGGATGATCGGACTCAGTATGGCGGATTCGCCTTTCATTTTTCTTGCTGTAGGAGGCGTTCTTGGTCTAGGGTTCGGGGCGATGCTCCCTAGCTTTCAAACGATTGCCGTTCAATCTTCACCTGTTCATCGCAGAGGACTTGCAACGGGTACTTTTTATTTACTGTTCGACTCCGGTTATGGGCTTGGCTCCTACGTCCTTGGCGCAGTCGCTTCTAAGAGTGATTATCATACCATGTACTTTGTTGCTGGGCTTGTTGTAGCTTGCTCGGCGATACTTTACTACTTTCTCCATCACCGAAAAACGTCTTTGTCTCAAGCGGTTGCTACATTAACCGCAGCGGTTGAAGAATAAAACATATGGCCCATGTTGACACTTACCTCATACGAATGTGTGAGGCGGGGGTCAATTTTTTTTATCTTAATGTTTGACATATAGGGTAGGGGGGTATACTATAAGGATGTAAGAAATAACAATTTCAACGATTGAGGTGAAACCAGATGAACACCAGCAGCCATTCTGATGCCAAGCATACATCGTTTCAATTAACCGGTATGACCTGCGCAGCCTGTGCCAATAGAATCGAAAAAGGATTGCGAAAGCTAAATGGTGTAACTGAAGCGAATGTAAACTTTGCTTTGGAAAAGGCAACTATTGCGTATGATCCAGTAATGCTGGATGCTTCTCGTATCGAAGAGACGATCACGAAGCTGGGTTATGGGACTGTACAAGAAACGATTGATTTTGACATTACAGGCATGACCTGCGCGGCTTGTGCAGCTCGAATCGAGAAGGGCTTACGTAAGATGCCAGGTGTTATCGAAGCTTCTGTCAATTTAGCAGTGGAAACGGCGCGTGTTGCTTACAACCCATCAGAAGTAACGCCAACCGATTTGCAACAAAAAGTAGCAAAGCTTGGCTACGAGGCATCGCTCAAAAAAGACCAAGTTCAGGTGGCTGGACACCGCTCAAGAGAGCTAAATAAGCAAAAACGCAAGTTATGGATATCTGCTATCCTGTCGCTGCCTTTATTATGGGCAATGGTTAGCCATTTCTCATTCACTTCATGGATTTGGCTGCCTGATATTTTAATGAATCCATGGATGCAGCTTGCCCTTGCTACACCTGTTCAATTCTACATCGGCAGACAATTTTATATTGCCGCGTACAAAGCGCTGCGTAATCGGAGTGCAAATATGGATGTGCTAGTTTCCTTGGGCACTTCGGCAGCGTATTTTTATAGTTTGTATCTAACGTTTGAATGGCAAATTCAAGCTATGGGACATCATGCACCAGAGCTGTATTTTGAAACAAGCTCCATTTTGATTACGTTGGTTCTGCTGGGCAAATGGTTTGAAACGTTAGCCAAAGGAAGAACCTCTGAAGCCATTCAATCCTTAATTGGCTTGCAGGCAAAGACAGCTCTGGTCATACGAAATGATCAAGAAGCAACGATTCCTTTGGAAGAAGTCATTGCCGGCGATGTGCTTGTGGTGAAGCCTGGCGAGAAAGTGCCTACAGATGGGCTGGTATTGGAAGGAAGCTCTTCTATCGATCAGTCCATGCTGACGGGAGAAAGTCTTCCCGTTGATAAATCTGTTGGGGACACAGTCATAGGTGCTACTGTTAATAAGAATGGGATGCTGAAGGTTCAAGCGACCAAAGTAGGACGAGATACGGCCTTGGCGCAAATCATTCGAGTCGTGGAAGAGGCGCAAGGCTCCAAAGCACCGATCCAACGAATTGCAGATACGATTTCAGGCGTGTTTGTTCCTATCGTCGTTGGGATAGCCGCCCTCGCATTCGTCGTATGGTACTTCCTAGCAGAACCCGGTCATTTGGCCGGCGCTTTGGAGAAATCAATTGCTATACTCGTCATTGCTTGCCCATGCGCTTTGGGCTTAGCCACTCCAACCTCCATTATGGCCGGCTCGGGACGTGCTGCAGAACTCGGCGTGTTATTCAAGGGCGGTGAACATTTGGAGTCTGCACAGCACACGGATATTGTTGTCTTGGATAAAACGGGAACAGTCACGAAGGGGAAACCAGCTTTGACGGATGTGCATGCCGAAGGGGATGAAGCTATTTTTCTCAGATGGGTTGGAACAGCTGAACGCAACTCTGAGCATCCTTTGGCAGAAGCCATTGTAGAAGGGGTTCGGAGTAAAGGTATTCATCTGTCAGATGCGGAATCATTCGAAGCCATACCGGGATTCGGCATTCGTGCGATTGTTGAAGGCAAGGAGCTTCTAATAGGAACACAGCGATTAATGGCGCAGCAGGGTATTCAAGTTGAAGTGGCGATTCCGCGAATGGTTGAGCTGGAGCAGATGGCGAAGACAGTGATGCTCGTTGCGGTAGACAGGCAATATGCAGGTATGTTGGCAGTAGCCGACACGGTTAAAGATACCTCGGTTACAGCGATTGCCCGACTGAAGGCTATGGGCATACAGGTCATGATGATAACTGGAGACAATCAGCGTACGGCCGAGGTGATCGCTCATCAAGTGGGGATAGATCGCTTACTGGCCGAGGCACTCCCTGAGGATAAAGCAGACGAGATTCGGAAGCTGCAAGATCAAGGTTTGAAGGTCGCCATGGTGGGAGATGGGATCAATGATGCCCCTGCTCTCGCGCTTGCCAATATCGGCATGGCAATGGGAACAGGAACGGATGTAGCCATGGAAGCCGCGGATATCACGCTGATGCGGGGCGACCTGAACAGTATTCCAGATGCCATACTCATGAGTAAGAAGACCATGCGTAATATTAAGCAGAATTTAGGCTGGGCATTGGGATACAATATGTTAGGAATTCCAATAGCAGCATTAGGACTGTTAGCTCCATGGGTGGCAGGTGCTGCAATGGCCTTGAGCTCCGTATCGGTTGTACTGAATGCTTTGCGGCTGCAACGAATGAAGGTAGGATGATTACCCTCTGCAAAGGTATTGACAATATACCATGTGGGGGTATGATACTAGTAAATCGATTGTAATTAAAGCTGGCTTTCCTCAAGGAAAGTTCCTCAAAGGAGGTCGTCCCATGGAGAAAGAAATTGAACCTCACATGACTCACTGTCAGACAGAAGACGAGGAACGCAAAGTCATCATTCGGATAAACTGAAATCGGATTTGGTCAAGCGACTCAACCGTATTGAAGGTCAAGTGCGCGGTGTAAAGGGATTGATTGAAAAGATACGTATTGTGATGATGTTTTGCACCAAATTGCAGCGATCCAATCCGCACTGAATGGCGTCGGGAAATTACTGCTCGCGGGCCATCTGAAGAGCTGCGTAGTGGAACGGATTCAGGAAGGCGATATGGATGTTGTAGATGAGCTGCTGCGAACAATGAATACTTTAATGAAATAACTTATATACGATGAGGAGCGATGAAAATGTCTGCGATTGTTTTGAAAGTGGAAGGCATGTCTTGTAATCACTGTGTGAATTCGGTGGAGAAAGCGATGAAAGAAATCGGTGCATCAGGCAAAGTGAACCTAGCCAGTAAAGAAGTAGAAGTCCAGTTTGATGAGAAAAAACTGGACGTTGGCGCAATTAAAGAAGCGATTGAAGAGCAGGGATATGATGTTGTTGGATAGCAAGCAATAAGGATTTAGTTATAAAATCGGCAAGACCTGTAACAAGGTATTGGCGATTTTTTATGATTCATTTTCGAAAGAACTAAAGAGAGGTTAAAAACTTTTTTAAAGAAAAGTGATCCCAAAAAATGATCCCCTCGTTAGGTTGAACATAGGACACAGACACAAGCAACAAAAAACAAAAGGCCGCGGACTTGTGTCTGTGAGCCTTTTTTTTTGTTTCTTATCCTTTGCTTGATGGCGCTCGAAGGTTCTGATTATGGTAACATGGGGGTACAACCTATCATGTATGATAAGAAAGAGGTCCCTTTATGGATATGTATATCATCACGGGAGGCTCCAAGGGCCTCGGAGCTGCCATTACGCAGCAGCTCTTACAACAAGGCGCTGCGGTTCACTACGTGGCTCGCAGCGATAGCGAAATCTTGCGCCAAGAGGCGCTGCGCGCGGAAGGTAAGCTTACCTTCCACGCTTGCGATTTGGCGCATACGCAAGATCTGGATTTGCTCATGACGCAAATCCTCAGCACCAAAGATGAAGCGGATGCGATCACGCTCATCAACAACGCAGGCATGCTCGAGCCGATGACTTCGATCGGCCGAGCCAGTGATGAAGACCTGCAGCGCAGCCTGCTGGTCAATCTCGTCGCGCCCACGCTGCTGACGAACAGCTTCATTCGGCAGACGCAGGCGCTGCCGATCGTGAAGCGGGTCGTCAATATTTCCTCGGGCGCGGGCAAGAAGCCCTATCCTGGCTGGGGGGCCTATTGCACCGCCAAAGCTGGGCTCGACATGTTGACGCGCTGCGTCGGTCTCGAGCAGCAAGCAGAGCAGCACCCGGTGGAGATTTACGCGGTCGCACCGGGTGTGGTGGATACGGATATGCAGCGGGACATTCGCGCTGCAGCGGAAGAGGACTTCCCGCAGGTGCGCAGGTTCGTCCAACTCAAAGAGAAGGGCGAGCTTCAGACGCCGGAAGAAACGGCGAAGCAACTGCTGCGACTGCTTCAGGAGAATGCCTTCAGTCAAGGGGAAATCGCAGACTTACGATCAAAAACGCCCGAATCATCATGATTCGGGCGTTTCGCTATGATAATTACTGGATACTGCCGGAGACAGAAGAAACCGTCAATAATTCTGATGTGCAGAACTTACAACGAGTCGCCTGCACAGGAATATCTGAGATACAGTGTGGACATGTCTTGGTCGAAACCGGTGCTTTTTCTTTGGGCGCCTCTTTTTTTCGGAACTTGGCTAACTGTCGAAGCACAAAGAAAATAACAAAAGCAACGAT
This sequence comes from Paenibacillus sp. N3.4, assembly GCF_008017805.1. Taxonomy (GTDB): domain Bacteria; phylum Bacillota; class Bacilli; order Paenibacillales; family NBRC-103111; genus Paenibacillus_E. The sequence continues at coordinate 6,057 of NZ_VRTT01000042.1, read as the reverse complement.
GAGAAAATCTAAAAAAGTTGAAATAAACTGCCCATAATTAAACGTTGGGGCACTGACTTTAACCGCATCGGCTAAGGTGGCATAATGAGTTCCATTTAATGAAATAAATAAATCGTTGAATTTTACTTTACCAAGCAGCAAGCCAACCAAGGGCATAATCAAGTCATTGACAATGGAAGTAATGACTTTGCCGAAGGCGCCTCCGATGATAACCCCAACCGCTAAATCAATCATATTGCCTTTGAATGCAAAATCCTTAAATTCCTTTAACATGACGAACCTCCAAAATACTACAATTATCTGCATTATAGCATATGGGTCAGTCCACCAACAAATCATGAGGATTCATATATATTTCATTAATTCATTTATCAATTCGTTTTTAAGTCCTTCAGTATATCGGTAAGGGCCTTTATCAATGCCATATGCTCCTCAGCAGTTCCTATTGAAATTCGCACGTGATGGGGCAAATTCCAAGCGCCGCCATAGCGAACAATAATTCCTTTTTTCATTAAGCTATCGTAGATCACCTTAGCATCAGGTCCAAGCTCAACCAATAGAAAGTTGCTCATGCTTTGGGTGAAGGCTAGCCCCAATTCCTGCAAGGCGGAATACAACTGTTCTCTGCCGCGAGCGTTCATATCGCGTGTGGCTTCAAGGTGAGCATCATCCAAGATAGCGGCAACTGCACCAATTTGGGCTAATGTGTTCACATTGAACGGCTCTTTCACTTGACGAATACTCTGTAAAATTTTTTCAGGAGCTACACCATAACCGACGCGAATACCGGCTAGACCATAGATTTTGGAAAACGTCTGTGTGACAACTATAGGATAGCCTTGGCGTACTAGCTCCAGTCCATCACAGTAATCGTCTGCTGTAACAAAGTGACTGTACGCGCCATCAAAAATAACCAGAACATGCGGTGGCAGTGTGTCCATAAGACGGTACAGATCCTGTTTCTTCATATATGTGCCTGTTGGATTATTCGGTGAGCACAGGTAGAGTAGTTTTGTTTGGACAGTAACTGCGCCTAAAATATCGTCGATATCATATTGATAATCATCCCGAAGCGGTACCTCAACGACGTTTGCGCCCATTAAATTCGCTCCGAATTCATATTCGCTAAAAGTCGGGGAAGGTACAACAATGTTATTTCCCGATTCCAAAAATGTTTCGGAAATCAGCGTAATGAGTTCATCTGCGCCATTGGTTACGATGACTTGCTCGGAAGTAACCTGCAGTTTACGTGCAATGGCTGCCCGAAGGTCGATTGTTTCAGCATCTGGATAGCGATGGATATTAGCTAGGGAAGATTGGATAGCAGCAACCGCAAGAGGAGAAGGGCCGATAGGATTTTCATTGGAAGCCAGCTTGATCACTTTCTCCAGTCCTAATTCTCTTTGAACTTCCCAGATTGGCTTGCCCGGAGAGTAAGGCTTCATCGTTGAGAGGATGGTGCGAGGGTGAATTTCCTCTAAGGAACGGTTGGACATGTAAATCACTCCTTCATTAGTTTTAATGCTTTAATTAAATACTACATTAATTCATTAACGTAGTAAAGTTAATTCGTGATTTTTTTGTTTTTGAAAACAACAAAAGGCTTTTGACTTCTCCGAATCGAAGAGGATCAAAAGCCTTTTCTTGAATATCAAGAAGTTAAGTAGGTATGATAGCTTATTACTTCAAATCTAAACGAACATCGCGACCATCGTCTTTCACAGACAGTTCTTTGCCTGCTGCTTTCAAGGAGTTCGCGTAGCTAACCCAAGCATCCAGCATAACAGCGCCATCTTTCCAATCTTTCACTTCACCAAATACAGTGAAACCATCCCCACTGCCTGTTGCCATGAAATCATTGGTCGTCACTTTGAATGTGCGACTTGTGTTGAATTTTCCATCTACATAGACCGGCGTGCCGTCAACCAAAGTAATTTTAGAGTATTTTTCACCAAGCGGTTTCGTGCTGTCCCACTCTACTTTTAAGCCGGAGAATTGAATGGCCGGAAGATTGGAGTACTTATCCGTTACTTCCAAAGCTTTTTTAATTTGCTCAGCTGTCATTGTACCCGTCACGTTGTAATTGCCGAAAGGGAATACCTCAAACATTTTACCGTATGTCAGATCGCCTTTGTCCAGATCAGCGCGTACACCGCCAATATTCGTAAAGGCAATGTCCGATTTCTCGGTAGCGCGCATCGCATCGGTAATGCTGTTGCCGAGTTGGGAAACGCCATCACGCTCTACCCCGCCATTCGTTGCAAAACGGAACGATTTGCGGCCAAGCGGCTCTGAAACTACGGCTTCAACCTCGGAGGATTTTACAGAAATTTTCGCTTTGTAATCTTCTACCGTTTGGTGAATTTGCGCATCAGCGGTAGTTAGATTCGTGTATGTCTCAAGCAGTCCTGCATTGGAAGAGACAACTTTCTTCGTTGTTTTATCAACAAATAATTGAATGTGGCCAACCGCATACAACCAGCTTTGAGCCTCAACGACAGGAATGCCATTCACGATGCCCGATACTCTTAAATGAGAGTGGCCGCCAACAATCGCGTCAAGTGTTCCATTACCTGTGCCATTTGCAAGATCAGCTAGTTCACTCATGATTTCTTGTGACTTTTGGTTTTGTTCACCCGGTAAGTGTGAAGTTACCATAATGATATCGACACCTTTGGCACGCAGTTCAGCAGATAATTCTTTAGCTACAGGAACAGGGTTAACAAAGGAGAGACCCTCTATGTTTGTTGACTTCGTAGTTGTTGTAGTTTGCGGAGTGGCCAAGCCGATAATACCGATCTTCAGACCATCTTTTTCAATAATGACATAAGGCTGCGTCCAGTCCACACGCTTACCGGTTTTGTCATCGATAATATTAGCGCCCAAAATAGGGAATTTAGCATTCTTGATATTGTTGATCAGAACATCACGACCGAAGTCAAATTCATGGTTCCCAATCGCGGCAGCATCATACTGAACTTGAGCCATAGTATCCATAACGGATTGACCGTTCGTTGTATTGGAAATTAATGTGCCTTGCCAAGCATCGCCACCGTCAACTACGACAGTACCTTTTGGATTGACCGCACGGAAATCAGTGACAATACCCCCAAGTGTTTCAATACCGCCTTGATCCTGGTTTCGTTTTTTATCAAAGCCAACTTCGATTTTTCCGTGAATATCGTTGGTCGTTAAAATATCTACAACTTTGAATAGAATAGGTTTTAACGCTTTCGCGACTTCATCGCGTGTTACTTCAGCAGTGGGGTTGAAGTTGCCATCCAACGTTGGTGTGAAGATACCGCTTATAACGGCATACGCCACATAAGGGCGGGATTCTTTGGCGATCGAACTGCTATCTTTGAAATAGTTCAGCACATTCTCATTCACTTTCGGAAGCTGGCCACCGGTTACTGTTTTAACAATAAGTTCAGCCAACTCTTGACGAGTGACAGGAGCATTTGGGTGGAAGGTGCCATCAGCGAATCCACGAATCAGCTTAGCTGCAACAGCGTTAGCTACAGCTTGTTTTTGCCAATTTGCTAGATCTGTGAAAGCAATTGTATTCAAATCCGCATTGTTTAATTTTGCAGCACGATTAATCATAGTTACTACTTCAGCTCTTGTAGCAGAATTAGCGCCTCGATAGTCTGTGTCCCCATAACCTTCTACGGCTCCGTTATCGATAGCAAGCCGCATATCGGATTTCATCTTAATAGAAGAAACGGGGGTGGTAGATACTGTCTCGGCCAAAGCAATCTGACCAGCGAAGGAGCTCGTTAGAACGGTGACGAGGGCTAGAGCGGTAAGACGAGTAGAAAACGTTTTTTTCATATTTTCAAATTCCTCCTCCAAATAATAGAACGTTGGTTAATAAACTTCCAACAACCATTATATAGGAGATTCGTAGACTTTGAGAAGTAAAGAATTTATTTTTTGTAAAAACAACAAAAAAACCACTAACCTGCCCAAGGCTAAGTGGCTATTCGTTCCGTGCGGACTTCAAATGGTAGATCGTATTGCGTGTAAGGACTCGAAAATCGGGGCCGTCGCGATCTATGGCTTGCACTCTTGTTGTTTGAAAGGGGATGTATGGACCAATACCGGATAGAATCATGGGACAGCCAACCTCAGTTGGATTCATCTCGCGAAAAGTATGTCCCTGAATTTGATCAAAGTTAAATTTTTCTGATCGATGCTTGGGGGTGAACCCATCCACTTCATAGATCTGCAAAAGTTTTAGCAATCTTAATGTCATGGTTGAACCCTCCTGTCTGCTTCATTTATATTCTAGTATACACCGACTTTATGCCTATGGCGAAATCTACGAACCTAACAAATTCCTAATAGAATTCTGACACTTTCTTAGTTTCCAGAATATACAATAAGATTACTAATAACGGGGGTGTTTCGCGGATGATGCACAAAAAGATGATTGTTGAGGAAAAAGAAATTCTTATGTTTTTTGAATCTATCTATCAGGATCGTGTGCAAGCGGCTGTCGACACTATTATTAAACATTTGCCTAATTTGCAAATCAGAAAGATTTTTGATGAACTGGGTTTGGTTAATGTAACGAATACAGAAGTCGTCCTCTATTCACTGGATGGTGATATAGAAACGCTTTGCATAGGCTAAGTTCCACCTAGCCCTTCTAGTCTCTTTTCGATACAATAGAAAGAGTTGAAAAGGGGAGGTATGTGCAGATGGCAGTACTGAAAATGGAGCATGTCGGCGTGATGGTAGCAAACCTGGAGGCGTCAATTCAGTTTTATGTAGATGTGATTGGTTTGAAGCACAAAAGTACATTATTACATACGAACGGTGTCATACGACTTGGCTTTCTTGGTTTCGAGGGGATCAATGAAACTGAAGTAGAGTTAATTGAAGGTTATAATGCCGAATTACCGCAAGAAGGGAAAGTTCATCATTTAGCATTCACTGTAGATGATGTGGAAGCAGAATTCACAAGAATCAAAGGGCTGCAGGTTGAACAACTGGATGCGGAGGTTACAACGCTGCCTAATGGTTCGCGATACTTTTTCTTTAATGGTTTAGACGGAGAGCGCATCGAGTTCTTTCAATCTACACGATAATGGTTCACTATGTATTAGATAAGGGCATCTTTTTTCTAGAATCTTAAGATTCTAATGAAAGGGTGCTTTTTTTATATGGTACATGCATCTCGATAATCTGGGCAGGCTAACCTTCGGAAGTAAAAGCAGTTAGTTAGCGAGCGGACGGGTAACGAAGCTTGGCATTTATGGCGAGTGGAACGTCATGACCAAGGTTAATGCTTCTATAGAAGAAACTTTTCATTTTAAAAGTACAAACATCTACTTCTCAGGTGGATGACGGTTAGAAACGCCAATCAATGGAATACTGAGGGAAGAATGAACGAGGGCAAGCTGCCCTGTTTTTTTAATTGTTATATAGCTGCGAGAACATTCGAAAAAATGGCAATTGCGGAACATTGGCAGTGGGGTTGTAATTATTTTGTGAACGTGTTACATTAGTCCTCGTTGCTTTGGAAGAGCAAATCGCCATGAACGAATGGGACTTGCAGTCAAGCAATGAAATCTTTGAACGTGATAGACGGCAGAGAAAGCGTCAAAAATTGATAAGAAAAAAAGCTTGCAATTGATGAACGCCCTGTGGTATATTACTTCTCGCTGCTTCGGTAACACGGCAGTGAACGAAAGAAATTGATCTTTGAAAACTGAACAACGAGTGAGTAAGCACGAACGAGCAATCGTTCAAAAAAGAGATTGTAAAATCTCGCTAGCAAGTCAATGAGCATTTCAGCTTTCAGATAAATGGACGTAATATAGGGATCTTTGATCGTAGATCAAAGTCTCTCTGCTAAGTTCACTACTATGGAGAGTTTGATCCTGGCTCAGGACGAACGCTGGCGGCGTGCCTAATACATGCAAGTCGAGCGGAGTATTTCCTTCGGGAAATGCTTAGCGGCGGACGGGTGAGTAACACGTAGGTAACCTGCCTATAAGACTGGGATAACTATCGGAAACGATAGCTAAGACCGGATAACTGGTTTTC
>NZ_VRTT01000041.1 GCF_008017805.1 Paenibacillus sp. N3.4 | reverse complement strand
GTTCGAGGTGGAAGTGCGGCAACGTATGCAGCTGACGAATACTAATCGGTCGAGGGCTTAACCAAACAATCCCAACCAAGTGAAGATAAGCTTTGTAGCGAATTCCGAATACTTGATTGGGGCCCAAGAACAAACCTAAGCAAATCTAACTTTACGCAACGTTTCGTATCTAGTTTTCAAGGCGCAAACCACGCTTTGACTGTTTGGTGATGATGGCGGAGGGGACCCACGCGTTCCCATCTCGAACACGACCGTTAAGCCCTCCAGCGTCGATGGTACTTGAACCGCAGGGTTCTGGGAGAGTAGAACGTTGCCAAGCAGTGTTCCCTGATAGCTCAGTTGGTAGAGCACTCGACTGTTAATCGAGTTGTCACAGGTTCGAGTCCTGTTCGGGGAGCCAATGCTTCCATAGCTCAGTCGGTAGAGTGCATCCATGGTAAGGATGAGGTCACCGGTTCGATTCCGGTTGGAAGCTCCAGTTATTTTCTGGCCCGTTGGTCAAGCGGTTAAGACACCTCCCTTTCACGGAGGTTACAGGGGTTCGAATCCCCTACGGGTCACCAATATTCCCCACAAAGTGAAGTGAGGCTGAAGAAGCTTATACCTAATACTTTGCGTGGACCCCAAAAGATTATTCCCATGGAGGCTTAGCTCAGCTGGGAGAGCATCTGCCTTACAAGCAGAGGGTCGGCGGTTCGATCCCGTCAGCCTCCACCATTTAACTTCATATGCCGTTGTAGCTCAACTGGTAGAGCAACTGACTTGTAATCAGTAGGTTGGGGGTTCAAGTCCTCTCGACGGCATGTTTCTATTGGGGATTAGCCAAGCGGTAAGGCAACGGACTTTGACTCCGTCATGCCAAGGTTCAAATCCTTGATCCCCAGTTCTTTTATGAGTCATTAGCTCAGTTGGTAGAGCACCTGACTTTTAATCAGGGTGTCGTAGGTTCGAATCCTACATGACTCACCATTTGTCTTTTATATAGTATGCGCGTATGGCGGAATTGGCAGACGCACTAGACTTAGGATCTAGCGGGCGACCGTGGGGGTTCAAGTCCCTCTACGCGCATCATACCCAAGAGCAATAAGAATTTCTAAGGAAATTCATTAAACTCTTGGGTGACCCATGCGGAAGTGGCTCAGCGGTAGAGCATCGCCTTGCCAAGGCGAGGGTCGCGGGTTCGATCCCCGTCTTCCGCTCCATTTTTTAAGCGCCCTTAGCTCAGCTGGATAGAGTATTTGACTACGAATCAAAAGGTCGGGAGTTCGAATCTCTCAGGCGCGCCATTTTTTATAAGATTATAAGCTTGTCGGGACGTACCTCAGCTTGGTAGAGCACTGCTTTGGGAGCAGGGGGTCGCATGTTCAAATCGTGTCGTCCCGACCATTTTTTTGTAAGACGCGGGCGTAGTTTAATGGTAGAACTTCAGCCTTCCAAGCTGATCGCGCGGGTTCGATTCCCGCCGCCCGCTTAATGGTTTAAAACGAGAAAATCCTTGTATATCAAGGGTTTTTTTGTTTTTTCGAGGGTTTATTATAGATGTATTACTTAAAAGGCTTTAAGCGGTGGGGAAGTCTGGGGACAGAATTTATCAAGTCGTTCAGAAACTGTCTTTTTCATTTTTTTGGTGACATGGGAATAAAGGTCAGCCGTCGTTGAAAACTTAGTGTGACCTAAGCGTTCCTGAATAATTTTAAGGTCGGTATCCGACTCAATTAACAATGTAGCCGCACTATGCAAGCAAAAGCCGAGGGATGAATAACCCTCGGCTGATTCAACATTATTTCGTAATTTGGAAGTTGGCAAATTGGATTTTTGCTTCCTGCATACCGTCATAAATTTGCGATAAATGCCCCACTTCGGACGATTGATTGTCGCCCCGTCTCTCCACATATCCTTGTTTCCGCTATAAGACATCAATGTGGTGCCATTTAGTTTCTTAAGGGTCATATTGACGCTACCGTTGTCGGAGTGTTTCACCGTAACCGTGGCTTCCACCCATTGGCCGTCGATGTTGGAAAATGCGGTTTTAGCCAAAGTTTCGACCTGATCCATGGTTGTTCCGATCGGACTGTGTCTGAACGCCAGATAGCCATCTTCCACCGTGAAAGTAAGAATCGGCGCGCCGTCATCACCGTCTTGTGCCTTCAACTGGAAGATATGATGGAAATTCCCTGCAGGCGACACAGGATAAGGGCTCATCGCTCGGAACTGCCATTTGTACGTAACGGTTTCGCCGTTTTTTGCTGTCACATTACTCGGAGAACTTTTATAGGCTTTTAATTCGACACGCTGTCTGTCCGTATTGCTTCCGTCCAATGCGGCCGTATCCGAAGCAGTACCGACCTTGAATTGGAACACATTGCCGCCTGGAATTTGGGTAGAGGTTGTTTCGTTGATATGGCTAGAATCGGTCGGTCCATCAACCGGATCCGAACCGAAGTACTGCTGGAAGATTTCCAGAGCGGTTTTACCCGTATTCGGACCATCCGAATTGATGGTAACCGTGGCTGCCAAAGCGGTGGACGCGACAGCAATTGTTGATGCGATTGTTAGTCCTAAAACAATGGATTTCATTTTTTTTCTCATTAGCTTTCCCTCCAAATGATTTCAATTTTTTTGCTTGAATCCATGATACATGCCGTTTGGTGCATGGAACTCAAAGCCGCGTTTACAAATATTCGAAGACCTTCCACCTCCCATTGAAAAGCTTATTATTGAGTTTGGAATGTATGCGCTTTCACACCCTCTCAATGTTCCATTTTAATGGAATACAGTATAAGTAGGAATGAATTATTTTACGGTCCTAATGTATTTTTTTAACATTCTTAAGCTTATTAGATGGACAAGAAAAGCGGCCCGTACTATAAAAAATCACAGTACGTTCTAAATTTTTGCCATCCCGTATCGTTCATTTGTTCTTCATACTAAGCTAGGATACTAGGTTTCCAAAAGGAAAACTCAAGTGAAAACTTACGAAGAAAATTTTCCGTACGGAAAACTCCAGGGAGGGAATAGTATGAAATTTTCCAATGATAAGGTCAGCGATATTCAAATCGCTTATATCGGTGGCGGCTCGATGTATTGGGCTAAAAATCTGATTGCCGATTTGGCGCTGGATCATCAGTTGTCGGGAACGATCAGGCTGTATGATCTTGATTTTGAAAAGGCGAGGAAAAATGAGAAATTGGGCAACTCGGTATCCGACTATCCGGAAACCAAGTCCAAATGGACGTATAAGGCTTATCCGACGCTGCAAGAGGCGCTTAGCGGATCTGACTTCGTGTTCATTTCTATCCTCCCGGGTACATTTCAGGAGATGGATTCCGATGTGCATGAGCCTGAAAAATACGGTATTTATCAAGCTGTTGGCGATACGATTGGACCTGGGGGGCTTGTCAGAGCGCTTCGCACGATTCCTATGTATGTGGAGATTGCTCAAGCCATTGAGAAATTTTCACCGGATGCCTGGGTATTCAATTACACCAATCCGATGACTCTCTGTACACAGACGCTGTTTGAAGTGTTTCCTAAGATTAAAGCTCTTGGCTGTTGCCATGAGGTGTTCGGTACGCAAGGTGTTCTAATTCGCATGCTTCGCGATTTGAAAGGCATTGAAGACGTACATAGAGACCAAGTCAAAGTGAATGTGCTTGGTATTAATCATTTTACATGGATCGACCAAGCCACTTATCAAAATATGGACTTGATTCCGCTGTACCGCCAATTTGTAGACAAGTACTTTGAATCGGGCTTCGAGAACAATAAAGATGCTTGGGTGACAAATCCTTACACGTCAGCTAATCGTGTGAAATTTGATTTGTTTCGGCGTTATGGCGTCATAGCGGCGGCAGGCGACCGCCATTTGGCAGAATTTATGCCTCCTTGGTATTTAAAAGATCCGGACACAGTTCGTTCGTGGAAGTTTGGATTAACCACTGTTCAGAGCCGTATCGAAAAGCATGCAGCAACTAAGCTTTTTTATGAAAAGCTGATTAGCGGCGAGGAGAAGTTGCCTTTGAAGCCATCAGGAGAGGAAGAGGTCAGACAACTGAAAGGTTTAATCGGCCTGCACGAATTCGTAACCAATGTGAACGTTCCCAATGTAGGACAAATGAAGGGGATACCTCTTGGAGCTGTTGTGGAAACGAATGCCGTTTTCTCCGCGAACAGTTTGCGGCCGGTCTATGCGGGTGAGCTTCCGGTTGAGGTCAACAATCTGGTGCTGCGCCATGTGCTAAATCAGGAAACTACCTTGAAGGCTGCCATCAACAAGGACAAAAGCTTAGCTTTCAAAGCGTTTGTAAACGATCCGCTTGTGAATATCGATGTGATCCAAGCCGAGGAGCTGTTTGAAACCATGCTCCAAAATACAAAGTCTTACTTGCCGGGATGGAATACTTGAGGCTGGGCATGCAATGAATACTGGGATAAAGCTTGGGGATGCAAGGGAAAAACCACAAAAAGCTTTCAGTGACTCCGTACTGGTCGACCACATGATGGAAAGGCCATCCGTCAAATGATTTTCAGGATTGCCGGACCTTCCTTAGCGGAGATGCTATTGATCAATATCACGCAAATGATGATGATGATCATGGTTGGTCGTCTGGGGGCGATAGCGGTAGCGACGTTGGCTTAACAAGCCAACCGTATTTATTGATGATGGTCCTGTTCGCGGCGCTGAATACAGGTACAACAGTCATTGTCGCTCGTTCTACGGGAGCTGGGAACCTGACGGACGCTAATCGGGCGGCTGGGCAAGCTCTGCTGCTCGGTACGGCGCTCTCGATTGTCGTAGTATCGCTCACGTTTACTTATGCAGAGTTCATGCTCCGCTTAATGGGAGCAAGTTTGGAAGTGATACAATACGGTTTGCCCTATTCAAAGCTAATCTTTTTTTCTATAGGATTTTCCTCTATATCGTCAGCGCTGTCCGCCATTTTGCGCGGTGCCGGTGACACAAGAACGCCGATGAAAATTAACATAATGTCGGGAGGTATATCCCTAATATTAGGAATAGTATTAATATATGGATATATGGATCTGCCGAAAATGGGCGTTGCGGGAGCCGCGATCGCAACCATGACTGCTCAGATTACAGCAATGATCTGCCTCATATCCGTTATGTTCAGTGGGAGATTTGCTGTTCGGATTGCATGGGAGGATATAAACCGCTTTGACAAAGGCATGATTAGACGAATGTTGAAGATTGGTATACCGTCAAGTCTCGAACAATTGATTATGCGTCTGGGCATTATGACGTTTGTCAAAATTTGCGCTGGTCTTGGAACAGTCGCGCTCGCAGCCACGCAAATTGTAACGAGTATTATCGGCATGTCTTTTATGCCAGGGGTAGCGTTTGCCATTGCTGCTACCACTTTAGTCGGACAAACGCTAGGTGTTGAGAAACCCGAACTCGCAGAACGGTATGTGTGGCAAGTCCGGAAATATGGCATGATCGTAGCTGGGGTTATGGGGGCAGTTTTTATCGTAATGGCTCCGCATATATTGAGGCTTTATACCAACGATAACTCGATTATTCACGAAGGAGCATGGGCACTGCGAATAGTAGGATTTATCCAAGTGTCTCAGGTATCGCAGTTTATTCTCGGAGGAGCCCTAAGGGGAGCTGGGGATACCCGATATCCTATGTTTTCGGCCTTAATCGGTGTATGGGGTGTAAGAGTCGTGCTCAGTTTCCTGTTTGTTTACGGATTTGCATGGGGAACGATCGGTTTATGGAGTGCCGTAGCTTCAGATCAATTTCTTAGATCTATGCTGATTTATTGGAGATTTAAACGCGGAGCTTGGAAAAAGGTAACGGTATAACATGCAGAAAGGGGACGCTTATGGGAATTATCTATGACTCGGCCACACAGACCTTCCATCTTCAGGGGAAGTCGTCAAGCTATATCATGCAGTTGATTAAATCTAAATATCTTGCTCATGTGCATTGGGGACGTCAAGTTCGGGGAAGCCATTCGGGGGGCTTGCTTGCCATAAGACGCCGCTGCTCGTTCTCTCCGTCCACAGATCCGAATGACCTCGCCCTGTCACTAGACACGCTCCCGCAGGAATTTCCTTCCTACGGCAGCAGCGATTTTCGCGTGCCAGCGTATCAAGTACAGATGGTAAACGGAACGACGGTCAGCGAGTTAACGTACGAATCCCATCGGATTTATCAGGGAAAACAACAGTTGGAAGGACTTCCGGCCACTTATACGGAAAACGACGGTGAAGCCGAGAGTATCGACATCGTCATGACCGATCAACAGATCGGACTGAAGGTTACTCTCACATATACCGTATTTCGCGATTATGATGCGGTAACCCGATCGGTTCGCTTCGAAAATGTCGGGGACCATTCCATTAAGCTTCTCAGAGCGCTAAGCTTCGGCATGGATTTGCCTCATGCCGAATTCGATATGCTTCACTTGTCAGGCACTTGGGCAAGGGAGCGTCATATTGAAAGACGCCCTATTGTGACAGGCGGGTCTGTTATCGAGAGCCGTCGTGGAGCCAGCAGTCATTCATTAAACCCGTTTATCGCGCTGCTTTCGAAGCAGGCGGATGAAGAACATGGAGAAGCTTATGGGTTCAGCCTTGTCTATAGCGGCAGCTTTATTGCACAAGCAGAGGTGGACCCATACGGAACTACGCGCGTAGTGATGGGGATCAATCCATTTGACTTCTCCTGGCTCTTGGAGTCGGGACAATGCTTTCAAACGCCGGAGGCTGTTCTCGTATATTCCGCTGAGGGAATCGGCGGGATGTCGCGCACTTACCACAAGTTGTATCGCACGCGTTTGTGCCGGGGAGAGTTTCGTGATCAGTCTAGACCGATCCTCATCAACAACTGGGAAGCCACCTATTTCAACTTCAACGCGGATAAAATAGAAGAGCTTGCCGAGGTTGGAAAGGAGCTTGGGTTGGAGCTCCTTGTACTGGATGACGGTTGGTTCGGTAAGCGGGACAATGATAAAAGCTCCCTCGGAGATTGGTTTGTTGACCAAAACAAGCTGCCTAAAGGCATGCCGGATTTAGCAAGCCGTGTAAATAGTCATGGCCTCGAGTTCGGTTTATGGTTCGAGCCGGAAATGGTCTCTCCAGACAGCAACTTGTATCGATCTCATCCCGACTGGTGCCTGCACGTGCCAGGTCGGCGTAGGACGGAAGCGAGGCAGCAACTGGTTCTCGACTATTCACGTCAAGACGTGCGGGATTACATCGTTACTGTCATAACAGACATTCTCGCAAGCTGCCCTATCTCGTATGTCAAATGGGACATGAATCGCAATATGACGGAAATTGGATCCGCCCTGCTCCCGTCGGAGCGGCAGCGTGAGACCGCTCACCGTTATATGCTGGGTCTTTACGAGGTTATGGAGCGGATCACATCGGCATTCCCGAAGGTTTTGTTCGAAAGCTGTTCCGGGGGAGGCGGGCGTTTTGATCCGGGAATGCTCTACTATATGCCACAAACATGGACGAGTGACAATACGGACGCAGTGGAGCGTTTGAAAATTCAGTATGGAACCAGCATCGTTTATCCGATCAGCGCCATGGGCGCTCATGTTTCCGCAGTCCCCAATCATCAAGTTCACCGAAACACACCGCTTGATATGAGGGGACATGCCGCGATGTCGGGTAATTTTGGCTACGAACTTGATTTAACTGCATTTACAGAAGCGGATAAGGAAGCCGTTAAGCGGCAGGTCGCGCTCTATAAAGAGTTGCGTCCTTTGATACAATTCGGCGAATTTTACCGTTTGAGCAGCCCTTTTCAAGGTGTAGACGCGGCCTGGATGTTCGTATCCGAGGATCGGAAAGAAGCGCTTGTCGCGTATTTCCAAGTACTCGCTCAGCCGAACCCGTCGCTCAAGAAGCTGCGATTGAAGGGCTTGGAGGCCAGTAAAAATTATTGCGTATATGATGCCGATGCATCGGATGAAGCCATGGAATTTTTCGGCGGCGACCAATTAATGCATATTGGCCTCCATCTGCCAATCTGGAAGGGCGATTTCCGCAGCCGCCTTTACCGTTTGAGAATGGAGGAATGACAGGTGAAGAAATTTCGTTTGAGCGATTTACAAGATACAAGGAACGGCCACATTCTACAAGAGCTTTTGCCGGGTGCCTATTTGTCCGTAGGAGGGCTTGCCTTTGCGAAGAGAGGGGAACGCAGCCACACGAATGATGGGCCGGATGGGAGAGACTATCACGTTCACGTTGATTGCGAAGCGTTTCTCATTTTGCAAGGGAACGGAACTATGGAAATCAACGGTGATCATTATCCGGTTACAACTGGGGATATCGTAATTGTGGAGCCGGGTGAGGATCACCATCTCCATTCAAGCGAGGAAGACCCGATCGTAACTTTATGGTGCCATGCAGGTCCTAATCGCCACAAAAATCAGCAGTAGGGAGGATCTAATATGCACCAGATATCTGCAGGGACGCACACATTTACTTTGTCAGGTATAGACGATCAATTTACCGTTACCATGTCTACCCAGAGGCTGCATGAAGGAATCAACTTGATAAAGGTACGATTGAAGGCAGAAAAGGACACAACTCCCCCAGTCGTAACGCTTCGCTGGACGCATCCAGCCAGTGATATTCAGGCGAGCTGGCATCCCGCCAACGATCGAGGTAAAAGCTTTAAGGCCGACTGGATGCGGGTTCTGCGATCCAACGCCGCCGCATCGGCTCCTGTCTATGCCTTATTTAATGGAGATGGGCGCAACCGATTGACGTTCGCTTATTCGGATGCGTTGAATACGATCCACTATGCTGGAGGCGTAAGCGAGGAAACTGCCGAATTTCATTGCATGATTCAATTGTTCGCGGAAACGACGACACCCTTTCAAGAATATGAGGAAACGCTTCTCGTGGATACGAGAGATATTCCCTACTATGAATGCCTGCAGGGTGTAGAGAAGTGGTGGAGCGGAATGTCTGACTATTGTCCGGCGTTCGTTCCGCAAGCAGCCAAAGAGCCGATGTATTCAACATGGTACAGTATGCACCAGAATATAACTTCCACAGATATCGAAGCTCAGTGCCGCATAGCCAAGACGTTAGGGATGAATGCAGTCATTGTTGACGATGGCTGGCAGACGGAAGATAAACGCAGAGGTTATGCATACTGTGGCGATTGGGAAGCTTATTCCGGCAAATTCCCGGACATGAAAGGGCACGTTGATGCGGTACACGCTCTTGGCATGAAGTTGATTCTTTGGTATTCCGTTCCGTATATCGGGAAGAACAGCAAGATCTGGGATAGATTCAAAGATAAAATTTTGCGCTTCAACGAAAGGCAAGGAGCGGGTGTTCTAGATCCGAGATATCCCGATGTCAGGGAGTATATCATATCCAAATACGAGAATGCGGTGAAGGAATGGGGCTTGGACGGATTCAAGCTCGATTTTATCGATACGTTTTATTCGCCTGAGCTGCAACTTCCTTCTACGGTTGAAGGACGGGATTATGAATCAATACCTTCTGCTGTCGATCGTCTTTTGACTGATTCCATTAGCAGGTTAAGGGAATTAAATCCTGATATCATGATTGAATTCCGACAGTCGTATATAGGACCGGCCATGCGAAAATACGGCAATATGTTCCGAGCATCGGATTGCCCGAACGATAGCATTCAGAACCGCGTGCGAACACTAGATATTAGGCTGCTGTGCGGAGATACCGCCGCCCATGCGGATATGATCATGTGGCATCCGGAAGAACCAGTGGAAAGCGCCGCATTGCAGTTAATCAACTGCTTATTTTCCGTGCCGCAGGTGTCTGTCTTATTGGATAAGCTGCCCTCCGACCATCTGTCTATGCTTCAGTACTGGCTAGCTTTTTGGCGAGAGAACCGTGATGTTTTATTGGATGGCCGACTTGAGCCAATGAATCCCGAACTGTTATATCCTCTAGTCCGAGCAGTGAAGGGGGATACCGGGATAATCGTCACCTATTATGACGGAATTGTCCCCATTGAGGAGGCAGGGGCAGTGTCCCAATGGATCGTCGTAAACGGCAGAAGGCAGGGAGGACTGTATCTGGAAGTATCCTCGCCGCTCGGCGCTGCTGCAATTGTCATCAAAGACTGCTGCGGAGTTATTACGGAGAAACTAGCGGTCTACCTCAAGGAAGGAATTCATAAGCTTTCAATCCCTGCTTCAGGTACTGCAACAATTTCCATTCGCTAGACTCAGTGACGAGTAAAAAATAGGAGGTTGATCTCATGAGCTATTTGGCAAACGAAGAAAGGTATTCTCAGATTTCATATCATCAATGCGGGAAAAGCGGCCTTAAGCTTCCGCCGATCTCTTTCGGATTATGGCACAATTTTGGCGGGGTGGACGTATTTGAGAACAGCAGAGCTTTAGTACGTTATGCGTTTGATGCGGGTATTACCCATTTTGACCTTGCGAACAACTATGGGCCTCCGGTGGGCTCAGCCGAAGAAACCTTCGGGCAAATTCTGAAAAAGGATCTCCTCCCTTATCGCGATGAAATAATCATCTCATCGAAGGCTGGATACCGGATGTGGCCCGGGCCATATGGGGAAAGGGGCTCCCGCAAAAGCATGCTGGCCAGCTTGGATCAGAGCTTGAAGCGTTTGAATCTAGAATATGTCGATATTTTTTATTCGCATCGTTTTGATGCCGAAACACCTTTGGAAGAAACAATGGGTGCCTTGGATCAAGCGGTCAGGCAAGGAAAAGCATTATACGTAGGTGTTTCCAACTATAACGCCGAACAGACAGAGAAAGCGGCAGAGATTTTGAAAGGTCTTGGCACTCCATGCGTTCTTCATCAAGTTCACTATTCAATGTTTGAAAGAAGATTGGAAAAAGGGCTTCAGAGCGTCTTGAGTAGGGAAGGAATCGGGTCGATTGCTTACAGCCCTCTGGCTAGGGGATTACTGACCAATCGCTATTTGACTAACATTCCTGCAGATTCTCGTGCAGCCGGCGGCAGTGTTTTTTTGAATCCTGATGATATTACGGAAGAGAAAATCGCCAAATCGCGTCTTCTGAATGAGTTGGCTCAAGAGCGAGGCCAAAGCCTTGCCCAAATGGCCTTGGTATGGGTTCTCCGCAAGGGGCATGTTACTTCTGCATTAATTGGGGCCAGCAAATTGAGTCAAATCGAAGATAATGTCGCTGCATTAAAGCAACCGAATTTCACGCAAGAAGAACTGGATCTCATTGATCAAATTCTCGGGGATTAGGGCATACATAGGTTCCAAGAGGAGGAGTAAGGGATGAGCATGGATATGAAAAACAGTAAAGAAGAATTTACGGCGCGCATCATGCAGCTGCCTGTATTGGATACGCACACTCATCTGGTAGGAGATCGGCTATGTGCGAGCGATTTTTGGGAAATTGCACACTATTTTTGGCTGTTTCGCGAGCTTCAGGCTGGCGGTTATCCGGCGGATGCGATGGAACTCCCTGAAAATCAAAGAATCAGTGCTTTTTTAGAAGCTTACCATGGGACAAAAAACACATTGATGAACGGGGTTCTGACACAGATTTTAAAAATCTGTACGGCATAGAGATCCGCGACGAAGCTTCCGTACGAGAGGCCGATGCCGCGGTCAAACGTTCCGCTCAAACCCCTGGATGGGCGCAGGAGGTTGCGGACCGCATGTATGTTCGCAGATTCGTAGTTAATATAGAAGAGCACGCAGAGTTTCAAGGTATGCAACAAAATGCCATTCTTATCCCGCGGATTGATGGGAAATTGGGCGGCTGGGTCAGAACAATCGAACAATCGTACGATCCGGCTGAGACGTTCAAGCAAATACGCGAGACCATGATTCAATTGTTAGACAAGTATAAGAATGACGGCTGTCCAGGAATCATGACCACACTGCCGAGATATGAAACCATAGCCAACCGCAAAGTAATCATTGGACAAGGAAGCACCAAAGATGAGATCTTAATGATGCTTCTGCACGAAATCTGTGCCGCCGCCGAACAGAGGAGCATGCTGGTTCAATTGTTTCTGGGCGTAGAACGTTCCTGGTGCGGAACGGCCTTTCCAGCTAATGACACGGCGCGTATCCTGAAGTTAACCGCATTGTTCGAAGCTTATTCCTGTCCCTTCGAACTGGTGGTGGCCTCTGAGCTTAACAATCTGGATATCGTGCAAGCAGCATGGAACTTTCCGAATGTTCATGTGGGAGGCTTGTGGTGGTTTAACTTCCGTGCGAGTACTTACAGGGATAGCATGCAGTATCGACTGGAAGCGCTTCCGGCCATAAAAAGCTCTCTAATCGTGTCCGATGCCCGCTGTATGGAATGGAGCTATGGGAAAATTTTGCTCATCAAACGGATCCTAAGTGAATTCCTATGGAATCAAACCGAGGCAGGTTGGATTGATCAGGAAACTGCCTTCCAGGTAGCGGAAGATTGGCTGTTTCGAAGTGCAGCGAAGCGTTATGGCATATAGTCGCTTTGCCTCGGTTACTTGGAATCATAAAAAAACACAACATGCTTTTAAGTTACACCATATATACGGCCCGAGGATCCTTGTAAGATAAAGAAGAAATGAAGCAGCTTGCAAAAAAGGGGAGGAGAACATGGCCAGTAAAATTCAGCCATCCGATCGATTGGTGTACCAATTCTCAACACGTGGTCAAAAGTGGGCTTTCATGAGAAAGCATTGGCCGCTTTACGTGATAACCTTACCGGGGATTATTTATTTTCTGCTTTTCAAGTATGTCCCCTTATTAGGTTCCGTTATCGCTTTTCAAAACTACAGTATTTTTAAAGGAATAAAAGGAAGTACCTGGGTTGGATTGGATAATTTCAAACGTATGTTCGAATATGCAGATTTTCTAATTATTCTGAAAAACACGATTATTATCGGTGTTTACGATATGTTTTTTGCCTTCCCTGTTCCGATTATTTTGGCGCTTCTCTTGAACGAACTGCGAATCATGATGTTCAAGCGAATTGTTCAAACGGTTGTCTATATACCGCATTTCTTGTCATGGATTATCGTTGGAGGGATAGTTGTGGGTGTACTGTCGCCTTCCACCGGTATTGTCAATCATTTATTGTCCTTTTTTGGGGTCGAACCTATTTATTTCCTTGGGGAAAATTCCTATATACGAACCATTCTGATCGGATCTGGTGTCTGGAAGGAAAGCGGTTGGGGGACGATCATTTATCTTGCAGCTATTGCAGGCATTAACCCGGATCTTTATGAATCTGCCCAAATCGATGGAGCGAGCCGCTTTCGTCAGGTGTTTTCAATCACGATTCCTAGTATCATGCCGACCATAGTCATTTTGTTCCTGCTTCATATCGGTCACTTTCTTGACTTTGGCTTCGAGCGTGTATTTGTATTTCTTAACCCGCTTAACAATGTAAATGGGGAGATTATCGATACGTACGTTTATCGGGCAGGTCTAGTTGATCGCCAGTACAGCTACACGACCGCTATTGGGTTGTTCAAGTCGATTGTCGGATTTGTGTTAATTGTGATCAGTAATACATTCAGTAAAAAAATGACCGGAGAAGGTTTGTATTAATACGGGAGGAGAATAGGAGGTGAATCGCTATGATTATGACTAGAGGTCATAAAATATTCAACATATTTAATATCATCTTTTTGGGTGTTCTCGGATTGACCATGGTGCTTCCGCTTGTCCACATTTTAGCGCAATCCTTAAGCAATAACGTGGCCATTAATTCGGGTCAAGTATCCTTCTGGCCGGTTGGCTTTACTTTAGGGAGCTATAAGATTATTCTACGCGATCCGACCATATGGACCGGCTTTCGGAACAGCGTCATCATCACGGTATTCGGGACATTGATCAATCTATTTATGACCACCACGATGGCATACCCTTTATCGAGGCCAGAATATTTATTCCGAAAAGCGGTTCTGATCATGGTACTGGTTACACTCGTTTTAAGTGCGCCGCTTATTCCGAATTATTTGCTGGTAAAGCAATTGGGACTTCTGAATACCTTGTGGGCTTTAATGATTCCGTTGGCTATTAGTGCCTTTAATTTATTCGTCATGAGATCATTCTTCATGAATTTGTCGGTTGAATTGATCGATGCGGCAAAAATCGACGGTTGCGGAGAGTTCCGAATTTTGTGGAAGATTGTACTTCCGCTTTCCAAACCGGCTATGGCCACCATGGGTATCATTTATGCGGTTGCCCATTGGAACCGTTATGCAGAGGCTGTATTTTATATCGATAAAGCGAAATGGTATCCAATCCAGGTACGGTTAAGGGAAATCGTATTCCAAGATCAGTTTGGCCAATCGGATGTAACCTCCGAATTGCTTCAATTCTTGTCAACCGAAGGAATCAAGATGGCAGTAATTGTCGTAGCTACGCTGCCGATCCTGCTGGTCTACCCGTTCCTGCAAAAGCATTTTATCCAAGGGCTTATGGTAGGCTCTGTGAAATCCTAAGATTCTTACATGGTCTCAAAAAAAAGACAATACGAGTGTAAAATTATCAATACGCAAATGTATATCTTGTATAATATGAAAATAGAAAATATTCGTCCATAATATTCAAAAAAGAAGGGGTCCCATTGAAAAAAGCAACTACTGTCGCTCTTGTCGCAGTACTATCCGTCGTTACCATTGTCGGTTGTTCAAGCAACAAAGAACCAGCGCCGAGCAAAGACGCAACCCCAACAGCTTCATCTAATGCAAAAAGGCCGCCGACCAAGTTTACGATCTCCTATCAGACGACTGCGAATACCGGATACCACACCCGCGTAGACATCAACAATGATAAGTGGATTAAGAAGTTACGGGAACTGACGAATACGGATCTTACACTTAAAGTAATTGAAAGAAGCAAGATGGGTGTAATGTTCGCGAGCAACGATATTCCTGATGTTGTGGGCAACTTGGGCACAGCAACAGATAGTGCGATGTCCGGTTCCGTAGAAGCAGGCATGTTTTTACCGCTTGACGATCTGCTGAAGAAGAATGCGCCTAACCTGATGAAGCAGGTGCCGAAGGAAGCATGGGACGCCGTTTCCTATAACGGGAAAATTTATGGTATTCCAAACTGGCTGAGCAATCCGTCCAGACGCGCTACGTTTATCCGTACCGATTTGCTCGAGAAAGCAGGTATGCAGCCGCCGAAAACGATTGATGAATTCCTGAATGTGCTCAGAAAGTTCAAGGAAATAGGCGTTAAATATCCGTATGCTGGTCGTGAAAACCTGAAATATGCCGATACGGTTCTCGGTGCGTACGATGTACTTCCTTATAAAGAGCAGTTCACCTTAGTGAATGGACAAGTCGTTCCGAAGTTCACCAATGCTGACGGCATGATGAAAGCGTTAAACGTTTTGAAAACCATGTATGATGAAGGGTTAATGTCAAAAGAGTTCGCAACGATCACTTCGACTGAATGGTTGAAAAATATTCGTGCCGGTGAAGCTGGAATGTGGTCCTCCAACTTGGTCAGCCTTAACGATTTCAGGACAAATATTCCAAACGCTGTTAAGGATGGGAAAGTCGATGTCATCTCTTCTCCTAAAGGTCCAGATGGCAAATCCGGTTACCTGATGTATTTGCCAGTAACAAGCGCTCACTATATCAATAAGAACGTGAAACCTGAAACTGCAGCCGAAATCGTCAAGTATTTCGATTGGATGACGACACCAGAAGCGGAAATGTTCTTCACTTATGGTATCGAAGGCGATACGTATACGATGGAAAACGGAAAAGTCAAATACAAAGAACCAACCAATAAAGAAGAGCAAGAAGAACAAGATCATCGCGGTACATTGCATTCCTCACATGAAAGTACCGTTAACCGTCTGAAAATGCAGACTGACCCGAACGGTCCTTATATTCTGAATGCATTTGACAACATTCTGTCTAAAGAAGGTCTCTCAGGAATCGGATTTGCTCCAGACCTGGAAGCTTCCGCCAAGTTCCCTGATGCCTCCTTCCCAATGTCGGACGCTGCACCGAAGATTATCATGGATCATATGATTAAGATAATTTACGGTAAAGAACCAATTTCCGATTGGCCGAAGGTCATTGAGGAATGGAAGTCCAAAGGCGGTAATGAGATGATCAAGGAAGCTACAGAACGTTACAATAGTAACAAGGGTGTTCTGTTCCTTGGTAAGAAATAAAAGAGGCTAGTCACATTAGAGAGCTGTCCCGTGAACGGATATTCCGTTTATCGGGTCAGCTCTCATTATTATTCTAAAGAAGATATGTAAAAAACACATGTTGACCTTGATTTAACACATACAATTGCAGTTCATTTTTGATTATGCTTAACATGTATATGAAATCGTTTACAATTGAGGGGAGAAGGATAGTAAATGAAAAAGACGATCAGTCTCAGTCTGGCTGTTATCCTGACAGCAGCTGCCGTAGCAGGTTGTTCATCTGGTGAAAAGGCAACGAATCAGCCTTCAACACAGCCTTCGGCAAACGTTAAGAAAGAACCGGTTAAGTTCTCTATTGTTTATCCAACGACAGTTAGTACGGGGTATCATACGCGTATCCCGGATCTGAACAAAGACAAGTGGGTACTGAAGCTTGGGGAGTTAACCAACACGATCTTGGACATGAAGGTAGTAGAAGATTCAAAATACGGTCTCATGTTCGCAGGTAATGATATTCCGGATGTTGTCGGCAGCATCGGAGGGATTGGTAGTAAATCGATGTCCGGCTCGGTGGAAAACGGTGTGTTTATGCCTCTTGACGATCTGCTCAAACAGTATGCGCCAAATCTGTTGAAACAGGTACCAAAAGCGGCGTGGGACACGCTTTCATACAACGGTAAGATTTACGGCATTCCGGAATATTTGAGCAATCCTTCCCGACGTTCCACCTATATCCGTACGGATCTGCTGGAAAAGACCGGATTACAGCCACCGAAGACCGTTGACGAATTCCTGAATGTGCTGAGAGCTTTCAAAAAAATGGGTGTCGAGCAGCCGTATCAAATGAGGGAGACCTTCAAGTATGCCGACGTTATTCTGGGAGCTTATGATGTCCTGCCTTATAAAGATCAGTTCAAGCTGGTGAATGGTCAGGTCGTTCCGAAATTTTTTGACGTAGAGAACATGCAAAAAGCTTTGACCACGTATAAAACAATGTTCGACGAAGGTTTGATCGCGAAGGAATTTGCGACGATTACCTCAACGGACTTCACCAAAAGCGTCAATGCCGGAAAAGCGGGAATCTGGTCCCAAAACGCTTCCGGATTGCCAGGGTACCGCACTAATATTACGCAGGCAGTTCCAGGCTCGAAGGTTGATATCATTCCCTCACCTAAAGGACCTGATGGAAAAAGCGGATATTTCTATTATTCACCGGTCATTCGAACTTTCTTTGTTAACAAGAATGTAAAGCCTGATGCGGCTGCAGGCATCATCAAAATGTTCGATTGGATGACCTCGGCAGAGGCGGATACCTTCTTCTCATTCGGGCTCGAAGGCGATACCTATACCAAAGACAGCAGCGGTAAAATCAATTATAAATTCCCGGTAACCAAGGAAGACACAGAGGAAGAAGGGTTCCGAAGCGGAACGTTATGGGCGGTACATGACTCCACCTATAATAAACAAAGACTGGCACTGAACGACGACGGGAAAGCAACATTAAAGGCATTCGATGAGGTATTAACGAAGGAAGGTTTGTCTGGAATCGGTTTTTACCCGGACTTAAACGCTTTAACCAAGTATCCTGATCTTGCTTTTCCTTCGCCAGACGTAGGGCCGAAGCTCATCATTGATCACATGATTAAAATGGTTTATGGCAAAGAACCGATCTCCGATTGGCCGAAAGTAATTGAAGAGTATAAGGCTAAGGGTGGCAATGAAATTATTAAGGAAGCGACTGATCGCTGGAACAAGAAGGACGGCGCGGTCTTTATCGATATTAAATAAGCGAATGGGAATTCTCACTCTTAGTGAGGATTCCCATTTTATTTCCATCGTAAAAAAATACAGGGAGACCTTAAGTTTTATCCTTTCGGATTGCTCGTATAATTCCTATAATGATGGAACTAAGCAATGGAGGGATGATGATCTTGAATAAAAGTATAGCGGAACGTATGCTCCCCGCTCCACGCAACGGCGGGTTTCGGATGGAGGGCTATTGGGTATGGTGCGGTTCGGTCATTCTAGGGGAAGATGGGCGCTATCATATGTTTGCTTCCCGATGGCCCAAGTCGCTGCCCATGCATCCGGGTTGGCTGGTGGCGTCGGAAATCGTGAGAGCAGTATCCGATACTCCGGAAGGTCCGTATATGTTTCAAGAGGTCGTTCTCCCGGCTAGAGGAGCGGAATATTGGGATGGCCGAAGTACGCATAATCCCCATATCACCAAGCACCGTGATACTTATCTTTTATACTATATGGGGTCAACGCACCCGCTTCCCGAACCTGTACCCGGAGACGGATTTGGCTTGGAAGACCCGCGATGTATCGTAGCACGTTCGAATAAAAGAGTGGGACTCGCTGTAGCGAGCAGCATTTTTGGACCTTGGGAGAGAAATAATTTGCCGATCCTCCCTGTACGTCCCGGCAGGTATGACAGTTATTTGACTTCTAATCCAGCTCCGTGTCTGCATAAGGATGGTTCGGTATTATTAGTATACAAATCCCGTAAATATGAGGGCATACAACACGGGAAAATGACGATTGGGGTAGCCGCAGCGGACGAATACCGAGGTCCTTATCGTGTATTGACGGAGGAACCGATCTTTCCCCCGGATCGTTTTCATATTGAAGACCCTTTCATATGGAACACGTCGAAAGGCTATGAATTGATTGCAAAGGATATGGAAGGCACACTTTGCGGAGAGAAGCACGGAGGGATACACGCTTATTCGCCAGATGGGAGGAATTGGCGATTGTCTGATACGCCGAAAGCCTATTCACGGACCGTTCTTTGGGATGATGGAACTGAGCAGACGATGGGTAATCTCGAACGACCTTTTCTGCTGTTTCAAGATGGTGAACCGACCCACCTGTTTGCTGCGGTTGCCGACGGTCTTGGGGGTTTCCGCAACGCTTCGAATACTTGGAATATGGTTATTCCATTAAAATCATAGGAGGTACATAGAAAATGAAAGCTATCTTGGTTGGTTTGGGCGCTGCAGGATTTAGCTGGTATAAAAGGCTGAGAGAAAGAGGCCTATTGGCAGCGGTCGTTGAGGTTGATATCGCCATGAAAACGAAGATGGAAGACGACCCGTTCCCTTTCTATACATCTTTGGAAGAAGCTTTGGATCAGGAACAAGCGGATTTTGTAGTAAACGTAACGTCGCCGATGATTCATACTCGGGTAAATCATGCGGCATTTGACAGAAAGCTTCCTGTATTATGCGAAAAACCAATTTCCTTTGATTATCATGAATCGATTGAAGTTGTAACCCGGGCATCAAGGGAAAATATACCGTTTATGATTGCAGAGAATTACCGAAGATGGCCTTTCATTCGAAAAATGAAGCAGCTTCTCGAAGAAGGCGTTATCGGGAGCTTGTCTACCATCGATGTGCAGTTCTACCGGTATCATAATGCACAGAGAAAATATACCGTTAGTGTTTTGGACGACATTGGTGTTCATCACTTTGATCTGCTTCGTTATTTAAGCGGTAGAGAAGGGAAATATGTGCAAGCCAAGCTGTACAATCCAATCGGTGGCTGGAAAGAAGAAGGGACCATCATCAACGCCTATGCCTTGATCGAAATGGACGATGGCATCACGGCGGGATATACAGCATCGATCGCCTCTAGAGGGAGAGAAACGCCGTGGAGCGGCAATTGGCGGATCGAAGGCACCGATGGAGCTATGGAATTAACAGACAAAGAAATCCGCATTATACGGGATGGAGAGGTCCTTCTGATTGATGACTTTAGCGGTGTAGATGAGACGGATACACTTAGTGAGTTTTTAACATCACTTCAGGAGGGGCGAGAAGCGGAAACTAGCGGAAGAGACTATTTGAAGACACAATCGCTAGTCCATTATGCGAAGCTAGCTAGTGAAACCGGCCAGACTACAGCGATTGCGGTTCCCACTCTATAAGTAGAACATTTCGATAACGGAGGATTCAGCATGAATACGAAAGCATGGAAAGAATCGGCACCTGGCGTATGGCGTATGGAGATCGGAAATCCACAAGGGATCACGCCGCTCTCTTGGATGGGAGTTTCTCCGAAAACGGATGCGATGCGGCAGTTGCCGCAGGCTAATCCGCCTTTTGCGTGGGAAAGCATTAAGCTTGAGCAAGCGAGTGACAGTCTCATTCTGTCCTTTCCGCTCAATCATACAGAGAAGCTTTATGGTACAGGGCTTCAGTTATTAAGAATGAATCAGCGGGGGAGAACCCGTTATTTGCGCGTGAACAGCGACCCCAAACAGGATACTGGAGAGACACATGCTCCCGTTCCTTTTTATGTAAGCGATCTCGGCTACGGTGTATGGGTTGATACATCGCGGATCGTGACGCTTCATTGCGGGTCTACACAGAAGCAAGAAGATACCCACAGCGGAGAGATACGCGATCGCAACACCGATTCGGCATGGACGGCTACACCTGTTGCTTCTCGGGTGGAGATTCGTATTCCTGTCGAAGGTGCGGACGTTTATGTGTTGGGGGGTCCAACCCTCTCCGATGTTGTGTCCAGATATAATTTATTTTGCGGAGGCGGGACGCTTCCGCCGAAATGGGGCCTTGGTTTCTGGCATCGTGTCCCGACCCTGTTTAACGAGGAACAAGTGCTGGAGGAAGCAAATCAATTCCGCCTGCATGATATTCCTTGCGATGTGATCGGTTTAGAGCCTGGCTGGCACAGTCAGAGCTATCCGGTAACCTATGAATGGGAGAAAACGCGGTTTCCCGAGCCGGAGCGATTCGTGAAATCGCTGGAGCATAGTGGCTTTCACGTGAACCTGTGGGAGCACCCCTTCGTATCGCCGAAGAGCGAGCTGTACGCGAAGCTGCAGCCGCTCTCAGGCAGCCATACGGTTTGGGGAGGGCTTGCACCGGATTTTTCGCTTCCGGAGGCCGAACGGCTGTATAAAAAACAACATGATGAACAGCATGTAAGTCTCGGAGTTTCCGGTTACAAGCTCGATGAATGCGATGGCAGCGAATTGACCAACCATTCATGGATGTTTCCAGGACATGCCCGCTTTCCTTCCGGTATGGACGGCGAACAAATGAGACAAATATACGGATTAATGTTCCAAAAGATGACTTCCGACCTGTTCCGCAGCAAAAACAGAAGAACTTATGGACTCGTAAGGGCATCGAATGCGGCGGCCTCGACGATGCCATATGTACTCTATTCAGATCTTTATGACCATAAGCAATTTATCCGTGCGATTTGCAATTCCTCTTTCAGCGGATTACTGTGGACACCTGAAGTACGCAAAGCCAAAAGTGCCGAAGACTGGGTGAGGCGTATGCAAACGGTTTGTTTTTCTTCATTAGCGATGCTGAATGCTTGGGGAGATGGAACAAAACCGTGGTCCTTCCCTGAAGTGGAAGGCATTGTCCGTCATTATATCAAGCTGCGAATGAGGCTGCTTCCTTATTTGTATTCAGCATTCGCACGCTATCGGGAGCAAGGCATTCCTCCTTTCCGTGCGATGCCGTTTGTCATGTCGCCGTCGGAAATCGCTCAAGCGGAAGCAGGTGGATCCGAAGCGGGTCTTCAAATATTGAATACGACGGATGCGGCTTACGGAAAGAGAAGGGTAAGAGAATGGGACGATCAGTATATGGTCGGCGATGCATTGTTAGTGGCCCCGCTGACTGAGGGCGAGTTGGAGAGGGAAGTACTGCTTCCGCCTGGAATGTGGTATGGTTTAGAGACAGGCGAGCCATATTCGGGAGGACGTGTGATTCGGGTTCAAGCAGGGTTGGAGAGCATTCCAGTGTTTGTCAAAAGCGGTTCGATCATTCCGATGATGCCTGACCTTCCGCACGTTCCGCCATCCGGTGAACGTGTAACGCTGGAACTCGTGCATTTCGGTACCGAACCCGGTGAGGAGTTGCTCTATGACGATGACGGTGAAACCTTCGACTATGAAAAAGGGAAATGCGGCTGGTGGAAGGCGAGGGTCGCACAAAAACCGAATGGTGAGTACATAGGGGAATTGATAGGGCCAGACGAAGGACTGCCATCCTATGACACTGTAATCTGGCGTTTCGCACAAACCCGTTTGGAAAGCGCAGATAGCTGACTTATCTGCGGTTTTTCCATTGAAGAACCTGTGATCGTGAGTTATCATATTTGAATAGCATTTTTTGGAATCACAAGGAGGTTCAGACATGCACATATTAATAGTTGACGATGAACCTATCATTCGTAAAGGGATGGTGAAGATGGCGGAGATGTACTCGCCTTCCTTCTCCAAAATCCAGACGGCCGAAAACGGTGTAGCTGCTTTGGAGCGGATTCGCGCCTCAGAGCCTGACTTGGTGTTGACGGATATTTGCATGCCAAAGATGGACGGATTGGAGCTCTGCAAAATCATTCATGAGGAATTCCCTCACATTAAAATGGTTGTGATTTCTGGCTTCAGTGACTTTGAATATGCGCAAAAAAGTATGAATTACGGTGTTAGACACTATTTATTGAAACCGGCGACCAAAGCGAATGTGCATGATATGCTGGATCAAGTGGTCAAAAAACCTACGCGGGGTTATTTTCCGCCTTCCCAATATGTCGAGTGGATGGATCGGATGGAACAGCATATATGGGCACTGCAGATGGATGAATTAAACTGCTTGATCGTCCGCTTTCGTGAATACTTCGTTTCCGCCAATTTGTCGCTTGCGCAGATCAAGGAGCTTTTGGACGACTGTAATGCCATGCTTTTAAAGCGGTTTCAAGCCCGTAATTTTTCGCCTTCCGCCGTACCGACGCACGTGCAGGTTAGTAGTGTGAAGGAAGCGCTTGATACGTTCAGGAACGGCCTGCTGCAAATGGCAAAGGATCTGCTGGCGAGCAGAAACGGCAATTTCAAGGACCCGATCGAAGAGGCTAAAGCCTTTATCGACAGCCATTTGGCCCAGGAAATCTCTTTGGATCAAGTTGCAGCTATGGTCGGAGTAACTCCTACATATTTCAGCTCGCTGTTTAAAAAAACAACGCATGAGACTTTTGTTCAGTATCGGATCAATAAACGGATGGAGAAGGCGAAGGAAATGCTGGCCATTCCGCATATTCGAATCGTAGATGTAGCAACAGAGGTCGGGTATGACGATTATCCCCATTTTACAAAAACTTTTAAAAAAATTGTCGGAATCTCGCCGTCTGACTATCGCACAGGGCTCGGTATAAAATGAAAATCAAAAGCTTATATCAGAAGCTCTTCATATATTTTCTAATAGTCATTATCCTTTCACTCTCTAGTTTGGGCGTTTTCTCTTACATTACTTCTTCCAAAGAGTTGGAGGTCATGGTTGAGAACCAAATGAATCAAATTGTGGGGAATGCTGTTCACCATACCGATTTGTATTTGAAGGATTACGAACGGTCTATCGTCTCGCTTATGACCAACAGAAAGGTCCTCGAATTCATTGAATCGCCTATTTCGCGGAAGGAATACGATTATTATTCCTACTGGACGCAGATCCGTGAAATCAGCGCTGATCCGTTATTTATTCGTAACCCGAAATTGGCTTGTATTTATCTCATTGGCGATAAGCAAAATGCGATCTACTATTATAATGATGTGGACGCAAATTCGTTCAACTTGGATGATATTCAGAAGCAGAGGGACTATCTGCTTGAGAATACAAGTGCTGACGGGCAATTAAGTATTCTGAATCACAGTATATTAGCGGGTCAGCAGAATCAGATGTTGACTTTAGTTCGCCGTATCCGAGGTTTGTCATCTCGTGATTTGAATGGTTTGCTTGCCATCGAGATGCGGTCTTCAGATTTATCTGCTCTTTGGAAAGGGGTCGATTTGGGGAAATACGGCTACTTGTTTATTTTGGATGACAAGGGGCAATATGTGTATCATCCCGACGCAAGCAAAGTAGGAGCGGAGGTTCCCGTAGCGTTTGAATTGAAGCTGAAGCAAGCTGGCACTAATTCGTTTGTCGACAGCAGTGAAGGAGACGACCGCATGTATTTGGGCCGTAAATCGGATTATTCCGGTTGGCAGCTTGTCGTTTCGATGCCGCTTCATGAGCTTCGCAAGCCAGTTACGAACATACGTTCGACTACGCTGGTTGTCGGATTTTTTACTCTAGTATTGGCGATTCTCTTGGCTTACAGATTCGGTAAATCGATTACGAAGCCGATTCAATTGTTGAAATCCGGGATGAGGGAGACGGAAAAGGGAAATTGGGCACCCATTCCGCTTCCCCCTCACCGTGACGAAATCGTGGAACTGATGATGCGCTACAATGTGATGGTTAACCGTCTATCCGAAGCGGTTGATCGAGTTATACTGGTGGAATTGAATAATACGGAGATTCAGTTGGAGCGCCAGAAGGCTGAATTTCAGTCTCTTCAGTTGCAAATCAACCCCCATTTTATGTATAACACACTGGAGACTATAGTCTGCTACGCTACGATTCAGGAATCGGAAGAGATATCCGAGATTGTAGAAGCATTGGCTTATATGCTTCGATACTCCGTCCAGACGAATATAGAGGAAATTACAGTTGCCAATGAACTGAAGCATGTCTTGCATTATATGATTATACTAAGGCATAGAATCGGCCGAGAATTCGAAATAGACGTTGCTATGAAGCCTGAATTCCTTCTTTTTACCATGGTTCGCTTGACCCTTCAACCATTGATTGAAAATGTGTTTCAACATGCTTTTCCCGAGGGTGTGGAAGATTTCCACTTTATCCGGATCGATGGAGGCGTAGACGACGGGATTTTTTGGGTCAGCGTGCAGGATAACGGATCAGGTATCTCGGAGACAGAGCTCGCGGAGCTGCAGCAAAAATTGAGCGCCAATAGGCTGGCGGACGGCGAGATGGATAAGGCAGGAAAAAAAGGCGGCATTGGCGTATTGAACGTCCACCGCCGTATTCAAATGGTCTACGGGGAGAAGTATGGGTTACAGATCGAGAGCATTCCCGAAAAGGGAACCAAAATGACCATGTTGATGCCGGCTTCGCCTAACACTCAGCTGCAGATCAGAAAATGATAAGAGTACGAACCAAATCATCATTAAGGAGAAGTTGAATGTATAAGGAGGCGGCGCCTTTGAGAAATCGTGAGAAGCTGTGGTACCTGCAGCCTGCCCAAGAGTGGGTAGAAGCGCTGCCGATCGGTAATGGACGGCTTGGCGGGATGATATTTGGTCGAGTGCAAGAGGAAAGAATTCAATTAAATGAAGATTCCATCTGGTATGGTGGTCCCAAAAATGGTCTAAACCCTGATGGTTCCCGTTTTTTAACCGAAATTCGCGAGCAGTTGTTTGCCGGGAATGTGGAGGCAGCCACGCGACTGACTCGAATGTCTCTCTTTTCCACGCCGAAATATTATAATCCGTACCAGCCCTTAGGTGATCTAAAGCTATATTTTACCGATCAGCAAGGTGGTGTGGAGGACTATAAGCGTGAATTGGATTTGACCGATGCGATAACTCGTATGGAATATCGAATGAACGGAGTCACTTACCGCCGTGTTATGTTTGCCAGCTACCCAGACCAGGTGATCGTCATACGTTTAAAGAGCGATCAGCCGGGGATGTTGAATTTTTCCGCCAATCTGAATCGTAGGCCCTTTGAAGGGGAAAGCGGCGCTTTGACGGCCGATAGTATCCAAATGAGTGGGGAATGCGGGAAGCATGGGGTAGAATTTGCTTGTGTGCTGAAGGCGCGCTCCACAGATGGGCGTATTTCCGTAATCGGCGATTTCCTGTCGGTAGAGGACGCTAGTGAAGTTACGCTCTTGCTTGCCGCAGCGACAACGTTTCGTGAGTCGGATCCGATAGCTGCATGCAGGCTGCAAATCGATGAAGCCAATCGGCTATCTGATGATGAGCTGGAACTCCGACATATCCGCGATTATCGCGAATTGTACGATCGGGTGACTTTGCGCCTGACGAATGACGCTCAGCTTGACAATCTGCCGACAGATGAACGGTTGAAGCTTATGTTGGAGAAGAAAGAGGATATCGGCTTGGCGGAGCTTTACTTTCATTACGGCCGTTATTTGTTGATTGCTAGCTCCCGACCTGGTTGTCTGCCCGCCAACCTTCAAGGAATATGGAACGAAAGCTTCACACCTCCCTGGGAGTCTAAATATACGATTAATATCAACACGCAAATGAATTATTGGCCTGCCGAGGTTTGCGGGTTGTCGGAATGCCATGAACCTTTGTTTGACCATATCGAGCGCATGCTGACTAGCGGTAGGCAGACAGCAGGGGAGTTGTATGGCTGTTCCGGGTTTGTGGCTCATCACAACACCAATATTTGGGGAGAAACGCGGCCTGAGGGCATATTCCCAACCTGTGTCCTATGGCCTATGGGAGCAGCGTGGCTCAGTTTGCATTTGTGGGAGCGATTTGCCTTTACAGAAGATATTAGCTTTTTGGAACGGAGGGCATATCCGGTGCTGAAGGAGGCTGCTGCCTTTTTTCTCGACTATTTGGTTGAAGCGCCGGATGGACGGCTCGTGACGGGACCCTCTGTGTCTCCCGAAAACTCTTATCTGTTAGCTGACGGGACAAAAGGGGCGCTGTGCATGGGGCCTTCGATGGATACTCAGATTATTCGTGAGCTTATAGAGGCTTGCAAACAAAGCAGCAGCTTGCTTGATGTCAATGCCGAGCTTAGAGAGCGGCTCACAGCGTTGCTGGAGCGGCTGCCCCAAACGGAGATCGGCAGACACGGTCAGATTATGGAGTGGATGGATGACTACGAGGAGGCAGACCCAGGCCATCGGCATATTTCACAATTATTTGCGCTGCACCCGGGTACGCAAATCAGCCCGTTATATACCCCGAAGCTGGCTAAAGCCGCCGCAACAACTCTTCACCGCAGGCTGGAGCACGGAGGCGGACATACAGGATGGAGCAGTGCATGGATCGTCAATATGTTCGCAAGATTGGAAGATGGGGAACAAGCGTATGTGCATTTGAGTCAAATGCTGCGCAAATCAACTTATCCCAATCTCTTTGACGCGCATCCCCCCTTTCAGATTGACGGGAATTTCGGAGCTACTGCGGGAATGGCCGAAATGCTGCTTCAAACACATGCTGGAGAGCTATCCTTGCTTCCTGCCTTGCCCGCTGCGTGGACGCAAGGAAGCGTTACCGGACTGCGTGGTCGCGGAGGTTATATCGTTGACTTGATGTGGATTCATGGAAAACTGTCAGAGGCTTCCATAACTGCATCAAAGGCGGGTATATGTAGGGTTCGAACGCCAAATCCGGTTCTTGTGAGGTGTGGTGGAATGGACATAGCCGTTGATGATGGAGCGTTGATCGTGGAATTTCCGATAGAACGGGGTAAGACGTATGAGCTTTACCCAACAATGACATCCTCAGAGGGAACGCAATAGATTGATTTTCCCGAATAACGATTGCAGAGTTGCTTGGAGGGAATTTTTTTTATGAGGAATGTTATGTGAAACGGTTGGTCGGGCTCCCCGGCGATACGATTGCAAGCTGATCGCGCGGGTTCCGATTCCCGCCGCCCGCTTAAAGTTTTAAGATCACCTACGGGTGGTCTTTTTCTGTTATTTTGGGAGTGAGATGCGGAGAAACGGGTGAAACTACTATACAGTAATTACCATGACTTGAAAAACGATTTTTTTCATTAAACACTATATGCTGAGAACGTATTGTGGTAAAATATTCTGAAATGAGTTTTTCTAAGGTTTAGCTTTCATAGAGAGAAGCATTAATGGAACATAGTGAATAGATGAGGTGGAGAGTCATGTCAGAGAACGAAATTGGCTTACAGAAGCAAGCAACGAATAATTTGTTGCGCAGAGATGTACGCTTCCTAGGGCACATACTAGGTGAAGTTCTGGTTCATCAAGGTGGAAACGAACTACTGGATGTTGTCGAAAAAATTCGTGAAATGAGTAAGTCATTAAGAGCACATTATGTCATTGAGATCTATGATGAATTCAAGAAGACGACATCTTCTTTGGATCCGGATATTCGTCATCAAGTGATTCGAGCTTTCGCTATTTACTTCCAACTCGTTAATATTGCCGAGCAAAATCATCGTATTCGCCGCAAACGGGATTATGAGCGCTCATCAGGTGAAAGTGTACAACCAGGCTCAATCGAAAGCATTGTGCAAGAATTAAAGAACAATCTAGTTCCTTATCAAGAAGTTCAAGAAATTCTTCAATCCATCTCGTTGGAGCTTGTCATGACGGCCCATCCGACAGAAGCTATGCGGAGAGCTGTGCTTGATATTCATCTTCGTATTTCAGAAGATATGATGAAGCTGGATAATCCCATGCTGACTTATCGTGAACGCGAACAATTACGCGAGAAGCTGCTGGGTGAGGTACTTAATCTCTGGCAGACGGACGAGCTTCGCGATCGTAAGCCAACGGTAATCGATGAAGTGCGTAATGGTTTATTCTATTTTGATGAGACTTTGTTCGATGTGCTGCCTGAGGTGTATCACGAACTTGAACGTTGTTTAAATAAATATTACCCGCAACAAACTTGGCATGTGCCGTCCTTTTTGAAATTTGGCTCATGGATTGGTGGAGACCGTGACGGGAATCCTTCTGTAAAGGCCAACGTAACGTGGGAAACACTTGAATTGCACCGCCAGCTTGCTTTACAAAAGTATGAGGAAACCCTTAAAGAAACACTCGAACACATGAGTTTTAGCAGAAATATCGTTGAGGTTAGCGATGCTCTGATTGACTCTATTCAAATTGACCGTGAAGCGATTGGCAATGTGCAGGATGTATGGCGCAACCCGAAAGAAGCATATCGGATTAAGATTACTTATATGATCGAGAAAATCCACCATACAGGTAATCCGAATGTGCCAGCAAGTCATAAGTACAATACGCCGGAAGAATTTATACATGAACTAACGATTATAGAGACTAGCCTTAGAACCCACTACGCGGACTATGTTGCAGATAAATATATCAAGAAGCTGATTCGTCAAGTTGAATTGTTTGGTTTCCATTTGGCTTCTCTGGATATCAGACAGCACAGCAAAGAACATGAACAAGCGATGACTGAAATTTTGGCGAAAATGGGTATCACAAGTGATTACAGCAAGCTCTCCGAAGAAGAGAAAATCCAACTTCTAACGGATGTACTGAACGATCCAAGACCGATTACTTCCACTTATTTGGAATACTCGGAAAATACCCAAGAATGTTTAGATGTTTATCGTACTGTTAAACTAGCTCAAAAGGAATTCGGACGCAACTGTATCAATAGTTATTTGATCAGTATGACGCAAGGAGCAAGTGACCTGTTAGAGGTTGTTGTCTTTGCAAAAGAAGCCGGCTTGTATCGTCAAGAAAGCGATGGCAGTGTGACAAGTACGCTGCAATCCGTACCTCTATTTGAAACCATAGATGACCTGCACGCTGCTCCTGCGATCATGAGCACTCTGCTAGCCATTCCGGCATATAAGGGTAGTTTAGATCCAGTTACGCAGCTCCACGAGATTATGTTAGGCTATTCGGACAGCAATAAAGATGGCGGTGTTATTACAGCTAACTGGGAGCTTCGTATGGCCCTGCAGGATATTACGGAAGCAGCCAAAAAATTTGGTGTGAAGCTGAAGTTTTTCCATGGACGCGGAGGTGCGCTAGGTCGTGGCGGAATGCCGCTGAATCGCAGTATTCTCGCTCAACCTGTGGAAACACTAGGCGGGGGCATTAAGATTACAGAACAAGGCGAAGTGCTGTCATCCCGTTATTCCTTGCAAGGTATTGCTTACCGCAGCTTGGAGCAGGCGACATTTGCTTTGATTACAGCTTCCCAATTGTCACGTTCCCCACAAAGAAATCCGCTGGAAGGCAAGTGGGAAACGATTATGCGCGGTATTTCGGAACAAGCGCAGACGAAGTATCAAGATCTTATTTTCAGAGACGAAGATTTCTTAACATTCTTTAAAGAGTCCACACCGCTGCCGGAAATTGGCGAGCTAAATATCGGTTCCCGTCCTTCCAAGCGGAAAAATAGCGATAAATTTGAAGATTTACGTGCTATTCCATGGGTCTTTTCATGGACGCAAACCAGATATTTGCTTCCTGCTTGGTACGCGGCAGGTACAGGTCTCCAAAGCTTCTATCAAGGGCAGGACCAGAATTTAGAAACACTGAAAGAAATGTATGAAAACTGGTCATTCTTCCGCAGCATGATCGATAACTTACAAATGGCGCTGGCCAAAGCAGATCTGCAAATTGCTAAGGAATACGGTCATCTCGTAAAAGAATCAGCCATTGCTGAGCGAATCTTTAACTTAATTAGAGAAGAATATGAGTTAACTTCGTCTATCATTTTACAAATTACCGGACAACAGGAGATTTTGGATAATGTTCCTGTTATTCAAGAGTCTATCCGTCTTCGTAATCCATATGTAGATCCATTAAGCTATATGCAGGTAGAGCTGCTTATTGAGCTTCGCGCATTGCGTGAAAACAATGAAGACGATGCGATCCTGCTCCGTGAAGTGTTATTGACGATTAACGGTATTGCTGCAGGACTTAGGAATACTGGCTGATAATGAAACGACTGACATAGAACAAAGCTAAAGATACAAGGATGATGAAGTCGGGGGCCTTCTTAGGAGGCAGCTCGGCTTTTTCATTATGCTGGGTATGCAAAGACGGGGGTTGTACAGTAAAATGGGACGATGGTTAGCAATGTGCCTTGTCATTATAGGAGCTGCAAGCTATGGCTTGCTGTCCTCGTTTATCAAAATGGCCTATGATCGAGGGTTTTCTGATGGACAAATTACACCGGCTCAGATGACGATGGGTACTCTTTTTGTATGGTTGTTAATACTTTTCATAAGAAATCTTGGGTCAATCCTTTCAAGGGACCTTGGATTAAGCTTGGTTTGATTGGCATTTTTGGGTTGTCCTTAACGACGGTTTTTTACAATTTGGCATTACAGCAACTGAACGCCTCTATATCCATTATTCTTCTTTTTCAATTTACTTGGATAACTATTGCTATGGATTGTATCGTCAAACGCCGGGCTCCCAAAAAAGCAGAAGGTGCAGCGATTGTTATCATTATGCTGGGAACGTTGTTGGCCGTTAATATATTTGAGATAGATTGGCATCAGATGAGTGCATCAGGGATCGTTTATGGATTCCTATCGGCTTTGACTTATGGCCTATTTCTTTTTTGCACAGGACAAGTTGTTAGCAAGCTGCCTCCACTTATGAATTCGGCGATTATGCTTACCGCGGCAATGCCTGTGATGTATATATTGTATCCTCCTACTGTATTTGTTGGTGAGCATGGAGGAAGCTTACTATTATGGGGACTTTTACTTGGCTTCTTGGGTCAGGTCGTCCCTACCGTAGCTTTTAATATCGGAATTCCGCGTGTTGGCAGTACGCTTGCCGCCATGCTTGGATCGGTTGAACTCCCTGTTGCTGTTATAGCCGCCTACTTGCTTATTGGAGAGCCCGTTAGTGGTCTGCAATGGGTAGGAATGGGCTTCATTCTGGGAGGCATTATTATTTCTGAAACCAAAACATAAGTTATGGGTAATGATAAGTAGTGAGGTTGAATTGTTAAGGAGCCGGAGGAAATCGAATTGAACTTTGTGGAAGCACGTCTGGCGAAGCTAGCCAGGAATGGAGATCGGAATGCTTTTGCAGAGCTTGTAGACCTCTATAAGGATAAGATCTTTCATTTGGCTTATCGTATGCTGCATAATAAACAAGAGGCTGAGGATGCCGTACAGGAGACTTTCCTGCGTGTGTATACGAATCTCCATCGATACGATGAGAATCAAAAATTTTCTACTTGGATTTTCCGTATAGGGACCAATTTGTGTATTGATAAGCTGCGCAGAAAGAAAAATATATATTCATTGGATGCGGAAATACAAGATGGCGAAGGCAGCGACTATTACGGCATGCTGCCGAGCCATGAAGACACGCCTGAGAAGCAGGTCATTGTATCGGAAACGCAGGAACATATTCGCCGTGCGATCGAGACGCTGCCTGAGAAATATAAATCTGTGGTCATTCTTCGCTATTTGCACGATATGTCTTTGCAAGAGATCGGGGAAGTGCTGGATATGCCGGTGACAACCATTAAAACACGTGTTCATCGCGGGCGTGAGTATTTGCGCAAGAAGCTGGAGCAGGAGGAACATTTTGAAATTAATAATCCTATTCCATTGTGAAACATATTTGAATGCCAAACGTATGGTATACGACATACCGCAAAAGCTGAAGAAAGGGGTGGCTGAATCATGAATTGTAAGGAAGCCCTCCCGCTCATACATGAATATCTCGACGGTGATTTGCACGGATTGGAAGCAAGGCAATTGAAAGAGCATCTGATTTCCTGCAAGGCCTGCCATACTTTGTTCAAAGAATTAGAGAAAACAGATGCGATCGTCAGAATGCTGTCGCCAATCAGTGTGCCTAATACGTTGACTGCACAAATCATGAGCGGACTGCCTCCGATTAAGAAGCGTAGCTCTTGGATGTATTGGATACGCAAGCATCCAGGTATCTCTGTAGCTGTTGTATTCGCAACAGTCATGTTCGGTAGTTTCATGTCCATGTGGAATGACGATAAAAATTTGATGGTTAAGGGTAACGATCTTCAAGATGTTGTGATTCAAGGGGATACGGTAACAGTGCCAGAGGGGCATACGGTCAAAGGCGATCTTGTTGTACAACGTGGAACGCTGAAGGTGGAAGGTGATGTGACAGGTAACCTAATTGTTATTGATGGGACCCTAAACCTAGCATCAACCGCGCATATTTCTGGGCAAGTAACACAAGTAGATGAAGCGCTTGGCTGGATTTGGTATAAATTAAATGAATTCGTGGGTATGTTTTCGAATTAAATTGAAACGTCATCGACACGGCTTCTGCCGGATGAGGGCGTTTTTTTGTATGAAAAGTCCTCAAGATTACATGATTAATTTCTCGTAATGGCAGAAAAATAGAAGTATAACGGGGATTATGTTATGATTCTATATTAGAGAGAACAATGGTTGCTGTCGCCTGGGGGAGAATAATAAATGGACTTACTCACGAGCATTTCGGCTAAGGATATTGTCGATATTCTCATCGTTAGCTATGTGATTTATAAATTGATCCTGCTAGTGCGTGGGACAAGAGCAATTCAACTCATGAAGGGGATCCTTGTGGTCGTCATTACATGGGCGTTAAGTATTTGGTTTAAATTAAGTACTTTGCAATGGATGATGAATCAGACCTTCACGTTTGGGGTTCTTGGGGTTATTATCATATTCCAGCCAGAGCTGCGTCGAGCCTTAGAGCAGTTGGGCCGCGGTAAGCTTTTCAGCAGCCGGTCTTCATCTGAAGAAGATCAAGATGTGAATAAGCGTATTGGTGAAGTGATAAGAGCCGCGAATTATTTGGCTAAACGAAAGATAGGGGCCTTGATTGTTTTTGAGAAAGAAACAGGTCTAACCGATTATGTAGAATCCGGCATTGCGATAGAGAGCAAAATCAGTGCGGAGCTCTTGATTAATATTTTTATACCTAACACACCGCTTCACGATGGAGCTGTTATTATTCGGCAGGGCCAGTTAATGGCTGCTGGCTGCTATTTACCACTGTCTGAAAATCCTTTCATTAGCAAGGAGCTTGGGACTAGGCATCGGGCTGCCATTGGAATGAGTGAGGTTTCGGATGCGATGTGCATTATTGTTTCTGAAGAAACCGGACAAATCTCATTGACCATGAATGGCCATATCGTTCGGGATATTAAAGAGGAATCTCTGATCGCTAAGTTATTTGAAGAACTAAAGCCAAAAACGAAAGCAAAAGAAAAGAACCCTTTCATGAAATGGAGGGGACGTTCAAATGGATAAATGGCTGCGTAATACGAATGTAGTGCGAGTTGTCGCGCTTATTATAGGGATTTTGCTGTGGGTTGTTGTTCATATGGATCAAACGAATCTTTCGGGAAATTCACCGCTTAGAGAACGTGAAGAAACGATTAATAATGTTGCCATTACGACCAAGTATGATGAAAGTCATTATTTCATCTCGTCGATGACGCCTTCTAATGTACAGGTTATTCTGAGCGGAAAAGAAGCTTCTGTTAAAAAGGTAACGACGAACAACAATTATCAAATCGAGTTGGATTTAACCCAGGTGGGCAAAGGCGATCAACAGCTCATGCTGAAAGCAGTCGGTTTTCCTTCGGATGTCGATGTCCAGATTGTGCCGAGAACCGTGCATGTCGTTATTGAAGAGCTGCAGATGAAAGAAGTGCCTGTTGTCATTAATCTGAAAGGGACACCTGCGGCAGGACTTAAAGCAGGCCAGCCTATCGTGAAACCAAATAAGGTTTATATTACGGCGCCCACCAGTAAACTCGGACAGATTGAGAACGTACGCGGTGAGGTATCTGTTGATAAGGCGCAATCTGCTGTTACGAAGCAAGTGAGGCTGCAGGCTTTTGATAAGGATGGAAAAGAAGTAACTGTGAATATGAATCCATCTGTTGTTGATGTGGAAGTTCCGATTACGAGTCCGTTCCAAACCATTCCTCTGCAGATCAAGATAACCGGAGAACCGCCAAAGGGGTTCGCGATCTCTCAGGTGACGCAAAATCCGGATAAAATAACGGTTTATGGTACACAAGATGTTGTCGATAAACTGGAATTTTATCAAGGCCCGCAGCTTAACGTGCAGGATATTAAGGAAACGAAGGATTATTCACTGGACATCCCGCTTAGGAATAAAGTAACTCAATTGGATCCTGCCAAAGTAACGGTGCATGTAGAAGTAGTACCTTCGATTACAAAGGTGCTGGATAATATTCCGCTGACCATTATCGGTCAAAATGAAAATTACAACACGAAGGTTGTTCTGCCGGAGACGGCTAAGCTATCCATGACGGTTGAAGGAGCTCCTACATTAATTGATCAAATTAAAGTGCAGGATGTGCAGGCTATACTGGATGTAAGTAATTTGCCGCCTGGTAAGCATGAGGTGAATGTAACGGTTAATTTACCAACTTATGTGAAATTTGCTACGCCGCAGCAAGTGAAGGCAACAGTTGAAATCAGTGAGAAAGCACCAAAAACAGCAAATCCATAAAAGGTTATAGAGAAAGAGGAGAACAAAGATATGGGGAAATATTTTGGGACGGATGGTGTACGTGGTGTCGCTAATGGCGAACTTACACCAGAATTAGCTTATAAAG
Source organism: Paenibacillus sp. N3.4 (assembly GCF_008017805.1). Taxonomy (GTDB): domain Bacteria; phylum Bacillota; class Bacilli; order Paenibacillales; family NBRC-103111; genus Paenibacillus_E. Next base: position 30,794 of record NZ_VRTT01000041.1, on the reverse strand, counting down.
TTGGCCGCTGCGGCGGTTATGTATTAACGAGACAAGCGCAGCATCCAAAGGTTGTTATTGGCCGCGACACACGAATTTCAGGACCTATGTTGGAAGCTGCTCTCGTGGCGGGCTTGTTATCCATTGGTGTAGAGGTTATTCGGATCGGTGTTGTGAGTACACCAGCAGTAGCTTATTTGACGAAGACGCTCGGAGCTGATGCGGGCGTAATGATTTCGGCTTCGCATAACCCGGTTGAAGATAATGGGATTAAGTTTTTTGGTGGCGATGGCTTTAAACTATTGGACGAGACTGAACTTGAAATTGAGCAGCTGCTGACGCGGCAGTAGATGAATTGCCTCGCCCTGTTGCCGGAGAGATAGGAACCGTATCAGATCAGCCAGATGCTAAACTAGCCTATGTGGCGTTCTTAAAAGAGACCGTATCCGAGTCTTTTACTGGATACAAGGTTGTTTTGGATTGCGCGAATGGCTCAGCTTTCGAGCTGGCGCCTCAAGTTTTCCGCGAGCTAGGAGCGGAAGTGATTACCATCGGTGCAGAGCCGAATGGTCGCAACATCAACGATAAGTGCGGCTCTACGCATCCTGAGAAGTTACGCGAAGAAGTAGTGAAGCACGGAGCGGCTATTGGGCTGGCTTTCGACGGAGATGCCGATCGTCTGATTGCGATCGATGAAACGGGAGCTGAAGTAGATGGCGATTTCATCCTGAGCATTCTAGGCAACGCGCTTAACCAAACAGGGAAGCTGAACCACGGAACGATCGTGACAACGGTGATGGCTAATATAGGGTTTTTTAAAGGTATCGAGAAAGCAGGTCTTAAATCTTTGCAAACCGCTGTAGGAGATCGCTACGTGATGGAAGAGATGCGTAAAGGCGGGTATAACTTAGGCGGAGAGCAGTCTGGACATGTCATATTCCTAGATTATATTTCTACGGGCGATGGTATTCTTACGGCTATACAGCTGGTTAACACGATGGTGCAATCAGGCCAAAAACTGAGTGAATTAAAAGCGATTATGCGTAAATACCCGCAGCTTTTGGTCAACATTCGTGTGGCTGACAAGAGTAAGCTCAAAGATAACGCGATCATTGAACAGGCCATTCGCAAAGTTGAAGAAGAATTAGGCGACAACGGGCGTGTATTGGTACGTCCTTCCGGAACGGAGTCATTGATTCGAGTCATGGCAGAAGGCCCTGATAAAGAGCAAGTAGAAGCCTACGTTCATGATATTGCCAAGGTGATTCAAGAACAGTTAGTGTAGTGTTTTCGAGTCCCCTTTTCGTTTGATTTGGCGAAATGGGGATTTTCTCAAGAAAAAAGGAGTTGCAAGCTCGCTCCAAAATGAATATGATGGATTTGACTCAAGAAGGAAAGGCAGGGTAGAGGTTAATCATGGAATAAATAGCGCCAGAACTCGCAAGCGATCGGAAAAGTAGCGAACCTACTACGCAGCGAGTTGACGAGGTGAAGGTGTTCGAAACATTCGGCGGGGACCTTCCGGCATCTTGAATGCCGTTAAGTTGGAAAGCAAAAACGCTTGGGCGACCAGGCTGACAAGTATCCAACATCAATTCAATTTTTGAGATGAACGTAATGAAAGTCGATTATATACGGTTTATTTGTTTTGCCCAAAAACAAGATCTTTGAAAAAAAGCCCTTTTAGGAGAGGCTTATAAAACTATGGAGGTACTACACTATGTGCGGAATCGTTGGTTATATTGGTAAGCGGAATTCTCAGGAAATTTTATTAGAAGGGCTCAAAAAGCTCGAATATAGAGGGTACGATTCAGCAGGTGTAGCGGTATTTACAGCTGACGGGCTGCAGATTAAGAAAGCCAAGGGACGTATAGCCAATCTGGAGTCTAAATTAGAAGAAACTCCCCTGCAAGGAAGCGTAGGAATTGGACATACACGTTGGGCAACCCACGGTAAACCATCGGACGTAAATTCTCATCCTCATACGGATAATTCATTGAAATTTTCTGTTGTACACAATGGAATCATTGAAAATTACATCACTTTGAAGGAAGAGTTGACGGCCAAAGGGCACAACTTTGTTTCGGAGACAGATACAGAAGTCATTTCTCATCTTATCGCTGATTTGTACGAAGGAGATATTCTCAAAGCGGTACAAAAAGCGGTCACGCATATGACTGGCGCTTTTGCATTAGGTGTTTTGACAGAGTATGAACCAGATCGACTAGTTGCTGTTCGTCAAGCTAGCCCATTGATCATCGGTATCGGTGAAGGAGAGAACTTTATCGGTTCGGATATTCCGGCTATTTTGGAATACACGCGAAATGTGTTCATTTTAAATGACGGCGAAATGGCACTTTTGACACGAGATGGTGTCGAATTGATGACTTTGGAAGGTAATTTCATTTCCCGGGAAATGTTTCATGTCGATTGGGATATTATTACAGCTGAAAAAGCCGGATATGATCACTTTATGCTGAAAGAAATTTATGACCAACCCAAAGCCTATCGTGATACCATGGGAAGCCGTATTTCGACAGATGGCAGCGCAGTAACATTGAATGAACTTGTGCTATCTGCCGAAGCTATTCGTAACATTAGCCGCATTCATATTGTGGCTTGCGGAACTGCTTATCATGCAGGTATGGTTGGAAAGTATGTCATTGAAAAGCTGGCTCGCATTCCGGTGGAAACCGATGTGGCTTCTGAATACCGTTATCGTTCACCTATTATCACCAAAGATACGCTAGTCATCGTGGTTAGCCAATCCGGTGAAACAGCGGATACGCTTGCTGCTCTTCGTGAAGCTAAGCACCAAGGTGCGCATGTTCTTGCGATTACGAATGTAGTTGGAAGTTCAGTGGCACGTGAAGCAGATGATGTGATTACAACATGGGCAGGGCTGGAGATTGCCGTTGCTTCGACAAAAGGTTACACCTCACAACTGATAGCTTTCTATTTATTAGGACTACACCTTGCGCAAACATTGGGAACGCAATCCGCTGTGGAAATTAAAGAAGCGATTACCGCATTAAGGGAGCTTCCTGCTCAAGTAGAAGAGATTCTGGGGCAAGCAGAAGCGATTAAAGTTGTCGCCGAAGAAATGGCTAAACATGACAATCTATTCTTCATTGGCAGAGGCTTGGACTATGCCGTGGCGTTGGAAGGTTCATTGAAGCTGAAAGAGATTTCTTACATCCACTCAGAAGCTTATCCAGCCGGTGAACTTAAACACGGAACACTTGCGTTGATCGAGGATGATATCCCTGTTATTGCTCTGGCTACACAGCATGAACTTCAAGAGAAAACAGTGAGCAATATTAAAGAAGTAAAAGCGCGCGGCGCCAATGTTCTTGGTATTGCCGTAGAAGGCGAGCGTGAGCTGCAGAAATCTGTGGACAGCACCTTCTTGATTCCTAAAACGCTGGATGTGCTCTCACCGGCTCTAGCAGTAATTCCGTTGCAACTGCTGTCGTATTATGCATCATTGGCTCGTGGTAATGATGTGGATAAGCCGCGGAATTTGGCGAAGAGTGTGACTGTGGAGTAGGTTTGAAAGTTTCAGTCTGTTGGGTGTCTGGTGATAAAAAAGTGTGGAACCGCAGTTGTATCAAGGTCACGAAAAGAACCCGATGAACGTCGGGTTCTTTTCACTTTACATAGGAGTTGATCTTCGTTGAAAACAGTCGGGGAACGCATTAAATCTATTAGAAAGACAAATCATCTTGAACAAAAATCATTTTCACAATTCATTGGTGTTTCACAAGGCACATTAAGCGATATCGAAAACAATAGGTGTAAACCGTCATTTGAGACAATGGAAGCATTAGGAAAACAATTTTTATTAATATGGAATGGTTAATTTTCGGCAATTATAAAGATGGCGATAAGCCGCCATTCAGAATATTTAAGGAAGGTGAAGTATATAATTTCACTGATGAGGAAATATACTTATCTGACCTTGAAATAGAGTCAGTATCTCTATTCCGTAAACTTCATCTTAATAATCAGGAAGAAGTAGTGGAGATTATAAAAATAAAGCTAACTAAACAATGGAATTAAATGATTTTCGATTTACAGATCTGTCGAAGTTGCGATTACGAATGAGTGTGTTTTTTAAAGCATCTTCTTATTATAACATTTTAATATTAAGGGGAGATTCGTGAGAAGTTGACCCATAATGATTATGAGGTGATTCAGAAATGAGCGATTGGGGGCAATCCTAACAAAAGTTCAGAAATTGTGAAGAACTTAAATACTAACAAGGTTAAGTTAATTGCTCCTTCAGTGAATGGAGTGGACCGCGAAGTGAAGGTAGTGTATCAACGCAAAGCTATTTATGGCCGGCATCTTTCCTTAAAGAGAAGAAGTAAGGTAACGAACTTAAAAACACAGCAGTTGGCAATACCAACGGAATATTAGATAAAATATTTACCAACAATAAAAGCAAACCCCTCGAGCTCATGAAGCTTCAAATACCTATTGAAAGTGGGCCTGTAATTACTTCTGTGCAGGTCGATGCAAGATTAACGTAACAGTCAACTTGGACGATCTGATCAATCATTCTTCCACAACAGAATGGAACAACTCATTGTTGAGGATGAACGGGTTGACGGATTTACTGCGGTTCCGCGCTCGGCTCGGGAGTTCAGATAATCGACACGGTCATCAGTAGATTCCTCGGTGCGTTCGCGGGCAAAGCGTAAGTGTTGCCCAATTCTTATAGAACAGTATACTTTTCTTTGAGACTCTTAAAGTCTTTTTCTTTAATGAAATAAAGTTCATTTGTAACTCTAGTCATTGCTACATAGAGTGGATTTATTTGAGCAGGTGTTAAATGAGCACAAGAGAAATCTTCTTCAAATAATGATTCAAACGTCTTGGTTAGTATAATACAAGTTTTTTTGTAGGTATCACCTTTAGAATAGCCCCAGTTTATAGTTGGCAAGCAGTTATACTTACGACTATCTCTAAAGAACAACTTTATTACATTGATATCTTCTATAACCTCGATTATTCTAGAATTTTCTTCTAATAACTCAAAGTGCCCTTTAACTATGCTTGATGATTGTATATGGATACCTAGTTTAGTACTAATGAAATCACATATCTCTCTTGGAACACGTCTGCTTTTTATTAGAGTGTTTTCATCTATATGTGTTCCTTTAAATAGTAATTTGTATTCATCTTTTGAAATATAGTCTTTCCCTTTTGTAAATGGTTTACTGGCTGTAAAATTAGACTTACTAACTGAATGTTGGTGAAAGTCCCCTACAGCAAAGACTTTTACATTTTTTTCTTTTATAAGCATTGATAATAAATCAAAATCTTTACCCATAAAATCCTGTAGTTCATCAAAATAAAGTTGATCACAAAATTTAAGTAAACGTTGAATTATTACTTTTTTTACTTCCTTCGATTGAGCTAAAACTAAATTGGAGATTCTTGATGAATAATATTTCTGATTATTTAGATAGTGTCTATAGTCATCTTGTTTACGATATTTATAATTTGGCTTTCCATTAATTCTTTGAGGCTCGGGTTCTTTATTTATTTCCACTCCAGCAGTTATTATAGACGTTCTATCTCCAATGGCTAAGATCGGCTCGAAGGGTTTCAAAAGCCATCTATATACAAAACTAGTAAACGTTAAAACTTGTGTGTTTTTAGGTAGTTCTCCATGTATAATTTTTATCTCTCTCTTGAGATTCGTTACATTCTGTTTAGTATATGTAATGATTAGATTTTTTGAAGTTGGATTTAAATGCTTCGCAATATAATACGTTTTTCCTGAACCGGCTGCTGCAAGCATTATTGTTGAACGAGCCATTCAATCCCCTCCTGGATGTACTCCGGTAATACAACGACCTCTTTATAAACATCTTCTTCGGATATCCTTAAAGCAGCTTCAGTTTTATTTTTAAGCATATAGGCTAAATTTTTATCTGTAGGTGCGTCACGATATTCAGCTTTTGTACCTGGTTTAACATCCGAAATATTACTAAGTTTTGACGCATTCTTATTAAAAAGACAAACTTCAAATGTAAACTCATTAACAGAAACTGAACATTGAATTTGAATATTAGTATTTTTCTTGTTTAACTCACGAATAGAATCAACAGTTTCCTGATCTCCATCATTATCGGTTATAACTAATAAAGAGTTATTAACTACTTTTGATAGTTCAATATAATGTTTATAAGTAATACCTCCACCAGATAAAATCTCAACATTCTTTTCTTCTAATGTATACGATAGAGAATTCTTTACAAGTTGTGGTAATAGAATATATTCGCTATTTCCCTCTACAAGAATTACCTTTTGAGCTAATATAAAATTTAATAACTGCAAATTATCTGTTTTCATAAAGTAATCCGCGGCAACCTCATCAACTTTATTTAGAGAATGACTTTTTTCTTTATTAATCCATATTGTATTTTGCAAATTTAATCTGCTGACGATCAATGGATTATGCGTAGTAATAATCATTTGAGCATCGCGGCACATAGTTTGAATATCATTAATTAGCTTCCTGGTATTGATATAGCTCAAATGGTTTTCGGGCTCTTCTAATAAAATTAGATCACACTCGACCTCTAAGGCAATTTCAGTTTTAATTAAATTTTCCTTCCCTTTTCCTTTGTTTTGAATTGAGACCCCATCACTCTTTAGATCGAGTAAATTTTCTAATACAGTTTTGTCTTCATCAATTCCAAAATTGTATTCTTTTATATTAAGTTGTTGGGTATTTTCATTTACAAAGTTTTGAATTTTCTTTCTGAATTGATACGAAAGATTTTGTCTATCTGTTACTTTAATATTGTTATTAAAAATTCTTTTTGAATAAGAATCAAAGAGATTATTTTTTCTAATTGAATTATCAATCAATACGTTTTTTATAGGGGATTTTTTGTTAATGTATTTTCTTCCAGCAAAAGTAACCCATTCTGCTATGTAGTAATCTGTTGGGATAAAGTTTTCATCATAACTCCCGTCATACATATTTTCGAGAAGTTCACGATAACTCTCATCGAATTTGTACGTGAAAGTAATACCGTTCTTTAGTTTAGGAGCAAATGATGAATGGAGTCCGTTAAAATACTCAGAATTCAATTCTTCTTCATCATTAAAAAATAACTCGATTTCAATTCTAGGGAGAGTATCTATAGAAGGATTAGATTTATATTGATTAATAATATCATTGTTGAAATATTTTTCTGAGTTATTTGTAGAATTAAAGACTTTTTGATTAAGTACGATATCAATAGCCTCTAATATGGTACTTTTGCCAGCTTCATTTTCACCAATCAGCACATTAATATTTTTATTGAAGGCAATATTAAAATCTTTAAACTTCTTCAAACCTTTAATCTTTATCTGTTCTATATACATGTAGGTCCTCCTCAATCGGCCGGGAAATCATCAGCGATTATTAATAAATTAATATATGAGGTTCTAGTTAAATGATGGCACTAACAAGACGAGCATCATTTTAAGAATACTTTAGCTGGGAATGTTTGTATACACCATTCTATAGTAGAAAAGTAGTAAATGTTATGGGAGTTCCTTTGGAACTCTTTTTCTATTAGTTAGTAAGATCTAATATTTAAATTAAACAGTGAATAACATGGTAAATAGAGAGGGATAATTATTTATTTCGTCGAATAATGTTAATAAAAAGAAGTGGGTCTTTGGGAGGGGGGATTTTAATTGAAGCTATTCGAGATAGTTCCAGAGACTTTTTTTCGAATGTTATCGGGGACCAATAAACATTTTTTTGGAATGAATTTGAGGGGCGAATAGTGGGTAGCTCCGACAACTTGGAGGAAGCGATAGAGTGGAAATACAAATGTTGAAAGCGGGGCATGGAGACTGCTTCTTGATCAAATTAAAAACAGACGATGACACCCCATATAATATTCTAGTGGACAGTGGAACTGCCATTTCATATTCGGTCCACAATGAGAAAATAATCGATAAGTTTTTGGAAGAAAATATTCTGGATTTAATAATCATTACTCATAGCGATGAAGACCATATTAAAGGGTTTTCTCGATTGTTCAATAAATTACTAAAGTGCCCGACTAAGAGGTCTAGAATAAAGAAAGTGATTTATAACTCCCCACACGAGATTGCAAAGCATCTACAACGCCCGACCTACCCATTAGTAAAGAAAACGAGGGATCTATCTACCGACACTAGTGCGGCATCGGCAAAAGAAATTCAAGAACTGTTGTTCGATTTGGAATTGCTAGAAGATAAGGTTGTGTTAAACGACGGGAATGGAGATATTCAGGAGAACGGAATTTCCATAACCTACTTAGCTCCAACCGAATCGACTTTGGAGGCATTTCATGATCAATATCTGCGAGACATGCAGAAGAGAGTGGATAAAGATGCCGAAACAAGAGGGAAGAGAGAAAGTGATTATGATAGCGAGATAGAGACTTTAATGTTAAACACGGAAATACACAAGCTTAGCGCATATAATCGCGTTAGCATTGCAGCTATCATTAAAGAAAATTCTACCGAGAGTGCATTGATAATGTTAGGCGACGGCGATTATGAGATTGTATGCGATAAACTAATTAGCATGGGATTTACAAGAGACAATAAATTAATGGCAAATTACACAAAGTTATCACACCACGGCAGCGTCGGTAATTTATCCAACGAGTTCCTTGAGCTTGTGGATTGTTCCAATTTCCTTATATCAACGGATGGGACTAGATACAATCATCCGGATAAGAAAACATTAGCACGTATCTGGCAATACAACAGAAACTCCGTATTTTATTTTAATTACGAAGGAAGAATCGAGGAATTATTTAGGAACGAGCCTCTGAGTCCGTATAAGCGACAATGCATCGTTCAAAGGAGTATTTATGTTCCCTGATATTACGAAGCTTATTGTAAAAATAAAAATCCCAAACGGACAAGCTACGGGCATGCTAATCTCCTTACCTGATAATACGGAAGAAGATCTTGTTATCACAGTATTCCATTTATTCGATGGGTTTTCCGGCGATATGAACAACATAGGTTTGGAAGCATGGTCAGGTCGAACAGACCTGTTTACAATTACAAGGTTGTTGTACGAGCGAAGTAGTAGGGACCAGTACGACATAGCATTCATCTTTGTAAAGAAACTTACTTGGTTGCAACCAGACGATAATATGGTAATTCCTAATGGTGACGGAAACTTATTGTATTCTGAGGTTCTCTTTGCGGGGTATCCAAAGGCCATAGAAGCATTGGATTTACCGTTTCTTCCGTTAGAAGGAAAGATACAAGGGTATAACGACGAGAAAAAGTCAAAATGGATGGTAAAACTGAGTGAGCCTTCGGAACCTGACACCTATTTATACGAAGCCATTGTAGGTATGTCGGGTTGTCCTATGTATACACATAGAAACGGACGTTTCTATTTCCTTGGTATGCAAAAAAATGTGCCTAGCCAAGAAAAGTCGTATTATATCACAAACGTACTTACCTACGATTGGTGTATTCGTGCCGCATTCGAATTATACGGAATTAAGCTCCCGTGGCAAAATGAAGATCTAGATGCAAGTTATATTAAAAATCGTCGACTTTTCAAAGAGTACCAAGGTAAGGCGAAGCAACAAGCAGGCACTTATTACTTGGATTCCTTAAACGACCAGTTATTCCCTAAGATGGTGAATGACAAAGGAGAAACGTTCGGTGCCGAAGGAGAAGCATCGCTCTTAACTTACTTAAGAAACTCCTGGGTGGGATCAGTTTCGTTATGCAAAAGCTTATTGATTACTGGTGAAGGTGGCACTGGAAAAACGGTATCCCTATTGTCGACGTGCGATTATGTTTTGGAGCAGAATATCTTCGCTGCTTATATTCCAATGGTATCACTTGAGACGGGAACGAACGCGCCAATAAAAAATTATTTGGTGGAATACATCTGGCAAGGTGATCAGGAACAAGCGGATCTATTCTTCAGAATTGGGCAGCAACATTCGAGGGACGGAAAACCTTCACTTCTTCTCTTTTTAGATGGCATGAATGAATTGCCTGAAGATAGCAAGAAAATGGTAGTGCAAGAAATTGATCAGTGGACCAAAAAATCAGGAGTACAGCTGATTGTAACCTCGAGAACCAACTTTAAATATCATTACGGCTGGTTATCTCAATTAGAACACTTGCGTTTGGAGAGTTTGGATCAACGTCAGATTAGTAATTACTTAATATCATTGGGACTTGAGATTCCTTCCGAAAACAAAACTTTAATGAACCTATTAGAAATTCCTATGCTGTTAACGTTATATGCAAACACGGAAGCTCAATACAATCAATTCAAGTCTACGGTTGGCTTATTTTGGTACCATGACAGGGTGAACACAGGAGCATTGATTTGGAATTACTTCCAATGCCAATTCGGCAAAGTAATGTCCATTAAGTTTGACGGACCGGAGATACTTGCTTACTTATATGCACTGGAATTCGTTACGCCTTTTATTGGCTTTCGGTTTGAAGCGGAGTCGCTTTATCTTATCGACGAAGATCGATTCTATGCGCTCATTAATGAAGCAAATACATATTATCAAGCCCTGTGGTGCGGAGGAATTCCTTCAAGAATTAGTTCTCTAGCGCGCCAATATTCTTGCATGTCAAAACCGTGGGAGGATCCGCAAAGGCAGTATCGCATACTTATTCAGGAATTGCATTTATTTCACTTAAGAGCCGATAACAAAGTATCGTTTATGCACCAGCAGTTCCGAGACTTCTTTAGCGCAGTGCACTATATCGAGCTTTTACGGAACGATTCAGAGTTTACCCAATTTGCGCGAAGGCCGATTGATTATTATGTATTGAACTTTCTTACAGATCTATTAGAGGAGGCTATTGTACAACGTGCGTGGGGATTCATGGGGGGAAGTCACGAATTCCTACAGACTATACGATTTTTAATGCGCTCCAGATCTATCGTAGTTTTCGTCGGAAACATGAAATTGTCGATCTTTCAGACCTTTCCTTTGATCATATGGATTTAAGATATATTTCCTTAAATGGGGTTATATTGTCAACGAATAAGCAAAAAGCAAGTTTTAGATATTCTAAAATCAGTCAGCGTACATTCTTTGACGACAGGCATCAGAATAGTATTTATTCAATTGCCTACTCACCTGATGGTCGAAGAGTACTGACTGGCTCTGCTGATAGAAGCGTTCGCGAATGGGACCTTACTACAGGTGAGTGCATAAGAGTATTATTGGGACATTCCTGGTATGTGAATTCTGTCGCTTATTCGCCTGATGGGAAAAGAGTACTCGCTGGATCTTATAACGGTCTGATGATCGAGTGGGACTTGAGAACGGGAGAAATCCTGCACTCGATACAAGGGCACGATTCGGCAGTCTACGGTGTTAAATATTCGGCAGACGGGAAAAAAGTAATTAGCGGCTCATTTGATAATTTATTAAAAGAGTGGGATGCTCATACCTTTACGTGCATTAAGTCAATACGCTGCACTTCCAAAGGAATTAGAGGGATCGACTATTCGCCTGATCAGATGAAAGTCGCCACGGCTTCTTACGACGGATTCGTTAAAGTGTGGGATATACGGACAGGGGCTTGCTTGCTCTCATTCTCAGGTCATAACGGGGCTGTAAGATGCGTTCGTTTTACAAGTATAGGGGATAATTTGTTAAGCGGATCCGATGATGGAACTGTAAGAGTATGGGACGTAGAGACCGGGAGATGTCTCAGAGTCCTAAGAGGGCATGAAGAGAAAGTAAGTGATGTAGGATGCTCTCCCAATGGGAAAAAGGCGATTAGTGGCTCTTATGACGGCACCGTTCGGGTATGGGATTTAACAACTGGAAACTGCCTTAGAGTATTCAGTGAAATGAGTTCGTCAAAAAGCGTGTACACCTTGGGTTATTCGCCGAATGGAAAGCGTATTATTAGCGGGAACAGCGATCTGTCTTTACAGGAGTGGGATGTGGACACAGGTGGAGAAATCCAAACGATTAAGGGTTATTATAAAGATAAATTCACTAAAAGTTACAGCTATCTATGCAGAAACGAAGGAATAAGTTGTTACATTAACAATAGTGATGTGAGCTTGAGCATATGGAATTTAGAATCCCAAACTCGAAATTTCATTATGAAACAGTTCCCAGGTATAACATCTAGCAGCATAATAGAATGCTTAGCCTATTCCCAAATGCAGGGCAGAATGTTTCTAAATCGCTATGATGACTTTAGAATAGGTCATTACCTTGAAGAATGGTGCATAAAAACGGGAGCCCTCGTTCAGAGGATCAATGTCGACAAACAGTTGGATTCGGTCGGTTTTTATGATGAGGATAGATCACGTCTTATCGTCATGTGTAAAAAAGAGTTAGAATTTCAAGAATGGGATATATTAACTGGACAACGTATTCAGACGATTTCAAATGAAACTGGGCTTCGCGCCATCAAGTATTCTGAGAATAACCTCTATTGTATAGAGAATGAGAGTTTCGTTGTAATTAACTTACTGGCTGGGCAAAAGAGGACAATTTATCATGCCACATCGAAGATCAATGCAAGTGTGTTCTACGTAGATGAAAAGTTTGTCTTACTAAGCTTACATGATGGGTCTCTAGTCGAGATAAGTCTCGAGAATGGAAGCCATGGAGTTCGAAAAGCCATTACTAACGAGGAAATGCTTGGCATTGCGGTAACGCAGTGTTTATCTAGGATGCTTAGTTACTCGTCTTCTGGAAGGATTAGAGAATGGGATTTGGAAACTGGCAATTTTGAAGAGTTTGTCATCGAGGAGATACCCCTCTACCGCTCGGACTGGTATAGTCACAAATTCAATGTTAAGATACAATATTTGCCTGGGGACGAAGAATTCGTATTTTGTTCCTATGATGGAAGCATGCAGATATGGAGTATTGAGAGAAAGGAATGTATGTGGAGGTCTCCTATCACGCCCGGCATAGATATCGTTGACTGCGACTTTTCAAATGCGGAGTTTGACACGGAACAACTGAAAGAGATGGTAAGGACTTACGGTGGAATTGTCAGGTCATAGAGCAAGGTTTATTGCAATAACGTCACTGTGAAACTGGTGCTATCTGTTGCTGGACTTTCCCCTTTTCGTTCATGCCCAGAGAAGGAGCTATTTCTTTCCCATGTTGGCCTCTTAGTGATTCATGCATTTTGGAAAGATTTTTCTGTGACAAAGTGTGTAGAACTACTGTGGCGAAAAATGGTTTCTAACATTCTTTATATGGAAATTTTTAGTGGTTCCACACTTTCTTTTTTTCATCTTTATCACGTACCGCGGCAAACCCAGTAAAATCAACAAAATTAGTTCCAGACATTTATATCATCTAACATTGGGTTATATCAACAAATAGCATAAGATATCATAAATAAACGCACAGATATATATTATAAAACGTCACAAAATTTGAAGCCCGGCACTGAAGTAACTCAGTGATGACGGGCTTTTTTCCTTGTATGGGAAAGTAAACTTGATGAAGTCGGGAAAATGAGCACTAGTGTTGAAGCAGCTTCTCTGACGTTAATGTAGAGCGGGACGATTCAGCTATTTGCACTATCGGAAGGTAAAAAAAGATTTTCTAGAGTGAAATGAGTCGCATTAATTCTTCCACTAGGTCCTTTTCTTAATGCTATCTTTTTAAGCGGAATAACCGTTGGGGGCGTCCAACCGTACCGTATTGCAGGAACTCGTCCGCAATTCCCTGTTCCATTAAATATTCCAAGTAAGCGCGTGCCGTCGAACGGCTGACTCCGGACATATGAGCGATGACCTCGGCGCTGCTGGGCTCCTCGTCTTTCATCATATATTGTTTGATTCGCTCTAATGTACGGAGATCGATTCCTTTTTGCGGCTGCTGCATCGTCATCGGCTTGGCCGACCTGAATTTTTTCAGCCCTTCGACAAATTGTTGATCTGGTTTAGAAGGGGATTGCAGGTGGATTTTAAACTGTCTATATTTCTCTAATGTGTCTTGAAGCAGATCGAGGTCAAAAGGTTTGATCAAATAGTCAAAGATTCCGAGCCGGAACGCTTCTTCAATAATGTCAATTTCCTTGGCGGCGGTAATTAGAATCACGTCGCAGGAAATTTTCTCCGATCGGATGGTTCTCAATACATCAATACCTGAACGATCGGGCAAATACACGTCAAGAATAAGCAGGTTTGGCTGCAGTTCACGGACCTTCATTATGGTTTGATCAAAGCTGCCGGCTAATCCGACCAGTTCGTAGCCTTTTTGCTGCTCGATATAGCTTCCATGAACTTTGGCGATCATAAAATCATCATCGACGACCATCACGCGCAATTTTGTTTGGTCCATTACAGATTCCTCCTAATGGGCAGGCTAACACGAATCATCGTTCCGTCTGGGGAACTTTCGCATGTGATAAAGCCTTCATTTTTGTATATTAATCTGGAAACATAGGCCAGCCCGAAGCCGTGGCCTTCTCCTTTGGTTGTTATCCCATCGTTGAACAGGGATTCTTTAACTGCGGGATCGATGCCGGGTCCGTTGTCCTTCACATAGATAAGCAGGTCGTCATCTTCTTCCTTTAGAAACACAGTTACCGTAGGGGAGTCCTTTTTGACTGCGGACATTTGGAAGGCTTCGAAAGCGTTCTCAATTGTGTTCCCTAAAATCGTAAGGACGATTTCCCGATAGGGGCAGTTTTCAGGTATATAGGAATCCGAACTGACATGCAGTTGAATGCCAAGTTCTCCTGCCCGGTGAGTTTTACCGATTAATATTCCCACAATGGCTGGATCCCGAATACAGGCTAAATAAAACTCGACCGCTTCCTGATATTCTTCGTTAATTTGCTGAATAATCGCCTTAGCCTTATCATATTCGGATATTTTGATTAAGCCGGAAATTAAATGCAGCTTGTTCATAAACTCATGTCTTTGGCTCCGTAATGTATCGGCGTAACGACCGATGCCGGCAAGGTGATCGTCGATTTGATCGAGTTGCATTTTGTCGCGGAAGGTACTGACCGCACCGACCACCCGTCCGGAAAGTGTTACGGGTACGCGGTTAGCGACGGCTAGCGTGTTGCCGATGATCGTAGGCTGGTCCTTCTGCGAAATTCCGTTGTCAAGCACCTCAGGTAAACGGGTCATAGGAACAACTTCAGAAATTCTTTTGCCGATAAGCTCCATATCTTCCATGCCTAGCATTTTTTTGGCTTCCCGGTTGCAGGTAACGATTTTCCCTTCTTTGTTGACGGCAATAATCCCCTCGCAAATCGCATCCAGAATTGCCGCTTGCTCTTGCGTAACGAAAGCGATTTCATGCGGCTCCATGTTAAAAATTTGTTTTTTTATATGACCGGACAACAGGTATGCGCCCAACAGGCCAAAGAGAAGGGCAGCCGCAGCGATCCCGACTACTTTTTTCAGTAAAATAAACAATTGGCTCCAAACGTTATCGACCAAAAAAACAGCGGAAACCACACCAATTTGTTTATGGTTGCCGTCAAAGATGGGGGCTTTTCCCCGAACGGAATAACCAAGAGTACCCTTGGCTTGGGTAATGCTTGTTTTCCCGTTTAAAACCGCCTCGTTATCGTCACCCACCATACGTTTGCCGATATTCTCCGGGTTGGGATGGCTGTAACGGATTAAATCCATATTACTGACGACAAGCGCGTCGGCCCCGAAATTTTTTTGGATTTGAATCGAGATCGGTTGGAACGTCAAAGAAGGGTCGGTCTGTTCAAACGCTTCCACGCTTTGCGGAAGGCCGGCTACAGTTTTGGCTACCCCCAGCGCTTTCTCGCCTGTTTCCCTGAATTGTTTGTCAACGATGATATAGAACATGGCTGAGATAACCAAGATTAGAACAAAAAGAACATTCAAAGTGACCAGCGCGTTAATTTTACTTCGAAGTGTCATCTTCTTTAATCTGCCCATAAAAGCTGCTCCCTTGATGAAAAGGTTTTTTTTATAGTTTAATGTTTTATGTTCTATGGAGTAAAGAGGTAATTCCCTTTATGCCCGTTAACAATATCGCCAAAATTAATTTTACCGAGAATAATCATAATATCGGCAAAATATTTCAAACTCAATGGATTGATTTAGAATAAAGTGGAAGCGCTAACAAAAACGTTTATAAAGGAGACACCAGCATGGATCAGCCGAGCACTCGTTTGTCAGATTCTCCAATGATTGATCTGCAAGCCGTAACTAAAGAATTTTTAAAGCCTTCGGGCGAGGTTCATACCGTTTTGCGCAATATTAATCTTCGAGTAGAAAAAGGGGAGTTTTGTGCCATTGTCGGACCGACCGGATGTGGGAAATCGACGACATTAAGTCTGATCGCCGGTTTTGAGGAGCCTTCACTGGGGAAAGTTCGAATCAAGGGAGAGCAGTTGACGGGGATCAATCCCTGGGCTTCATGCGTCTTTCAAACAGAGAATGCATTCCCATGGAAGACCGTCATTGACAATGTTTCTCTCGGTTTACGACTAAAGGGCACGAGCAAAAGTGATGCCTTTCAAGAGGCGAGACACTGGATCGAAAAGGTGGGATTGAAAGGCTTTGAGGGACATTATCCTCACCAACTCTCCGGCGGAATGAGAAAGCGTGTCGCCTTGGCGCAATGCTTGATCACCCAACCGGAAATTTTACTTATGGACGAATCATTTTCCGCGCTTGACGTACACACCCGGCATTTAATGGAGAACGAGCTTCTGAAAATTTGGGAGGAGACGTCCGCATCCGTGTTTTTCATCACGCACGATCTGGAAGAAGCGATTGCGCTGAGTGATCGGGTTATTGTTCTGACGGCAGGCCCAGCAGCAACTATCAAGGGCGATTATAAGATCAATCTGGATAGGCCGCGTAATGTGGCGGAAATTCGTTTTGAACGGCAGTTCGCGGAGCTTCATGAGCAAATTTGGAATGATTTACGGGATGAGGTGATGATCAGCTATGCAAATGCAAACAACGCTTAACACGCAAGAGGAGATTGTAACACGGAAAAAGGAAATGAGGGCAAAAGCCGCAAAAATCAAGGCCCGCAATCTGACATTACAAATTATTGTTTTCATAGCGATATTCGGTTCCTGGCAAATCTTGTCGGCTAATAAAATTATTGACCCGTTCTTTTTCTCCAGTCCGTTTTCCGTTATTAAACAAATTATGGAATGGATTATGGAAGGTACGAGTCAAGGTCCTTTATATGTTCATTTCGTGGTTTCCTTTGAGGAAACAGTCATTGCCTTTTTTATCGGGGTCATTTTGGGGGTCGTTGCCGGATATGCCCTAGGCAGAAACGATATTCTCTCGGTTATTTTCGGACCTTATATCCAAATGTTGAATGCGCTTCCGAGGGTTGTGCTGGCGCCGATTTTTATTATCTGGTTCGGACTCGGCATGCCATCGAAGATAGCGCTTGGCGTAACGCTTACCTTTTTCATCGTATTTTTCAATGCTTTCCAAGGCGTGCGTGAAGTGGATAAAAATTTGCTCAACAACGCCCGTTTGCTCGGAGCCAACAGGAGACAGCTGGCCCAGCATGTCATCATTCCTTCGGCGTTAACCTGGATTTTATCCAGCTTGCATTCCAGCTTCGGCTTTGCGCTGGTTGGCGCGGTCGTAGGGGAATTTATAGGTTCTACCAAAGGTCT
The DNA here is from genome assembly GCF_008017805.1 of Paenibacillus sp. N3.4. Lineage (GTDB taxonomy): Bacteria > Bacillota > Bacilli > Paenibacillales > NBRC-103111 > Paenibacillus_E. Next base: position 13,154 of record NZ_VRTT01000041.1, on the reverse strand, counting down.
TGGTTTTCTCATTGCGCAAGCCCAAGGTGCTTTCAACACGACCGGGGTTTTTGCGGGGATGGTACTCTTATCGGTTACGGCTTTGGCCGCTAACTGGGCAGTTACCAAATTGGAAACGCGCTTTATCGCGTGGAGGCATGTTCGTCAATAGCTGCGGTTTTACGAATTTATTTCATAATATAAAGGGGTAATGATCGATGAAACTTAGTAAAAGCACAAAGTTTGGCGCAAGTATAATCATGTCATTGGGTTTGATTTTGGCAGGCTGCGGCACTACGGATAAGCCAGCCTCTCAACCGGCTCCAAAAGGGAATGATCAGCAGGCCGTCACTCCAACTCCAACTCCAGCTCCGGTTAAGCTTCCGAAAGTCAATATTATGGTTGGCGGGTTGGAAAAAATTATTTACCTTCCTGCTAAATTGACTGAAAACCTGGGCTATTTCAAAGAGGAAGGACTCGAAGTGGAACTTACGAGCCAGGCTTCCGGTGTCAATGCCGAGCAGGCGCTTATTGCCGGTGAAGTGCAGGGGGTTGTCGGTTTTTACGACCATACAATCGATATGCAGGCTAAGGGTAAAGAGCTTCAAGCTGTAGTCTTGTTGGCTTCGAACCCCGGAGGCAGAATAATGGTTGCGAACAAAGTGAAGGATCAGTTCAAAACCTTAGCCGATTTGAAGGGTAAAAATATCGGTATTACCAGCTCAGGAGCTTCATCGCACTTTTTGGTCAACTATTTAGTGACGAAAGGCGGTAACACCTCGAAAGATTATGTTCCTTTGGCTGTAGGCGCCGGCGCAACATTGGTTGCCGCCATGGAACAAGGGAAGGTAGATGTAGCATGGGCGACTCAGCCTACCACAGCGGTGCTTGAGCAAAGAGGCATTGCTACATCGTTTGTGGACATGGAGAGTCAGGAAGGCTCGAAACAAACTCTCGGAGGCACTTACCCGGCCCCAAGCTTATACATGAATGCGGATTATGTTAAGAAGAATCCGGAAGTGGCTCAGCGTTTAGCTAATGCTTTTGTCAAAACATTGAGATATATGAGCACGCATAAAGCGGAAGAAATTGCCGATAAATTGCCGAAGGAATATTATGCAGGCGATAAAGACTTGTATGTGAAGTCGCTCCAGGCGAGCCTTTCCATGTTCACACCTGACGGAAAAATGCCTGCCGGCGGACCGGAAAAAGTGCTGGAAATTTTAACGGTAAATACTCCGACACTTAAGGACGCCAAAATCGACCTTGGCAAAACATTCTCCAACGAGTACGTGGATAAAGTGAAAAAATAAATAAGTGATTCAAGTATCAAAGTGAGACCTCCATTTGCTGCCGGAACGATGAAGCTTCAGTGCTATATACATGATGAGAATACAAGTAGCACGCGGTCCATTTATCTGAAAGAGGCGTTGTAGATGCCTCTTTTAGTTCGGTAAACTACAGGAGGCATACCAATGCAGTCGTTGAAGACTATGGGTACCAGGATATTTATCCTTTTTTTAATAAGCATTTTGTTTTTTGTTATTTCCGTCGGGTTTGTCATCGCAAATCGTACTTGACGAGGATGTAATAAAGGTCCTATTGGATATGGAAAACGCCAAGAAAGGAAGCTACGAATATGTGCAGCTTCAGCAAAAAATCAGTGAAAAGATGTTCGCTTACTCCAACTCCAACATAGCTGTCAAGTCGATTCTTTTGATCAAACCGAACGGCGAACTGATAAATTCAATGGACAATGGATCGAGAAAAGAGCAATTCTCGCAAGAGGATTGGTTTAAAAAGATTGTTGGAAATAACAGCGGTACCGTATGGTTAGATTCTCGGGAGGATGTTTATTCAGGTGGGAGCATGGGCGCGAAAACTCCGACGTTTGCACTTGACTAAATTTCTGATTTTTAAGGATCACTAATTAATTTAACCAAAGGAAGTGACGTTTTTGAACAGCATGATATCGCCCGGCTCTCGGCTATGGGAAGCCTTGAAAGCAGAAAAACCGCTGCAGGTAGTTGGAACTATTAATGCATATACGGCTATGATGGCGGAGCGTGTAGGTTATCGCGCCATTTATTTATCCGGCGGCGGCGTGGCCAATGCTTCGTTCGGGCTGCCGGATCTTGGCATAACTTCTTTAAATGACGTTATCGAGGATGTTCGGCGGATCTCGAACGCAACCTCATTGCCGCTATTGGTCGATGCGGACACCGGCTTCGGCGGCGCCTTCAATATCGGACGTACGGTCCGCTTGATGATTCAAGCCGGCGCGGCCGGAATTCATATCGAAGACCAAGTATCGGCCAAACGCTGCGGTCATCGGCCCAACAAGGCAATTGTCACCCTCTCCGAGATGGTGGATCGAATCAAGGCGGCCGTAGATGCTAAGACGGATCCGGATTTTGTGGTGATGGCGCGGACGGATGCGCTTGCCGTCGAAGGTCTGGATGCCGCCATTGAGAGAGCCTGTGCGTGTGTGGAAGCCGCGCCGATATGATTTTTCCTGAAGCTGTACTTACTCTGGAGCAATACGATATATTCGTTAAGGCTGTCGGAGTGCCGGTGCTTGCCAACATTACCGAATTCGGACAAACCCCCCTCTTTACTGTCAATGAACTGGAACAAGCGGGCGTCAATCTAGTGTTGTACCCATTATCCGCCTTTCGCGCTATGAATGCCGCCGCCTTGAAAGTTTATCAGGGGATTCGCAGTGAGGGTACACAAAAGAATGTGGTAGAGCTTATGCAAACGCGGATGGAGCTTTACGATTTCCTTAATTACCACGAATACGAACAAAAGCTTGACCGGTTATTTAAACAAGAAATTGAAAAATAGCCTTTATAAAAGCAAAACTATACAGACAAATCGGAGGGATTTCTATGTCATCCCATATTAGCAATATAAGACCAAACCCGGATCAGGTATTGTTGGACCTGGCCGATTATGTATACGATGTTGAGATTCAGAGCCCGGAAGCCTATCAAACGGCTCGCTTTAGCATGATCGATGCGCTCGGCTGCGGTTTTCTGGCGTTGCGCTATCCGGAGTGCACGAAGCACCTCGGCCCTATTGTTCCGGGAACCGTAGTTCCTCACGGGGCAAAGGTGCCGGGAACCCCATATCAATTAGATCCCGTGACGGCGGCGTTTAATATCGGTTGTATGATCCGCTGGCTGGACTACAATGATACATGGCTTGCCGCCGAATGGGGACATCCTTCCGATAATCTTGGAGGAATTCTCGCCACGGCCGACTATATCAGCAGAAGGAACGCCGCCGAAGGTTTAGCGCCTTTGACGATGAAAGATGTGCTGACCGCGATGATCAAAGCCCATGAGATACAAGGCGTAATTGCGCTTGAAAACAGCTTTAATCGCGTAGGGTTGGACCATGTGCTGCTTGTAAAGGTGGCTTCTACAGCGGTTGTTACGAAGCTGTTGGGCGGATCGAAAGAGGAGATGATCAATGCGGTTTCAAACGCATGGGTAGATGGGCAGGCGCTTCGCACATACCGTCATGCGCCTAACACAGGATCACGTAAATCTTGGGCTGCAGGTGATGCCACCAGCCGGGCCGTTCGTCTCTCCTTAATGGCATTAATAGGCGAGATGGGCTATCCTTCTGCGCTTACCGCAAAAACATGGGGCTTTTACGATGTCTTATTCAAAGGAAACGAATTCAAGTTTCAACGGCCTTACGGCTCCTATGTGATGGAGAACGTGCTGTTTAAAATTTCCTATCCGGCTGAATTCCATGCGCAAACCGCCGTGGAGTGTGCCATAAGGCTGCATCCCGAATTACAGGGGCGGTGGGAAGATATCGATCGCATTGTGTTAACAACGCACGAATCGGCTATTCGCATCATCGATAAAAAAGGGCCGCTGCATAATCCTGCAGACCGCGATCACTGTTTACAGTATATGGTCGCGATAGGTTTGATTTTTGGCGAACTGACTGCGGATCATTATGAAGACGCAATTGCAAGCGATCCCCGGATCGACGCGCTGCGGGATAAAATGATGACGGAGGAAGATCCCCGTTACACCCGTGAATACCACGAACCTGACCTGCGTTCGATAGCTAATGCGGTGCAGATTTTCTTTAACGACGGGAGCTGCACGGAGAGGGTGGAAGTTGAGTTTCCGATCGGTCACAAAAGAAGACGTGCGGAGGGGATTCCGCTGCTGGAACAGAAGTTTGTCTCGAACCTTGCTACACGGTTTCCACAGAAGCAAATGCAAGCCATTAAAGAGCTCTGCTTAAACCAGCAGGAACTGGAGCAAATGCCTGTCCATCTCTTTGTCGACCGGTTTGTGTGTAGTTAAAAGCTTTATCGGAGGAAGACTTCATGGAGGACAGGGATTGGACCATTCTAAAGGTGCTTTACGAGCAGCAGAATATTACAAGAACTGCGCAGATTCTATTTATTTCCCAGCCTGCTCTAACAAACCGATTGCAGCAGATTGAAAAGGAATTCGGCGTTCAAATCGTTCAACGAAGAAGAAGGGGTATTGCATTTACGCCAGAAGGCGAGTATTTAGCTAAATGTGCCAACGAGATGCTCCTAAACATCAATAAAATTAAAGATCATGTAATAAACATGCGCGGTGAGGTTGCGGGAACATTAAGACTTGGTGTTTCTAATTATTTTACGCGGAGTAAACTACCCGGAATTTTAGAGCTGTTTAAAAACAATTATCCTGACGTGGAATTCAAAGTTGTTACAGGCTGGAGCAGAGACATGTTTAATCAGATCTATAACCAGCAGGTTCATATTGGTATTGTTCGGGGTGATTATCAATGGGGGGGACAGAAGCATCTCTTATTTGAAGAGACGATTTGTATCGCCTCGAGAAAAGAAATAAATGCGGATGATCTTCCAGGCTTATCACGAATAGACTACGAAACGGACCACTTGTTTAAATTGCTTGTGAATAATTGGTGGTCAGAAAACTATGCCTATTCCCCGGTTGTCGGCATGGAAGTGGATAAAGTAGAAACGTGCCGAGAGATGGTTCTTAAAGGTTTAGGCTACGCCATTATGCCCAGCTTAGTTCTTGAGGGAGCGCCGAATATTCACAAAATAAATATTACCGATAAAAACGGGAATCCGATATTAAAAAGAACGTGGATGTATTATCACCAGGAATCGTTGGAGTTAAATCTAGTGAACGCTTTCGTTCATTATGTACAGGGTTTGGATTTGAGCAAACCATTGTAGCGGTGAAGGATGGCTGGGGATAAAAATGGGGAAGAGGATCATTCCTCAACCCATTTTTTTTGTATTATCCGTTTCCAATAATCTCATCCAGATATTGAATGATCATTTCCGGTTTACCGGAAATTTGTGCAGCCCGATGGTTGTCTTTGTCCAGTTTGTTCAGTGCATCTCTAAGCACCTGCTCCTCTATAGCTTGGGGTATGACAACGACACCATCCGCATCTCCTACAACGATATCACCCGATTGAACCGTGGTCCCCCTTGAGAAAACAGGGAAATTGAGCTGCTTGATGCCTACGAGATCCCGTATGACGCCGTCGACAATAATGCCTTTGATTCCTAAGGACATCGCCATCCCAACAACAAAATCGCCTGCTACGGCACGGTAATCATCGCCCTTGGCGTCTATGACCAAAATATCTCCAGGTTTCGCTTCCCTAATCGCTTTGAGGACGATCAGGTTATCCCCTACAGGCATTTTTACGGTAAGGGCTCTGCCTGCTACCTGATATGCTTCCTTTAACGGCTTAATATGGGGATCCAAATTATTCAGTCCCTGCATGGCATCGGAAATACAAGTTGTTGGAATCACTTGAAACTGCTCAATAATGTTGCTCATGCTTATCGCCCCCTTGTCCATAACTATATGCTTGGCATACAAATAAATGAAATTCAAAAAAACTATGCACAGTCATAAATAAAACAGATACCTTTAGATATTTAAAATTCTGATCGCCGGTGATACAGGATTTGTATTATTTTTTTGAATGAATTCGCTTTAGAATGAAGCCATATTGATCGGTCATATTAAAAGGAGGCGGTTTGACATGTCACAATTTTTAGTTCCTTGCGCAGTTTATAGAGGAGGTACGAGCCGTGGGTTATTTTTCGCAAAAAGTAACTTGCCGGAAGATTTACATATTCAAAAGAAAATATTTCTTAACGGAATCGATGCTTATAACATGTCCCAAATTAACGGATTGGGCAGCGGAACCTCTCATACAAGTAAAGTATGTGTCATCTCCCCCTCCACGCTGGATGACGCCGATGTCGATTATACCTTTTACCAGATCGGAATCGGAGAAGAAGTTGTTGACGACAAAGGGACATGTGGAAATTTAATGGCAGCAGTAGGCGCTTTTGCAATCGATGAGGGGTTAGTTAAAGTGGATATTACTGCTAATTATGTGGATGTTACAGTATTTAACACGAATATTAAGAAAATACTCCGTTTGAAAGTACCGGTTGTGAACGGCAAAGCAAAAGTGTCCGGCGATTATGCAATGCCCGGGATTTATGGCACAGGCGCGAAATTTATTGTCGATATCCTATCTCCTGGCGGGGGTAAGACGGGGAAGACACTTCCGGTTGGCGTTCAGAATTCCGTGGAAACAGAGTCAAGAGCCTACGAAGTTTCTTTCGTGGATGTTGTCAATCCATTCGTCTACGTTGCTGCGGAAGATTTAGGAATCAAAGGGACGGAGCTGAACAGCGAGCTGTCATTGAACGAGGCTCTGCTGTCTGAAATAGAAACGATTCGCAGCCGGATGGCTATATATTCGGGAATGGCCAAATCTACGGAGGATATTGCGGGATCAGTCCCTAAAATTGCTATTGTTACCGAGCCGCAGGACTATGTCACTTCAGTAGGTAAGCTGATCAAGAAGGAAGAAGTCGACATTGTGGCTAAGATGATTTCGATGGGGAAATTTCATCGGACTTATGCGGGCAGCGGACTTTATAATATTGCTGCAGCTGCTTTATTGCCGGGAACTTTGCCAAACCGCTTCGCAGCCAAGAAAGACGGCTCCCAGGGACAAATCATACGAATCGGACACCCGGAAGGAGTTACGGAGGTTCGTGTTTCTTTAACGGAGGACGGTAAAGATGTGGTCTCGGTCGGGCTCGATAGAACGGCTCGGAGAATCATGAAAGGGGATTTATTTATCCCGGAATAAAACACTGCTGCAGTATAGGATAGGGAGGCAACAGAATGGCGACTATTAGCAATGATATTTTTAATGCCCGCACAAGCTTTGAATTGAACGGAAAAACATATACGTACTATCGGCTTCAAGTATTGGAAGAGTCAGGATTGGGTAACATTTCAAAGCTTCCTTATTCGATCAAAATATTGTTGGAATCTATTCTGCGCCAGTATGACGGAAAAGCCGTCCAAAGAGAGCACATTGAAAATCTTTGCAAATGGGGCACAAACGAGATGAAAGAGAACGTTGATGTTCCTTTCAAGCCGGCTCGCATTGTACTGCAGGATTTCACCGGAGTACCTGTTGTCGTCGATCTTGCCTCTTTAAGAAAAGCAATGAAGGATATGGGTGGGGACCCGGAGCGGATTAACCCTGAGATTCCGGTTGATCTAGTTATTGACCACGCGGAACAGGTGGATAAATTCGGCACGCCCGATGCGCTTCAATATAACGTGGACCGTGGTTTCGAGCTTAATAGTGAGCGATACAAGTTTTTTAAATGGGCTACTAATTCTATAGATAAGTTTCTCGCCGTTCCGCCTTCTACAGCAATTATTCATCAAGCAAACCTGGAGTACCTTGCGTCCGTAGTTCAAAGTGAAGAAGATGGAAACGGGGGATACTTGGCATTTCCCGACACATGCTTCGGCACTGACTCACATACTCCGATGATAAATGGTATCGGCGTGGTCGGCTGGGGTGTCGGAGGAATTGAAGCGGAAGCAGGCATGCTCGGTCAACCATCCTGTTTTCCGGCACCTGAGGTTATAGGCATTCGCTTGAGCGGCATGTTACCTGCCGGAACGACTGGTACAGATTTGGCGCTTTATGTAACGAATCTTCTTCGGAAGAAAAAGGTGGTTGGCAAATTCGTCGAGTTTTTCGGAAGAGGCGTCGCCAATGTATCTGCTGCCGATAGAGCTACGGTTTCCAACATGTCTCCCGAGAATGGAGCAACGATTACCATCTTCCCGGTTGATCGGGAGACGCTTAATTATTTGCGCTTATCCGGGCGAACGAAAGATCAGGTTCAGCTTGTTGAAGCGTATTGCAAAGCGAACGGCTTGTTCTGGACATCGGAATCCGAAGAAGCTGTTTATAACGAGGTAATTGACCTTGATCTTTCTGTCATAGAAACGTGCTTGGCAGGACCGAAGCGACCGCAGGATTTGATCCGTTTTTCAGAAGTAAAAGAAACCTTCAAAAAAGTGTTAAGGCACGAAGTCGGTAATCATGGTTATGGTCTTCCTGAGGATGAAATCAACAAAGAGGTGCAAGTTAATCACCCAAACGGAAAAATATCAACATTAAAAACAGGATCAATCGTCCTTGCTGCCATCACAAGCTGCACCAATACGTCCAATCCTCATGTAATGATCGGTGCAGGGCTGTTTGCCAAAAAGGCTGTAGAGAGAGGCTTGACCGTTCCTCCTTACGTCAAAACAAGCCTTTCGCCGGGTTCCAAAGTTGTGACAGACTACTTGCGAAAAGCAGGCTTGCTGCCTTTTCTTGAACAGCTCGGCTTTTATCTTGTGGGCTACGGCTGCACCACTTGTGTCGGCAACTCCGGTCCCCTTCCTGAGGAAACCAGCAGTGCAATTGTAGAGAATGATATGATCGTATCCGGTATTCTTTCCGGAAACCGCAACTTTGAAGGCCGCATTCATCCGCTGATCAAAGCGAACTTCCTTGCTTCCCCGCCCCTCGTTGTCGCATATGCCATTGCGGGGACGATTGATATAAATCTGCGGACTGAACCCATCGGTCAGGATAATAAGGGCAGGGACGTTTACTTGTCAGACTTGTGGCCTTCTAATGAGGAAATACATAAAGTTTTTGCCGACACAGTGACACCGGATCTGTTCGAATATCGAAATGAACATATTTTCACCGGAAACGAAAACTGGAACAAGTTGAAAACAAGTGAAGGATTGCTTTACGAGTGGGAAGAACATTCGACTTTTCTTCAAAATCCTCCATTCTTCGAAAATATGGCCCGTGAGCCTCAGAAAATTCTCCCGTTACATAGTCTTCGAGTGCTTGCTAAGTTGGGCGACTCCATAACAACGGACCACATTTCACCAGCAGGCGGGACGATTCCGAAAAACAGCGTCGCTGGAAAATATTTGCTGGAGCAAGGTGTTGAATTGGACGATTTGAGTTCATTTGGAGCCCGTCGAGGTAATCATCATGTTATGATGCGCGGCGGTTTCGCCAACATCCGGCTCAGAAACCAAGTTGCTCCGGGAACGGAAGGCGGCGTCACGACGTATTTCCCAACTGGAGAAGTCATGTCCATTTATGATGCAGGTATGGAATACAAGAAAGACGGTATCGGACTTATCCTTATAGCTGGAATCGATTATGGCATGGGAAGCTCACGGGACTGGGCGGCAAAAGCGACGCAGCTTCTTGGTGTCAAGGCGGTATTGACAGAAAGCTTTGAGCGTATTCATCGAAGCAATCTTGCATTAATGGGAGTTCTTCCGCTGCAATTCAAAGAGGGCGATAATGCGGATACGTTAGATTTAACAGGCAGAGAGTCTTATGAGGTTGATATCGATGAGAATATTCAACCGCGTCAAACGGTAAAAGTGACCGCGGTGGATGAGAATGGGAACCATAAACAATTTGAAGCGGTTGTCCGATTTGATAGCGAAGTGGAGATCGACTATTATCGCCACGGTGGAGTATTGCCAATGGTCATTCGAGGCAAATTATCCGAAAATATAATGACGAACAAACAAGCAAGCATTTAACTAAAATAACCTGATCGAATATTCTCGGCGGGGTTATTTTAGTTAAATAGTATGTCATAAATAATTTGAAACACTGATAAAACTTTGTTGTTAGCCTAATTTTTATATTATTGTGTACATCAATTCCTGAATAGGATACACTAAATACCGAATGATACACACTATTAAACGCGTAAAGGAGTGATTTATATTGGGTGTTGGTGTAGGGATCAGTGGAATGGGTCGTTTGGACTCACCTCCTGAAATATGACACTGTTCATCGGGGGTGGGACGCCAACATCTCCGTCTCCGAAGGCAAATTAATAATCAATGAAAATGTCATAAATATTGTCTCCGAAAGGAATTTTGGATCAAGCATTCGAGGCTCAGGCAGGTTGGATGACAACCGTTCATTCCTACACTTCCGAGCAGGTCAAAAGGATTTTTAAAACGGCATCCGAACAAAATTTATCTCCTTACATGGGCTATACGGACGAGCCTTTAGTATCCTCAGATTACATCGGTTGTTCTAAATCAGCGGTAATCGCATCTTATGTAAGCATTGTCAGAATGAGATCGCAACGTTCGATGCGGAAAAGGTAACAACTTACTATTCGGACTGCCAGGCTCAAGAATGCTTGGCAAAAAGGGCCATAACGGAAAATCCGGATAATGATTGAAAAGAAGGGGTGAAGAGAAGATGAATGTTAAGGTGGAGCCGTCGAAGTAATGACTATACACCATAATTTGCCTGTAACTGAACTAATAAAGATCGCTCTGGAACGAAACGAAGGGAAGCTTGCATCCACAGAAGCGCTGCAGGTACTCACAGGCAAATACACCGGCCGTTCCCCTAAAGATAAATTTATTGTCAACGACCCGTCCGTGAGGTCTCAAATCGATTGGGGGCCTGTCAACCAGCCAATTACCGAAGCTCAATTCGATCAATTATTCAAAAAAGCGCTGGACTATATGGAGGAAAAAGAACTGTTCATTTTTGATGGATATGCCGGAGCGGATATAAAGATCCAGCTGCCTATCCGCATTGTGAATGAGTATGCATGGCATAATTTGTTTGTCCATCAGCTTTTTATCCGCCCTTCGAAGGAGCAACTGCTGACGCATAAAGCGGAGTTTACGGTAATCGCGCTTCCCGGCTTAAAGGCCGATCCGGCTGTTGACGGAACCCGTTCCGAAACGTTCATCTGCTTGTCCTTTGAAAAAAAGCTGGTATTAATCGGCGGCACCGAGTATGCGGGAGAGATGAAAAATCGATTTTCAGCGTATTGAATTATTTGCTTCCTTTCAAAGGTGTCGTTCCTATGCACTGCTCGGCAAATATGGGTGAAAAGGATGACGTTGCCTTATTTTTTGGACTATCCGGTACGGGAAAAACGACGCTTTCCGCCGATCCGAACCGCCGGTTGATAGGTGATGATGAGCACGGCTGGTCGGATGAAGGCGTATTTAACTTTGAGGGCGGCTGTTATGCTAAGTGCGTCCATCTCTCTGAGGAGAAGGAGCCGCAAATATGGCAAGCCATTCGCTCCGGTTCGGTCTTAGAAAATGTCGTATTGGACCGGAAGACCGGGGAAGCCGATTATGATGACATCCGCATTACCGAAAATACTAGAGCGGCTTATCCGATCGAGATGATACCGAATGCGTTGATTCCGGGTAAGGCCGGACATCCAGGAGTCATTATTTTCTTGACGGCCGATGCCTTCGGAGTGCTGCCCCCGATTTCCAGGCTGACTAAAGAACAAGCGATGTATCATTTCTTGTCAGGCTATACTTCTAAGCTGGCAGGAACCGAGAGAGGAGTTACGGAGCCGGAAGCTACCTTCTCCGCATGCTTCGGTGCGCCGTTCCTGCCGCTTCATCCAACTGTTTACTCCGAAATGCTGGGGAAAAAAATCGAGGAGCATCAAGTCAAAGTATATCTGGTCAATACCGGTTGGACCGGCGGTCCTTATGGGGGCGGGAAACGTATGAACCTGTCTTATACCCGGGCTATGGTTTCCGCAGCCTTAGACGGATCTATCGAGCAAGCGAATTTCACTTCCGATACAGTATTTGGGCTTCATTGCCCCGACTTCGTCCAAGATGTTCCCAGCGAAGTTCTGCAACCTCGCAACACATGGCGGGATAAAGAGGCTTATGACGCAGCAGCGAAGGAGCTTTCAAACCGTTTTATTCAAAATTACGGGAAGTTTTCCAATTATTAAGACAAGTAAAGATATCGCCTTGTGGCGGTATTTTTTTTAAATACTATTGTGTATATTTTCAGTAAATCAGAATCGAAGTGAAGTAGAAAGATGTATTATATCTTGACTTTTTGGGACCCGAACAAAGTTCGGGCTCTTTTTTTACAAGGGAATCTTAGTGAGATAGAGTAGGGAAATAGCAACCCATCATCAAAATGAAATAATGGAGATTATGAAACTAAAGTTAGAACTTAGAAAACTGGAGAATTAGTTAGCCTCTTGTTAGTGAAAAGATAGTATTACTACTGGATCGCTATTAAGCTAAGGGCAGATAAGCGTAGCTAGCTTTACATTCGAGAATCAATCAAGAAAGGCAATATATTGTGACGTAACAAATCAGGATTGGCAGCGGACGGGTTGGGGAAAATTGGGGGCATTATAAATGAGCAAAAAACTAGAAGTGAATGGTTTATGGGATTCAAATCGGATGATGCTTCCCCAACATAGAGAGACCGCAATCAGTTGCCTGAAGAAAAGCAATACATTCAGCGACAAGTACTCGATAAGCATGAAATTCATTTCATTTCTGCTACACTTAGCCAATCCCATATACAAAAGAACTGTACAACTCACGATATATGACAAAACCAGTTCCGAACTGTTTCGGGTGTAGTGACGCGCAGCAAGCATGGAGAATTTCGTTTGGACACCCTTGATCTGTTCAACGGGGGAGAGGACTGGGATTGGATCAGATTTCAAGATGTACTATGAGACATTGGTGAATAAGCCCGAGGGAAAGCATTACTTGGGCTTGTTTTTGTTTTAATTTCGCATTAGCATTGGAAATCATTCGATTCGCGAAAAAGCGTTAGACGTAAAAAAAGTTGTAGACTGGCGATGGCGTTAAGCCAAACATTCCTGTAAGGCCTAAGATTTGGGCTTTGTCAAAAAAGGAGCGCCTCGGTATGATGGATTTGTCGAAGGGTTTTAACCCAATACATCAAGGAGG
>NZ_VRTT01000040.1 GCF_008017805.1 Paenibacillus sp. N3.4 | reverse complement strand
GAATATTCGAAATTTGAATGCTTTATGATGCAACATGGCGAACACGACCTCCTTTCGTCTTGGCATATACATCTATTATAGCACATATGTTCGCTACATGGCATGGTTTGTACCCGTTTCCTTGATATGTGTCGGATCGTTGACGTGGCAAAAGCCACGCCCTATCCGAAATTTTCTAACTCACGACTGAAGTCACGAGTTTGCGAAAGCTGTTCATCAATTATATGGAAAAAGAAGTGTTGGGATTTGCGCTCACATTAAACAGATCTTTAACACCGCAGGATGTGTGTCTGATTCTCAACATAGGAAATGAGAAAGCTCGCCAGATTTTACAAGCTATGATGCTAAAGAAGCTACTCCAATCAGCAGGAAAAGGCCAGCAAAGAGTCCGTTGCTATCAGGTGAATCCATTGGTGCTCCATGAATGGGAGCATAGAAGCTCTCCGATGCTGTAAGCTCGTTTTTCCTGCTTACGGCACCTCCATCGGAACTCTCGCCTTCTGTAACACCGAAAATCAGCGCTACAGCCGCGCGGCGTACACCCCCGCGGGCGCACTACACAGTAAATTTCTGCAACGAAATCTGCAAATTCTCCGCTAGTCCCGCCAAAGATTTGGCGGAATTTTCGATCTCTTCCGTCGTCGCTATTTGCTGCTGACTTGCAGCTGACGTCTCTTGACTCAAAGTGATGCCCGTTTCGGAAACAGCGCTTACAATACTCATCACTTGCTCAATTCGTACATTCGCCTCAACCAGATGGTGAATACTTTGATTTACGCTTTCCACCTTTGCATTCACTTGATCGATGGACGTTTCGATATGAACGAATGACTCTTGAGCTTCACCGGAAATTGTTAAACCAGCTTCTACTTTACTTGCTCCGTCTTGCATGGAGCTTACTGCATGGTTGATTTGTCTCTGAATCGTAGAAACAAGGTTCGTGATATTTCGCGCGGAAGAGGACGATTGCTCAGCAAGTTTGCGCACTTCACCCGCTACAACAGCGAAACCGCGTCCGGCTTCTCCAGCACGAGCTGCTTCAATAGCAGCATTCAGAGAAAGCAAATTCGTTTGAATTGAAATTCCATTGATAACGCTAACGATTTCGCCGATCTGATGTGCATTTTTACCTAGAGCCTCAATGACCTGCTTAACTTCTATCACCGCATCTGAAATCTCGTTCATTTGGTCCCCTATCGATCTAACTGAGTGCTTACCCATTTGAGCAGCTGTTGTTGCTTGTACAGCAAGCAGCGTTACTTCATTCACAGACTCTTCGATGAGATTCGTGCTGTTCATCATTTGCTGGACAGCTGCATTGGCTTGATTGACGCCAACAGCCTGCTTTTCAAAATCCTCAGAAAGGTGTTGACTCGATTCGGCTACCTGCTTAGCTGCCAATGAGCTTTGCTCGGAACTCGCCAGCAGCTCTTGCGAACTGGCTGATAATGTCAATGCATTATCAGCAATTTGCGCCACCAAACTGCGCAAGTTTTCCGTCATAATATTGAAAGATCCCGTTAATTTACCGACTTCATCTTCATAAGGGTAGTTGCCTTGGACGGATAAATCGCCATTGGCCGCCTTTTCCATATGATTTTGCAATCGCCGAATAGGCGTAGCAATGATCATATTTAGGACTAATGCATTGATCGTCATGATCATAATGGCAATAACAATCGCCAAGATAATCACCACATGCGAAGTTTGAGAATTGCTCGTACTTTCTTTTTGGAATTGTTCAGCAGCCGATTCTTTGAGAGCAACCAGCTTGTTCAACATTTCGATAGTTTTATCACGCTTAGGAGACACCTCCAGATTATAGACTTGGTAGGCGACCTGATTATTTTGCGAGGCCTGCCCCATAGTTGAAACAATGGCTTCACGATATGTCATGTTGGGTCCCTCGAAATTTCGAAAAGCGATAGCTTCTTCTTCATTCGAAGCCATACGTGCGATTTTCGTGACCAGTTCATTATTTATCATCGTATTTTCATCTAATTTAGCTTTCAATTTTGCTTTATACTTTACGTCTATGGACAGCATCATTTCTAGCAAATTAGATTCTGTTTCACTAAAATTGGCTTTTAATTGATTAATCGATTTAACAGAAAGCAGACTTTCTTCATACATCTTAGTAGAATTACTGGCCATCTTATCCATATAGTAATAACCTGTTGCTCCAACAATAAGTAAAAAGAAAATAGCAATGGCATTCATAAGCAGCAACTTAAACCGAAGCTTCATATTACGCAGTATGGACAGTTTGAACGAAAAATTACTTACATGTTTTATGCGATTTACATTTTTTGGATTCAATTTCATCTTGAATTTCAAATTACGTGTTCTCCTCCCGAGTCTTAAATCCTTAGTGACATAATATCTTACATCGAGTAAATTAATTTACCTATGGTTTATTTTACAAAAGAGTATCTGTCATGTAAAGACTTTATTCCAAAAAAACCCTGTTCCATCAATAGTCTCACCTAGTTATCCAGATTTATAGGAGTGGTTGTTTGTCGAATCGTTATATGATGAATATTGATAATTTTGGAAATCCCCTTTCAATCGATGGCAGAGGATCTGACATAAGGTTTCACGTGCCCTAACCACAATCATGTTTATCCATTACCAAACGAGGATAAACGACTTCGTCGTCCTTCAAGGACGAGCGAGCTTGTCAGGGTAGATGCGCAGCAAATGTATAGACAAATACATTCTACCTAATAAAAAAGAACCCACTCTAGACAATCTAAGTGGATTCCTTCTGCTATTAACAAACCTGTTTTGTTCCTATACGACTACTTTTAAACGTTGACGCTGGAGAATGAGATATCCCACAAACCCTGCCAATATGACAGCAATACCGGTAATCGAGATATCAGGGGAAATGCCAACTTTCGAGATTTGTGTATAAATGCCTACGCCTGACAGCATCAACGCATTTTCTACAAGATTTTGAACGGCAATCGTTTTGCCCGCTCCAACCATGCCTTGCCCCTTATCTTGTAGAACTGAGTTCATCGGAACGATAAACACTCCACCGCTGAACCCAATAAGAAGCAAAAGTCCAATCGTCACATATAAATTCGTAATGAGCGGGAATAACAATATACTGACAA
Source organism: Paenibacillus sp. N3.4 (assembly GCF_008017805.1). GTDB lineage: Bacteria > Bacillota > Bacilli > Paenibacillales > NBRC-103111 > Paenibacillus_E. Next base: position 63,260 of record NZ_VRTT01000040.1, on the reverse strand, counting down.
TCATCAGAATCCCAAATAAATACGAATTATAATATTTACGAGCAGGAATGAGCTTCGGCGTCATGAGTGCACCCACCATAATTCCAATCCCCGTAATCGCTACAAGCATGGAAATCTGATCAACCGATTCAATACCTAGATGCGCAGGTATCCAAGCAATAATAGCAAGTCGAACGACGGAAGATGTCATCCAAAAGGAGCCGGTACCCACAAGTGAAAAGCGGGTTGTGCGATCTTTTAACAGAGAAGCTACATCCTTTAAAAAAGTTTTGGCTTCTTTTCCGTAACGAATGCTTGGATTGCCTTGAATTTTGGGAATTTGCAGCGTCATCAATAAAGAAATGATGTAAAGGGACAGACACGCAATAATTGAACCAGTTAAGGAATAGCTTGCCAGTAAACCTCCGCATACTGAACCCGTTAAAATAGCCATGATCGTAAAACCCTCAATGCGCGCATTGGCTTGCAGCAGCTCCGTGTCGGAATGCGTAAGCGAAGGCAAAATACCGTATTTGGCCGGAGAATACACAGCCGCTCCAATACCAACGATACCATAGCTGACAGCAGGATCGACATGCAGGAACAAGGCGACAATACCAATGGCTTTGATTCCATTTCCGACAAGCAGCACATGAGATTTAGGATTTTTGTCCGCATAAGCACCTACGAAAGGAGCTAAAACAACGAAAGCAACAAGAAAAGATGCCTGCACAACACCGATGTAATAGTCCGGAAACGCATTCTGTTTAATAATGGCAAGGGTAATGAATAGAATCATATTATCTGCAAAAGCGGAAAGAAACTGCGTCACGTACAAGGTTAGAAGTGGCTTCATCTTCATACTAATTCGCTCCTTTAAGTTCAAGCTCATCTTGCATAGCCAAACGTTTGATCGTTACATAATCGACTTTCCCGCTTCCCAGAAGTGGCAGCTTCTGCATGTATCGAAGCTCTGAAGGAATATAGATCGAAGGTTGGCCCTGCTGCTTCATGAACTCTCTAACACTTTGAATGTGAGCATCGGGATCATTATGGTACATAATAACTCGCTCCCCTTTGCGTGCATCCGGAACGCTTATCGCTGCACAAATGGTTTGATGAGTCATTGCCGCAGCAGCAAGTTCTTCCAAATGCGGCAATGATATTTTCTCACCGCCGATTTTGGCAAAAGATTGCAATCTCGCTTGAATCGTGATGAAGCCCTGATCATCGATTTGAACAACATCTCCGCAGCTGTACCATTCTGGGCATGGCACAAAGCCCTTCCCATGGATCAAATAACCTTTCATCACGTTCGGTCCTTTTACAAGCAAATGACCTCCATGCTGAATGCCATCCACAGCTTCAATGCGAGCTTGCATGCCGGGCAGCAGTCGACCGACAGTTCCTTTTTTCGCATGCATAGGTGTATTCAGGGAAACGACAGGCGATGTCTCGGTCGTGCCATACCCTTCCAAAATACGTATACCAAATTTATCAACCCAGATTTGCCTGACATCCTCTTTCAACTTCTCCGCACCGGCGACCACATATTTCAGCGAATGGGCAAAATCATACGGATGCGCTGTTCTCGCATAAGCGGCTAAGAACGTTGAGGTGCCAAATAAAATCGTTATATTCCGATCATAAACCAGTTCGGGAATCACTTTGTAATGCAGCGGGTTCGGGTACAGCACGACTTTCATGCCGGAAAGCATAGGAAGCATCGTTCCTGCCGTCAAACCAAAGCTGTGAAACATCGGCATAGCGCCGAGTACGATATCGGTAGAGTTGAACGCGATCACAGTCCGTGATTGTTGAATGTTCGCATACACATTGCGATGTGTAAGAACAACTCCCTTAGGCTTGCTCTCACTTCCCGAAGTAAAGAGTACGACCTCATTTTTGTTTTCTCCTACAGGACCTTTGGCTTTCTTCAGATAATGAATCGTGCCTGTTAATTTGTTTTTCCAGGTCAAACTTTCTTTGATGTCCTCAAGATAAATAATCGTATAGGTGCGAGAGGCTGACTGGATAAATTCATTCAGTCCCGCTTTTTCAATAAACGCTTTGGATGTTATAAGCGTTCTCACCATGGCCGTTTCACAGGCCTCCAGCATCGTCTGATTCCCTGCGGAATAGTTCAAAATCGCTGGTGTTACGCCTAGACGAAACATTGCAAACAAGGTGACAACATGAGCCGCGGCATTCGGCAATAGGACAGCAGCTCGTTTCTGATTGGTAAGCTCGCCTTTCAAGCGATCCGCCATCGTATAGGTCGTTAATAGCAACTTACGGTAGGTCAAGGAAGTATCGCTGACAATATCTTCGCAAACAACGAAGGAGGGATGATGGTGTTTGGCAGCCAGAAGCAATTCATTAAATAAATTGAGCTCGGGCTTCAGGCGACTATGCAACAAATGATCTTGCATCCGGCTGCGAATGGTATCCGTGGCTCTTTCTTTTTGTAATCGTTTCGGAATGTCTTCACGAATCGACACTTGGAAAGCTTCGCCAAACGCAATGCTCACCGCAGGAAACCAGCGCTGCTGTAATTTGCCCCGAAGATAAGATAGCTTCGAGTATTCCAATCCGTTAATAGCCACTGGGACGATGAGCGCCTGCGATTTTAACGCAATATAACCTATGCCTGCATATATCTTCATCATGCCCCCGGTTGTTGTGATCCGCCCTTCCGGAAAAACGACCAAAGGTTTGCCGCTTTGCACCGTTTTCAGCATCGTTCTTACTGAGTATGGGTTCAAAGGGTCTACAGCGATATGCGCTCGAAAAATGAGCAGCCAAGCTAAACGATTCGCGATCTTCGTATTCACAACAAAGGCTACTTCCTGTGGCAAAATCAAACCGAGTATGACGGCATCGAGCAATGAGACGTGATTCGGCATAAGCACCGTTTTTTCCGTAACATTCATGTGTGCCATCCCTTTGACTTTTACACGAAAACTAGCCAGAATGATCGGACGCAACACCGGAAGGATCCATTTTACAAGTGTAACAAACAACCATTTGAGCATGAGCCACTCCTCCTAGCTTATTCTCCTGTTTTTGGGCTTCTCTTAATACCTGGTCATAATTTCATTATATGTATTTATGCTGGAGCTGGTAGTACTAACTTTGTGTAGTACCCGAAAAAATATGCCGTTGAACCGCCTCAATGAATGCGTTTACAAAAAAAAGCTGCAGACATACGAATAGACCGTCCTATTCCAAAGGATACGGTCTATTCAATTCGTTACTCTTTGGCATCCTATACGCATGCGTAACGCTTATTTCAATAGATCTCTCAGCTTAGCAGGAAAATCCGTAATAATTCCCGAGACCCCTTTTTCAATAAGTCGCTTGTAATCTTCTACCCGATTGACTGTATAAGGGTAAACCTCAAGCCCTGCAGCTAACGCGCCCTGCACATCCTCTTTCTCAATGGCATGGAAATAAGGGTGCAAGGAGAACACATCAATGTCAATTTGCCGAGCATATGCGGCATGATCGATGAGATTAGCTGCATACAGCAGTCCTACTTTTGCTTTCGATTCTGCGTGTTTGATTCGGCGAATCACTTTGTGATCGAACGATGAGATGACTACATCTTCCCATCTGCCGCTTTTTTGAAGAAATGCTAATAAGGCCTTCTCCATATGACCTTCATAGGCATGCTTCACTTCTATATTAATCAATATTCCTGATGGCACAAGTTCAAATACTTCCCGCAGCAAGGGTACTCGTTCCCCGGTATAAGCCTCCGAAAACCATAGCCCCGCATCTAATCGTTTAATTTCATCCCAACTTTTCCTGTGAATAAACCCAGTACCATTCGTAGTCCGATCCAAATCAGGGTCATGACAAACGACAATCTCGCCATCCGCAGATAGATGAACATCCAATTCAATGCCATCTGCTCCTTGTTCAAGAGCAAGTGCGAAAGAAGCCAACGTATTTTCAGGCGCTTCTCCTGCTGCTCCACGATGTCCAATAACAATAGGTTTATTTCCGCTCATCATCAACTCTCCTAATTCTATTTTTACACACTATGCTCAAATTATAGATGAACATGCCCGCTGTTGCCCATAGCAAGGTTCATGAAGGTTAAGTAAAGAGACAGTTTCAAATCCACAAATAATTATAATGTATTTAACATGGGTCAAATAATTGATGGTTAGTCTAAAAAGAGTTCATACAAGTCTAATTATGTTTGTGGAGGATTTCATAGTGAATACGATGGAAAGAGATTTACCCCTTAAAACATCAGCACAATCACCCGTTCATATTCAAAATAAAACCCGAACCCTATCCGTGCAGAAATGGATAGAAACACTACTTGGCTATGTCTTCCTCTCCCCTTCTCTGCTCTTGTTTGCCGTCTTTCTCTTCTATCCACTACTACAAACTTTCTATCTTAGCGTTCATGAAACAGATCCTCGCGGCAGAATAGCTTCCTATGTAGGTTTCGATAATTTTGTTGCTATTTTTACTTCGGAACGATTTTACAAGAGTCTCGAAGTTACCGGCCTCTTTACACTATTGACTGTGCCTACAGGCATTGCGCTTGCCCTCTTGCTTGCAGCATTAACCCACAATCACCTAAAGGGTATGCGCATTTTCCAATTCATCTTCTCCCTGCCTGTCGTTCTGTCTGTCGGCACCTCAGCTGTGATCTGGATGATGCTGTTTCATCCAAGTGTTGGCATGCTCAATTACTTGCTTAGCTGTGTCGGCATAGCTCCCGTAGCATGGCTAACAGATCCACGCTGGGCATTGCTTTCCGTATCCATGATGACCATCTGGATGAATCTTGGCTTTAATTACATCGTTCTGCTTAGCGGCCTTCAAGGCGTTCCGGACGATATCTACGACAGTGCCAAAATCGATGGATCAGGTCCAGTCAGAACCTTTGTTCAAATCATCTTCCCCCTGCTGTCACCAACCGTTTTCTTTGTAACCATCGTTTCGATTATCGGTGCATTCCAGTCCTTTGGACAAATACATATTTTGACGAGAGGTGGTCCAGTGAACTCCACCGATGTGCTCGTTTACTCCTTGTATCAGGATGCGTTTATCAATTTCCGATTCGGAACAGGAAGTGCGCAAGCGCTTGTGTTGTTTGCTCTCATTCTCATTCTAACTATCGTCCAATTCAAAGTTTTTGAAAGGAATGTGCACTATCAATGACCCATCGCCTGCAAAATACAATGGTTTATCTGTTGTTGACGATTTTCGCTGCACTTATTCTTTACCCTATGTTCTATACGTTTACATCAGCTTTCATGACACCTGATGAAGCATCCGCTTATCCGCCAAAGCTTTGGCCAAGCAGTTTTTATATGGGGAGTATCATCGCTGTTTTTAAACTGGTTCCCATTGCGAAATTTCTGGCGAACAGTTTAATGGTATCCCTCATTATCATGGTTGGGCAGTTGATCACTTCCAGCTTGGCAGCCTATGCTTTGCCAACATTCGATTTAAAGGCAAATCGTTCATCTTTGCCGTCTTTATGGCAACCATGATGATTCCGTGGGAAGTCACCATTATTCCCAATTATTTATTAGTAAAAAAATGGGACTGGCTAGACACTATGCAAGGCTTAACTGTTCCGTTTCTGGCTACTGCATTTGGCACCTTCCTTTTACGTCAATTTTTTCTACAGCTGCCCAAGGAATTGTTTGAAGCGGCAAGGATCGACGGATGCGGACACATTCGCTGCTTTATCCGCATCGTCCTGCCCCTCGCGCGCCCTGCGATTGCCACTTTAGCCGTCTACGCCTTCTTAAGCTCATGGAATATGTATTTATGGCCCCTTCTGATTACGAATAGCGTAGGCATGCGTACCGTACAAATCGGCATAGCCATGCTGCAATTCGAAGAATTAACCGTATGGAATTTGGTTCTGGCAGGGGTTACGATCGTCTTGCTTCCATCCCTTCTGCTGCTAGTTCTGGGACTAAAGCAACTCGTTCGCGGACTTACTGCAGGTGCTGTAAAAGGTTAACGCAATCATCCGGTTGGATCCTCTGTCTCGATACAATTCGCGACAGATCACCATAAAAAAAGAACCATTAAGGGAGAGAATCAAAGAAATGAAAACATTGAAAACGAGAAGCTCCGTCATTGCTTTGACAGCACTTATGGTATTGCTGACTAGCGCGTGCGGCAAGTCTGAAACGACTACACCAGGAAGTACAGCAGATAGCAAGTCTTCTCCATCCGCCAGCCCAACTGCCGCAGATGTGAAAAAAACAGCCGACCCTGTTAAAGTAATCTGGTGGCACTCCATGAGTGGAGAGCTCGGTAAAGCGGTCGACAAACTCGTAGCAGATTTCAATTCTTCCCATAAGGATGTTCAGGTAGAAGCTGTTTTCCAGGGCACATACGATGAAAGCTTGAACAAAATGAAAGCTTCCATGGATACGAAAAGTGGTCCATCCCTCATTCAAGTATACGAAATCGGTTCCCGTTTCATGATCGACTCCAAGGCCATTACACCTGTACAAAAGTTTGTAGATGCCGACAAATTTGATCTGACCCAGCTTGAAGACAACATTTTAAATTACTATAAATTCGATGACAAATTGTATTCGATGCCTTTCAATACCTCGAATCCAATTCTTTACTACAACAAAGATATGTTTAAAGCTGCCGGTCTTGATCCTGAAAAACCACCGACAACGTATGAAGAAATTACCAAAGCCGCGCAAGCGCTGAGCAAAGATGGCAAATCCGGTTCTTCCTTTGCGATTTACGGCTGGTTTATGGAGCAATTCTTTGCGAATCAAGGCGTTGAATACCTCAATAACGGGAATGGTCGTACCGCTGCTGCAACAGAATCATTGGTCAACAATGAAGCTGGCGTAAAAACATTGACGTGGTGGAAAGAGATGGTCGACAACAAAACTTCCTCCAACCTTGGACGCAAAACAGATGATACGAAGAAAGCATTCTTAGCAGGTCAAGTCGCAATGACTTTAGATTCCACAGCTTCACTTCGCGGTATTGTAAGCGGTGCGGAAGGAAAATTCCAAGTTGGAACAAGTACCCTGCCAAAACCTGCTGATGCCAAAGAAGGCGGCGTTGTTGTAGGTGGGGCAAGTCTTTACATCTTAAATAATAAATCCGAAGCCGAGCAAAAAGGAGCATGGGAATTCATTAAGTTCCTGACAAATCCACAAACACAAGCATGGTGGCATGTAAATACAGGCTACTTCCCGATTACCAAAAAAGCATATGACGAACAGCTTGTGAAAGACAACCTTGCTAAATACCCGCAATTCCAAACAGCGATTGATCAATTGCACAAAACGAAGGCTAACAAAGCGACGCAAGGTGCCGTTATGGGCGTATTCCCAGAAGCTCGTCAACTCGTTGAAACGGCCATCGAAGAAGCATTAACAGGTAAGAAATCACCAAAAGACGCGCTTGACGCCGCTGCAAAAAGCATCACTGAGAAGATTGCTGCTTATAATAAAACAGTGAAATAACACAAAGGGGCTATGCGTTTAGTAAACGCGTAGCCTTTTTTCTTTTTTCGTTTCGAAGTACACCAAAGTTCAAAGTTATTCTTGACAGGGAAAAGCTTGCTTTTCGAAATGTATTTATATACAATTAATTGTATAATTATTCATAAGTGAGTGAGGTATTCGGATGAAACACTTATTATCCTTAAAAGAATTAAGCGGCAGCCAGATTCGTGAGATTGTAATCTCCGGACTTGAGATGAAAAGAAATTCCGAAGCTTACGCGGATTCATGTTCAAGAAAAAGTCTCCTTCTCCTATTTCAAAAAACGTCTACTCGCACCTACCTCTCCTTTCATAACGGTATTCAGCAATTGGGTGGCTATCCGACAGTTATGGATTGGGATAAAAGCAACTTCAGTTTATCGCCTATCCAATATGAAGCTAAATATGTCTCCAGAAACACCGATATGATCATGGCTCGTTTGCGAAAACATGAGGACTTGCTCCAACTGGCGCAAAGTTCCACCGTACCTGTTATTAACGGCTGTTGTGATCGCTATCATCCTTGTCAAGCTCTAGCTGATCTCATGACCATCTATGAAGTTAATGGCAGCTTTGAACAAGTTACGCTAACGTATGTCGGTATTCATAACAATGTAACGAATTCCTTGGTAGCAGGATGTATGCGACTAGGCATTCAATTACTATTAGTTACGCCTATCATAAATGATGCTTCCTGGGACGAATCGCTTATGCAGGAGGCTTATGCTAGCGGCTATGTACATAACATTCCGACACTCGAGGAAGCTGTGAGTCGCTCACAATTTGTGTACACTGACACCTGGGTGGATATGGAGTTTTATCATCATCCCGATTATCAAACGGAGAAGCAGCGGAGAATGGAGATTATGCTCCCCTATCAACTAAATCGCAGCTCACTCGGGGCCTTCACACCTTATATTATGCATGACATGCCCATTCATCCTGGATTCGAAATCGCCGAAGAGCTTGTTGAATCCGAACACTCTGTTATTTATCAACAAGCGGATAATCGTCTTCATGTTCAGAAAGCGCTTATGGTCTATTTGATGAGTGACTAGGGAACCTTAACCGTTCTTACCTCTTACTCCCACCTCACATTTACCCTCAGCATATCAGAAAAATAGCTATTGAATTTGGCGCAAGGCGAGAAGATAGAGACTCGGAGCGATAAACGGACAGTGGAGCCGTTATTTTAGTTTTGGATACCGATTTGGGAGCTTAGCGGACATCAGCGCCCTTATACGAGCGATATGGGGCCGATGCCTACGACTTCACTGCCCTTAACGGAACCTGCGTCCGCAAACTGGTAAATGGCAAGGAATAAATGACAAATAACTGCTCCTGTGTCCGCTTGCCTTCCAATCGTTCCACAATTGCTGTCGAAAAGGTTCGATCCTAATTCACAGGCGCCCTTCTTACCTGATTATTTAAAATCGAGCACTGATTCTAACGAAAAGCCTTGATTTATTATTTAAATGAGCATATACTGCTAACAAATCAACATATCCTGATCGTGCCTATGAAGAGAATCCAACTCGGAGGCGTTATCGCCAAGATTGACCCTACAAGCAGGAACAAGGTCATGTCTAAGTTAACCGGCACCGCCCGTTACAGCGGAACCAAGTGGAGAAGCGTTCACACGAACGTTTCTTAAATTGGGTGGCACCGCGAGCAAAACGCTCCTCGTCCCAATCGGATGAGGGCGTTTTTTGTTCGTTAAACCACATACGGGAGGATTTAGAAATGACCAAAAGACTGTACAATTTCAACGCCGGACCAGCCGCATTACCATTGGAAGTACTCCGACAAGCGCAAGAGGAACTCGTGGATTACCGAGGCAAAGGCATTTCACTTCTGGAGATGTCCCATCGGAGCCAAACCGTTGAGGAGCTCAATCAGGAGACACAACAGCTTCTTTTAGAGCTGCTGGACCTACCGAGCGGATACGAGGTTCTCTTCATGGGTGGCGGTGCCAGCACACAGTTTGCACTATTGCCGCTTAACTTTTTGTCAGACAATCAGACGGCAAATTACGCGCTAACCGGAAGCTTTGCCGAAAAAGCTTACAAAGAAGCCTCTTATGTAGGGCAGACTCATGTGGCTGCAAGCTCGAAAGAACAGAACTGGCATTGCATTCCCGCATTCAATGAAACTAACCTTGCTCCCAATTCCGCTTATGTGCATGTCACACTCAACAATACGATAGAAGGCTCGCGCTATAATGATATTCCCACTGTTGGAAGCATCCCGCTGGTTGCCGATCTGACCAGTGATCTGTTAAGCAGGAAGCTCGACATGAGGCAATTTGCCATGATCTATGCGGGCGCTCAGAAAAATCTGGGGCCAGCTGGCGTTACGGTTGTTATCATCCGAGAGGATTGGCTCAAGCAAGCCTCGAAGAATATACCGGAAATTTTACGTTATGATACTTCGCCACAAATAAATCCCTTTATAACACTCCGCCCGTTCACGCCATTTACATGATGAATCTCGTTCTGAAATGGACCTTGCTGCAAGGCGGCGTCGCCTATTTGGAACAGCAAAATGCCGCAAAAGCACAGCTTATTTACGATGTTATTGATGCTAGCGAGGGCTTCTATAAAGGTATTATTGATCACAAGGATCGTTCTGATATGAACATCACTTGGCGGATGGCCGATGAAGAGACTGAACGCCGTTTCGTTAAGGAATCGGATTCTCGCGGCTTTGAAGGATTAGCCGGACACCGAAGCGTTGGCGGCCTCCGCGCGTCTGCCTATAACGGGGTTCCTGTTGAGGCTTGCCAAGCGCTTGCTGATTTTATGATTGATTTTTCCAGAAGAAACAGGTAATCAATCCGGTTTCATCCTAAAATAGCAAAACCTAAATAGCTAGCCTTAAGAGCAGCCGCTCTCAGGGGTAGCTATTTTTCATTTGACTTTTATTGGAGTTTCATTAAAATAGAATTATAATATGTTCGATTGGAGTAGAACAAATATGAGCTACCGTATTGAAATCGATTGTAATCCCGCCTATGAATTAGTCATCAGTTTGTTTGCGTACAGCAAGAAAAATATCACTAAAGGCATAGCATTAGGCTCTGATTGGAGAAGATCAGTCAAAAGCGGCCTATCCGCTTCTCTATCCCAAGAGCTTGACGCTGCCTTACTCGACGATTTCACAGGAATTGATTTGTTAATCGGCTCATGTCCTGACAGTCAAAAAGCTACAACAAGCTCGTTTCTGAATTGGTTAGATCAGTTACAGCCCGCTGAATTGTTTCACTTGCTCTCTCCACAATTGGAGTCCCTGCCCTCAAATATTTTGGACAGAAAAAGTCGAGCCGTCCACTTACTCCGTCGGTGGGACCAAGAATATTTCTCCAAGGTTGAGGCAGAAATCATGGAGAGCCTGATGCAAGATGCCGAAACAAAGCGAACATGGCTCTCTGCCATGACACCTGAGGACTTGTTCGAAGAAGCAACGAATGGCATCCGGCAGCTACCTACGCCAGAGCTGGAGCTAATTCGTCTTGTCCCGCAGTATCACCTGCATCCAACGAACACATCCAGCCATTACAAGAATATGATTGTTTGCTTATATGCTTGCGATGTTAGCAGAGCTCCCTCACAGCAACCGCCTCCAGCTCTAAATCGATTGTTAAGCAGTCTCGCTGATCCTAATCGACTAGCGATGCTCAAATTTATGAGCAAACAATCAAGAAATTTTACTGAGCTTGTTCAATTCAGCGGATTGGCTAAGAGCACGGTTCATCATCATCTTGTTGCGCTCAGAGCTTCCGGTCTCGTTCGAGTCACAGCCGAAGGAACGAGTCATGTCACGTATTCGCTTCGTGATGAGACGCTTTTTCAAATGACAGGAAAGCTTATAGATTACATCAACGAGGAGTGATATTATTGAAAAATGGGGCTTTCTGGAAGTTGTTTGCAGCACAAATTATAAGTACCATAGGTGACTGTTTCGGCCTATTCGCATTGCAATGGCTCGTTTATACAACAACAGGTTCCTTGGTGGTTATGGGTACGCTCGCTATGGCAGCTGGAATCACCGAATTGCTTATCCGCTTTATGGGAGCACCTTTAATAGATCGTGTTCATCGCTTGCGCTTAATGGCTCTTCTTGATTTTATTCGATTTACAGCGATTGGCATTACAGTTGCACTAAGCGTGTTTGGCATGGCCCATCTCTGGCTTCTGTTTACAATGACCATCATCAACGCGGCTGCCTCTGCGCTTTTTCAGCCTGCTAGCATGGCTGTTCTCCCTTCTTTTATTCCAAATCAATCTTTGGTCCGCGGCTATTCGCTCTTTGACTCCTCCCAATATGCGGCTGTCATTCTAGGTCCTGCTATTGCAGGAGTTGTTATCTCGACATTAGGTGCCCCTTCTGCAATGGCTATAGATGCCGTTAGTTTTGCTCTATCCGCCTTATTCATTTATCTGATTCCGACAAAATTGATGAATAACAAATCCAACAACTCACCAACATCTGGGCTCTATGTTCGCGAGCTTTGGGACGGCATTACATTTTTCAAAAAAGCGCCTGCCTTACTGGGAATCATGTGCTGTGTCGCGCTTAAAAATATGTGCTCGGTTGCTGTTGGCGGGATGATGATTCCCTTCGCAACTCACAATCTTCATGCAAACCCCTCTCAAATTGGGCTGCTGAGCTCAGTAATGGCAGCAGGCATTTGCCTAGGATCCTTACTGGTTTCTTTGATTAACAATTTCAAACGGCGTCGTATTCCGATGCTTGGGAGTATTTTCGCTCATGGAATGCTTTATATCGTTCTAAGTCAAACACATTCGTTTATTTTGGCGTTATGCTGGATCCTCATGCTTGGCGCTTGTGGTCCTTTCTTCGGCACATTCAGTTCTTCCCTATACGCTCAATTGGTTCCTAGTGAATTAAGGGGCCGCGTCATGTCTGCTCGGCTAATAGTGGGAGGCTCCTTACAACCAGTTGGAAGTTACATGGGTGGAATCGTAGCTAGTGTATTCGGACTTCCTGTCTTGCTTGCGGTTGCTGGCAGCATTCCTATCATTACTGCAGCAGCAGCCTATTTCGCGCCTGTCATGAAAGGAATTGATGGGGAGTTGAAACCCATACAGCTTGAAAAAAGAGGTTTGGAAGCCTGACTTTTTTGACAAAACGGATCTTCTCCTTTTACAATAAAAGACATCAACTATCTAAAGTGAGGTAACTCCCAGTGAGTAACGATCTAATTAAAAAACTGCGCCTGGCAGGCTGCAAGCGGGCGCTCATTATGAACGCTCCAGAAGGATATGCAGAAAAGTTGAATCCCCTACCGGAGGGGGTCCTTGTCACAGAGCAAAAGGAAAGCGAACAAGTTTACGATTTTGTGCAGGTTTTCGTTCATAATCTCGCTGAAGTGCAGCACCTGGCTCCAGATGCGATTAGGGCTGTCAAACCTGAGGGAATGCTTTGGATCAATTACCCTAAGGGAACAAGCAAAATCAAGACGGACATCCATCGTGATTCCGGTTGGCAAACGGTCACTGACCTGCAATTCGAAGGTGTGTCTCTCGTTTCTATTGATGAAACATGGTCCGCCATGCGTTTTCGCCCTGTCGGTTTAGTAAAGTCGCAGCGAAGCGAAAGAGTAGCTGACCGAGCAGAGCATACAGCAAATGCATCTCCTGCAATCGCTGATAAAACTGTGATCGTTCCTGACGATCTAGCGGGAGCGTTCCTGACGAATGCAGCAGCACAGTCTTTTTATGAAACACTGTCTTACACGAACCGGAAGGAATACGTGCGCTGGATAACGGAGGCCAAACGCGAAGAAACCCGCAATGGGCGGGTGACAAAGACCGTAGACAAACTAGCGCGGGGAATCAAAAATCCAATGGTGAAAGAATAAAAACAACGACCCCAGCAGACGAGAAAAATCGCAAGAAAATCCAGACGATCCTATCTGTAAGCACGGTTTTCAGCGTTATAGTGGAGTTGTTGTTTGAACTGACTGCTGTAACACTGCAAAACAGTGTTGGAATTCCAAACATGTCACTTTTGATCTACTTTTCTATCTGTAAGCACGGTTTTCAGCGTTATAGTGGAGTTGTTGCTTTGACTGACCGCTGTAACACTGAAAAACAGTGTTGCAATTCCAAACATACCATTTGCGGAGACAGACATTTCCTTGTGGGACTCTTCGTAGGTCATGACAACCTTCACAGACTAAAAGTTTAAAGCCGTTCTATGGATTCCATCCTCAGAATTTCCGTAGTTCGTTGAGAACATTTGGCCGTATATGTTCCTTATGATTTTTTACAACTGCTTAAGTAAGTTTAACTCCACGTTAATTTTCTTATCTCTAAAAAAAGAGTCCCGTAGAGCGGCATAAAAGCCAAACTCTCGGGACTTTTTATCTAAAGGTATGAGAAACCAATATCAACGCTTTTTATTTACCCAGTTGGTGAATCGGGTGTCCAAGCGCGCCTTCCGCTGCATCCATAATCATTTCAGTCAATGTTGGATGTGCATGGATGGTAAGTGCAATGTCTTCCAAGTTAGCGCCCATCTCAATCGCAAGCGCTAGCTCGCCAATGAGGTTGGATGCTTCGGGTCCAACGATTTGTCCACCAAGCAATTGCCCCGTTTCTTTGTCGCCGACAAGCTTAACAAAGCCTTGGCCTGCATTCAAAGAGTTAGCGCGGCCGTTAGCTGCATAAGGGAATTTACCAATTGTGACATTGATTCCTTGTGCTTTGGCTTCCGTCTCACTCAAACCGACTCCGGCAATTTCCGGATCGGAGAATACAACAGCAGGCATAGCTTTGTAATCTACGATGCTGGAATGACCTGCAATTGCTTCAGCAGCCACTTTCGCTTCGTAAGAAGCTTTATGTGCCAAGGAAAGACCAGGAACAACATCACCGATAGCAAAGATGTGCGGGATGCTCGTTCTACCTTGATTATCAACTTCGATCAAACCACGATCAGTCAATTTCAGGTTGATGAGATCCAAACCAAGCTCGCCATCTGTGTTCGGACGACGGCCAACGGTTACTAATACATAGTCCGCAGTAACTTGCTTCTCTTCGCCTTTAACGGTAAACGTAACGGTAACATCGTTTTCGTTCTTCGTGCAGGATTGAGCCAATGCTTCGGTATGAACCTCTACGCCGACTTTTTCCAAGTTGCGTGCCACAAGCTTCGTTAATTCTTTCTCGAAGCCAGGAAGCACAGCATCTGATCCTTCTAGCACAGTTACTTTCGTTCCGAATTTCGCATACGTTTGACCAAGCTCGATTCCGATGTAGCCACCGCCGATAACGACCATGCTTTTCGGAATTTCAGGCAGGTTCAACGCTTCTGTGGAAGAAATAATTCTTCCGCCGAAAGGGAATGCTTTCAGTTCAATCGGACGGGAACCCGTCGCGATGATACAGTGCTTAAAGCGGTAACGAGGTGCCTCTTGATCGTTAAACACACGTGCTTCGTGTTCATTGATGAACATCACTTCGCCTTGGAACGTTTGGATCTTGTTGCCTTTGAGCAGCGCGCTAACGCCACCCGTTTGTTTAGCTACGATACCGTTTTTCCACGCTTGCACTTTCGCGAAGTCAACCTTCACGTTTTCCACGGAGATCCCCATGCTATCCGCATGTTGGGCATGCTCGTACGTGTGTGCAGCAGAGATTAACGCTTTGGAAGGGATACAGCCGCGGTTCAAGCACACGCCGCCCCATTCCGATTTATCTACAATAAGAACATTTTGACCAAGCTGAGCAGCCCGGATGGCCGCTACATAACCACCGGGACCTGCGCCAATGACCAACAAGTCAATATCTAAAGAAGCATCTCCTACTACCATGCTTTTACACCTCCAGGACAAGAAGCTCAGGATCAGCCAGAAGCTGCTTGATGTAGTTCAGGAAGCTTTGCGCTGTCGCTCCATCCACAATACGGTGGTCGAAGCTCAGGGAAAGCGCCATAACCGAAGCGGCTACGATTTGACCATTTTTCACAACAGGTTTTTCTGTAATACGGCCTGCGCCCAGAATGGCAACTTCAGGGAAGTTGATAACGGGTGTAAAGAACATGCCGCCTACGGAACCAATATTCGTGATGGAGATCGTGCTGCCTTTAAGCTCGTTCGGAGACAATTTGCCTTCACGTCCGCGAACAGCCAAATCTTTAATCGACGAAGCGATTGACCATACGTTTTTACGGTCTGCGTCATGGATAACAGGAACGAGCAAGCCGTTGTCTGTATCTGTCGCGATACCGATGTTGTAGTACTTTTTGTAGACGATTTCTTGCTTCTCTTCGTCGATCATCGCGTTCATCACTGGGAATTGACGGCAAGCCGCAATCAGTGCTTTCACGATGAAAGGCAGATACGTCAATTTCACGCCTTTTTTCTCGGCGAAAGGCTTCGTGCGCTCACGCAGAGCGACAAGTGCCGTTACGTCGATTTCGTCCATCAATGTCACATGCGGAGCTGTGTACACGGATTTGACCATTGCGTTCGCGATGATTTTGCGGATTCCTTTGAATGGAATCCGTTCTTCAACGCGATCGCCCACGACAACCTGCTGCGGAGTCGCTGCAGGTGCCGCCGCTCCAGCTGCTGTTGCAGCAGCTGGTTCTGTCGCTTCCGGAGCTGCGCTAGCGGCTGCTCCGTTAAAGCCAAGCACGTCCTCGCGTGTTACGCGGCCGTGCTTCCCTGTAGGCGTCACCTCTGCGAGTGTGATGCCTTTTTCTCTTGCCAGCTTGCGCACGCTAGGCGTCGCAAGCACTTCTTTGCCTGCGCTGCTTGCCGCAGGCGCAGGTGCAGGAGCCGGTGCTGCCGCTGCAGGGGCAGCAGCTGGCGCCGCATCCGCAGGCGCGGCGTGGCTGGAAGCGCCGTGAATGGAGGCAGCAGGAATTTCGCCTGTTACTTCAATCGTCATCACGAGCTCGCCGATGTTGCAAACTTGCCCTTCTTTCACAGACACAGCCACAACTTTGCCATCAACGGGGCACGGAACCTCAACAACGGCTTTATCGTTTTGAACTTCCATCAAAATCGTTTCATCGGTAACGGTGTCACCCGCTTTTACCAACAGCTTCACGATCTCGCCTTCATGTATACCTTCACCAAGCTCTGGAAACTTGTATTCAAACAATGCCACGTGCACTACCTCCTATTACCTTCGACTGTGATTAGAATTCGAGAACTTGATTGATGCCTGCTATGACACTTGCTGGACTAGGCAACCAAGCGTCTTCAATTTGTGCGAATGGGTAAATTGTATCCGGCGGAGCAATACGCAGAACTGGAGCTTCCAGGTGCAAAATCGCTTTTTCATTAATTTGTGCAATAACCTCAGCAGCTACACCTGATGTTTTTTGCGCTTCTTGTACGATGATTGCACGATTCGTTTTCTTAATCGAAGCCACGATCGTTTCGATATCAAGTGGAATCAATGTTCGAAGATCGATAACTTCAACTTTAACGCCTTGTGTTTTCTCGATCTCTTCGGCCGCTTTCACGGATGTATGAACCATTGCACCGTAAGTAATGATTGTCACGTCAGAGCCTTCACGAACAACATTCGCTTTACCTAGCTCAATCGTGTATTCGCCTTCTGGTACTTCTGCGCGGAACGCGCGATATAAATTCAGATGCTCCATAAAGAAGACAGGGTCATTATCGCGAATCGCGGAAATGAGCAGTCCCTTTGCATCATAAGGGTTGGAAGGAACAACTACTTTAATACCAGGTGTTTGAACAAGCAAGCCTTCAAGTGCATCTGTATGAAGTTCAGCCGCTTTAACTCCGCCGCCAAAAGGTGTACGGAAAACGATTGGCGCGTTATAACGGCCGCCGGAACGGTAACGCATACGAGCAGCTTGTACGCAAATTTGATCGAGCGCTTCATAAATGAAGCCTACGAATTGAATTTCAGCGATCGGACGAAAGCCTTGAATACCAAGACCTACGGCAAGTCCGCCAATAGCCGACTCTGCAAGAGGCGTATCAAATACGCGCTCTTCGCCGAATTCTTTTTGCAAACCTTCTGTAGCACGGAATACGCCACCAACATGGCCAACGTCTTCTCCGAACAAAATTACGTTAGGATCTCTTTCCAGTTCAACGCGCATTGCGTCTTTTATCGCTTGAATCATCGTCATTTGTGCCATGACTTCTCCGTGCCTCCTAATAGTTTTCGGATGAAAACTTGCTTCGTAAGCTTAGTCCTATTTAAAAGCTTGCTTCTGTTCTTCAAGATGCGCTGGTGTAACTTCGAACATGGAATCAATTAAGCCGGCTACTGTCATTTTCTCAGTTTCTTCCGCTTTTTTGATATGTTCAGCAACAGTCGCTTTTGCTTCTTCTTTCACGCGTGCTTCTTCTTCTTCGCTCCAAAGACCTTTTTTGGTAAGGAATAAACGCATACGTGTAAGCGGATCTTTCGGCTCCCACTCGGTTTCTTCGTCTTTAGTTCGGTATTTTGTCGTATCATCAGCCATGGAATGCGGACGATAACGGTAGGTTAATGCTTCGATCAGCGTAGCGCCTTCGCCTTTGCGTCCTCTTTCAGCAGCTTCCGTAACAGCTTGGTAAACCGCCAAAACGTCCATGCCGTCCACTTGAACGCCTTTGATACCAGCAGCAAGAGCTTTGTGAGCCACGGATTGAGCAGCTGTTTGTTTCGCATAAGGTGTCGTAATCGCATAACCGTTATTTTGCACAAAATAAATGACAGGCAGCTTGAATGCTCCTGCAAAGTTCATACCTTCATAGAAATCGCCTTCGGAGCTTCCTCCGTCGCCAGTGTACGTAATCGCTACACGCGGCTGGTTGCGCTTCTTAAATGCCATAGCTACACCTGTAGCATGCAGAACTTGTGCGCCAATAATAATTTGCGGCATAAGTACGTGTACATCTTGCGGAATTTGTCCACCGTGTTGATGGCCGCGGGAATATAAAAATGCTTGATAAAGCGGAAGTCCATGCCACACGAGCTGCGGCATATCGCGATAACCTGGGCAAATGAAATCATCTTTATTAAGCGCAAATTCACTACCGATCATGGCTGCTTCTTGTCCGGATACCGGAGCGTAGAAACCAAGACGTCCTTGACGACCGAGATTAACTGCTCTCTCGTCCCAAACGCGAGTGAATACCAATCTTCTCATTAATTCTTTTAATTGATCGTCGCTAAGTTTTGGCATTTTGTCAGGATTGACAATTGTGCCGTCTGGAGCAAGAACCTGTAAAGGCTCAACCTTCTCTGTGGTCACTTCATAATTTGCTTGGCTGACAAGTGGCTTACTCATACCATTTCACCTCGTATATGATTTTAATGCCTGCTAGCTTCTCTTCTGTTATAGTATTATTATAAACCTGTTTTTGTGAATTGTACACCAGTTTCCTTTAGCTATATGACCTTTTTTCCCGCAAACGAATAGTACAGTTTCAGAAAATGTATAATACAGTTAATGAAAAATTTACAACTGCTATAATACACCTTACCCTAAATCGAAGGAGGACAACCATGTCGGATGACTCTCGCTTTTATCAAAGAACAATTGTGAAAGATGAACTTACCTCATCCATTCTCAAGGAAAACCGCTCCTTACGGATCTATCTTCCTCCAGGCTACAATGAGCTCCTCTCCTATCCGGTCATATATTGCCAAGATGGCGAGCAGTTTTTTAATTTCGGCCGAATTGCTACAACAATCACTCGGGGCATATTAGATGAGGGATTAGAGCCAGCTATTGTTGTGGGAGTCGACGTGAATAACGCCAATCGAACTTCCGAGTATGCACCTGAGGGAGAACTCCATGATGCCTACTGTCGTTTTTTTGCAGAAGAACTCATCCCCTATGTAGAAAGCCGATATCCGATTCGAAACGAACGGAATGAGCGCATTGTTGCCGGCGATTCCCTTGGGGGAACCGTTTCCTTGCATCTTGCCTTAGATTATCCTGACCTTTTTTGCCGCGTAATATCCTTATCGGGCGCATTTTTCGACATTACCAGAGAACGTCTGGCTATTGGAGATGATTTGTCGTGGCTTGAGTTGTATATGTTGATTGGTTTGGACGAAAACGAAGTGAAAACGGAGCGTGGCACCTTCGATTTTATTAGAGAAAACCGTTTGACCAAGGAAGTTCTGGAGAGCAAGAAGGCCGTACTGCATTATGTAGAGAAGCCTGGCAAGCACTTATGGGGATTTTGGCAGGTGGAGCTTAGTGAGGCATTGCATTACTTTCTGGGATGAGACTACGGCAAGGATAAACGACTCCGTCGTCCTTCAGGGACGAACGCGTTTGTCAAGGTAGATGCGAAGCAAAAGTATAAAACTTATACTTTCTTATCTACTAAAAAGCCCATCTTGATGAGAAACAATCAAGTTAGGGCTTTTAGTTCTATGATTTAATATGATAACGGTTTTTAAGCAAATCAATCATCTTAACTATTTCTTCTTCTTTTGGATACATCTCAATATTGTGCCGATCTCTGACCTCTATCCCCTTTTCACACATGACTGCTAATAAATTCTGGATAAAAGCTTCAGCCGTTAGAGGTATTTCCAAGGATTCAGCTAAGCTAGCCATGCTGCCCGAAGCGACATGCGGGTAGTCATTCGGAGCGGCCAAATCGGCTGCTCGACTATAAAATTCTTTAGCAATCGCCGCTTTTGACTCCCCTTGGCCTTCTACGATGATGAACGCTTGTACGGCTATTGCATACTGTTGTCTGCGCTGGGCAATCCCGCAAAACTTCTGCCCGCCGACACTCAAATCAAACTCGCCAGGGCAAAAGGAACCCATCACCTCTCCTTGGTCAATGGCGCTTGTCATCTTATTCATGACTTCTCTTATGCATGTTACCATGAGTTCAAAATCCTTGCGATGTTCCATATCCCCGCCTTCTTTGGGCAGCAATAGGGAAACGTTCACTACGCCGCTATCAAGAGGTACTGCTGCTCCCCCAGAATTGCGAACTGCTGTTTCAAACCCTTGACCTCGGAGCCATGCATTTGCGTGAGCGGCCTTAGGCAGACGACTATCTCTGAGCCCCATGACGAAAGCCCGCGGGTGTCTCCAAATATGCAAAATCGGAGGCGCCCCTTTGCCTATGACTCGGCATAATAGTTCTTCCAAAGCAAATGCGTATAAAATCTCTTGTTGATCAGCTATTCTTGAACGGTCAAGAACGACCATCTGGGAAGGAAGTTGTAGCGTTGTCATTGTTTTCTCCTACATCTTGTATTTCATTCTATGTACAGCATTGTAAGCGATTCGAACATCAGTCGCAATAAGGTCCCCCTAATATCCGTCAAAATCTCCCAAAAAACATCCATATATTGAAAAAGTAATCAGAGGAATTTCTTAGTTCCTGTCGAAATACTAACGAGAACCCCAAAATTTCGATTAAGTAGGCGAGATCATTGAATGTACTAGACAACTTGCTGCTCAATATGCTTGTATTAACGGTTCCCATTTTGCTATATCATATTTTTTTACTGGAAAGCCCCCGGTCTGTTCCATTGAATTGGACAGGTCGCATTTTCAATGGTTTCATTTGTTCATTAGCCGTTATATTCTGCATGTCTCATCCTTTCTTCACCATGCCAGGCAATGATTTTGATTTACGGATCATCCCTGTGCTTGCTGCATTTTTATATAGCGGCATTTATACGGGACTGATGACATCTGCAGTGGCAGTAACCTACAGCTATTACCTAAACAGTACCGATTTTATTTGGAGCCTTGCCTCGACTGCTTTACTCATTCCCTTCATTTTAGCTTTCATTGCTCTTAGCAATTGGAAGCACCTGGCCCCCAAAGTCATGTTTCCCAGTTTGTTAGCCTTCATGAGTGCTCTTGCCACATTCTGTTTAACAACTGTTTATCGGATTGGCTCTGATGTTTCGATCGATACCGGGTTTCTTTTCTATGGCTCATTATTTTGCCTTGTTCACATGTTGTCCATGTGGCTCTTAACCTTTTTAATTGAACGAATTCGTGAAAATATGATTATGCGACAAGAAGTACAACGCTCCGAAAAGCTAAATGTATTAAGTGAACTAGCCGCGTCTGTTGCTCATGAAATTCGTAATCCGATGACTGTAGCTCGTGGTTTTATGCAAATTTTGAGCCAGTCCGAAGTTTCTGAAGAAAAAAAACGCATCTACACCACGATGGTCATCGAAGAAATTGACCGTGCTCAGAACATCATCAGCGACTATTTATCCTTCGCCAAGCCGCAAGCAGAAAAACTCGAACAATTAGACGTATCCTCCTTATCACAGAGGCTCTCGAACCTCCTTAACCCTTATGCCTCCCTAAGAGGTATTGAAATTAGTATCCATATGGAACCTTCTCTTTTTATCAAAGCCAACAACGAGAAGATGATTCAATGCCTGGTCAACTTAACTAAAAATGGCATTGAAGCGATGCACGGAGGTGGGATCTTAGAAATTAGCGGGTATAAACAAAGATCTAAAATTATTTTACAAATCAAGGATAACGGCATCGGCATGACCGCGGAGCAAATTGATCGTCTTGGCACTCCCTTTTATTCCACGAAAGAAAAAGGGACAGGACTTGGAATGATGGTCTCTTACCGAATTATCAAAAATTTTGGAGGAGACATCGAGGTGACAAGTCATCCCGATAAAGGTACTTGTTTCACCATTTCCTTACCTGTTGCTTGAATCATCTGCCAGTATATCCATAATCCCTTTAAATAAAGGAATGGCTTTGTTGCTCTCGGACGGATCTGTGTTTTTAATGACAACAGATACGGCGTATTTCGGAGAAACCACAGGACCATATCCAATAAACCATTGATTGATTTTCTCCTGCTTGCCATTTTGTATTTGAGCGGTTCCTGACTTTCCTGCTAATTTCCATTTCGCGCCTTTTAACCCCTGTCCTGTTCCTTCGGAAACGACTTCGCCCATCCAGCTTAGTAATGTTCGGCTTGTAGCCGCTGACACCTGTTTCCCCCCTTTTTCTAGATACTGAGTGGGAAACTTCTCCATACTTCGTCCCGTCTGAAACTGGATATCCTGGACAACCCTTGGTTCAAATCGTTTCCCATCGTGCAGCAAAGTTACAATCATATTCGATGCTTGTAAAGGTGTCATCATGACATCTCTTTGACCAATGGCCGTTTGCATCAAGACGCCCTCATCATCATGTGGTGTATTTGCTCCAAATAATTGACCGCTTTCCTCTGTATCAAGCTGATGAAGAACTTGATTCATACTTGTTTTGCCGGTCCAACCTACCTCGCTCAGGACGCCAAGCTTATGTGCATAGCTTTCTAATTGCTTCGCAGTCAATCGCTGCATTACTTTAGCAAATACAATATTACAAGATTGAGCAAAACCCTGCTCTAAGGTTAAAGGCCCATGGCCTTCCTTTCTCCAGCATGTAAAACCATACTTACCAAGTGAACCTTGGCAAGTGAACGTTTCGTTAGGATCAACCACACCCTCGTCCAGCGCAGCAGCTGCAACTACTGTTTTGAAAATAGAACCAGGTGCCGTTGCCTTAAGCGCATAGTTGCTCCAATTATTGCTGACCAGATCAACCTTCATTGGGTCATAATTAGGCCTGCTCGCCATAGCTACGATATCGGCTTGTGCTACATCCTGCACAACAGCTGCGCCTTCGCGAATATGTAACTTATCCATAAGCTCTTCAATTCGCTGCTGCAAGCTTAAATCTAGCGTCGTAACCAGCTTCACCGGATAAAAGGCATTATCAGGCGCAATCATGCGAGCATCCAGACCGAGTAATGGCCTTTTTCCTGCATCCGTGAAGTAAGAGATTGAAGTCTCGCCGATACCGCGCAGCCAGGTATCGAATGTTTTTTCAAGACCGGCTCCACCGATCTTGGACGTAAGGGCGAGCTTTCCTTTTTCAAGTTCAGTGCCATATATGCTCATGATTCTATCGGGATTTTGACCGATGAATCCTATGAGCTGACGCGCTGTCATGCCAGAAGGATAACGATCTTCCATGTCAACTACTTTTAAATAAGATAAGCCTAACCTATTTATTTGCGATTCTTGATTCTTACTAAGCGCTATTGGCTTTTCATCATCAGCAGAATGCCATACCTTGGGTTCTTTCAAGTGTTGGCTAAAGGCAAGCCACTGCGCTGAAGTTGTATTTAAAATGTACGCTAATTGGTTCATTTGCTTGGGCTCACCCAGATATTCGCTATTAACAGGGAAAACGACGAGTGCTTTAATGAATTGCCCTGTCATTGGCTTCATGTGCCGATCCAGAATTTCGCCTCGGCCACTTTCTAAAACTAACGCCCGCTGCCGTTGGACCACTGAATTTTTGAGCAAATTTATGCTTCTTGATGAATAATGCTCCGTTGCCGCTATTTGAATCCAAAATAGCTTGCCGGCTATTCCTATAAATAAGAACAATATAGAAAATAATACAAGAACGATTCTACGTTTCTCTCTTGTCGACATCTGGCTTATTTCCATACGTTAAACCCCTTTTGTTGAGACGATCACTGCTTTTGCTTTCAGTATGGTCACAAGGGGGAAGAAGCAAACCATATTCCCGTTATTCCTTATTCAATTGCAAAAAAACCACTCTGCCGTTGTTGTATTATCAACGGTAGAGTGGCTTACATGGTAAGGCTATACTTCGAATTTGGAAAGCGTCTCGTTCAAAGATTTTGATAGTGAATCTAGCTTGTCAGACAGCTTAACTAAGCCATCACTAATACTCAGCTGTTCAGAGCTTAGGGAAGCAACTTCCTCTGAGGTAGCCAAGGACTCCTCGGCTACGGCGCTAACATTCGTCATCGCGTCAGACAAAACAACTTGAGATTGCTCCAGCGTGGATATCGAATCGCTTACCGTACTAAGCTGCTCAATAAATCCACCCATGTGAGTCGTTACTTGTTTGAAGATGGTATCGGCTTCTTTCACCGCTTTAATTTGTTCTTGGAAAATTGGTGTGGCATTAGAGAGCACTTTAACGGTCTCATCAATTTCCTTCTGAATGGTTTCCGTAATTTGACCAACAACATCAATGGATTGTCGGGATTGATCCGCCAGTTTCCTAATTTCATCCGCAACGACCATGAAGCCTTTGCCGGCTGCTCCTGCACGTGCTGCTTCAATTGTCGCATTCAAAGATAAAATATTGGTTTGCTTCGTCATATTGTTAAGTAAATCCAGAATTTTACGAATAGATCGCGTACTTTCTTTCAAGTTATCTACTTTATCAACCATTGAACGAATCATTTCTTCTGTCAGGTTCGTCTTGGAGATAAGCTCAGACATATACTTTGTACCTTGTTCACTGGAACTTTGGACGTCTGCTGCTGATGTTCCCATCTCAAGGTTGGCTTCAATCACATTTTTCATTTGCATACCAATGTGATGGGTCAATTCGTTTCCGCGCTCTGATTCTGTCGCCAAGCCACCGGCCCCATTCGAAATTTCATCCGTTGCTATAGCAATTTCCCTTGCAGCTGTTGCCGTTACCTTGGAGGAGTTTGTTAATTCTTGAGCAGTTTCGAAAACCGCTTGTGCCGAAGTACTCGTTTGTTGAACAAGCGTAGTGATTTGCTGCATCATCGCGTCGAAGCTTCCGCCTAATTGACCAATTTCATCTTGCGACGTGTAATTCGCTCGCACCGTTAATTTCCCCATTGCTCCTTGCTGCATAAGGTTGCGAAGATTTATTAGTGGGCGTCCAATCATTCTAGCTACAAACATACCGATTAATATTGCCGCAAAAGCAGCGAATAAGGCAATAAGCAGCGTATAGTTAAAGATTTTCTTAGCGTCCTTAACTAGAGAGCTAACAGGCATATCGCCTACAAGATTCCAACCGGATACCGTTGATTTGTAATAAGCAACTAAATGATCATCCTTTGTTGTGAAGGACCCCATAGCTTCTTGCTGTTGTTCCTTCGTTAACGTCACTTCTGCATCCTTCTCAATCAGAGCAGGATCGATCACACCTACATTTTTGTTTTCCGCATTTGTTATAAAGACTTTACTGTCATCACCAAGTGATATTCCACTAATCTCTTTTTTCAGGATATCCGTACTAAGCTCGATTAATAAAATCGCTGTTGTGCTATTGCTCATTGTGTTTCTCATCACTCGGCCAATCGCGAAAGTATTGTTGGATGAAGTAGAGTATCCTTTACTCTTACTGTCCAGCCAGACAACTTTCCCTCCACCATCGACGGTCTTCTGAAACCAATCCGTGTTGTTTACACTTTCAGCCAAGGTACTTCCGCCAGCACCCGTTATCACAATCAACTTGCCATCCGGTCTGTAGAGATGAAGTGTTTTAATTGATTTATTAGAAAAAGCAACAACATTCAACTTATCGGTCAATTGACGAATAACGTCCAACGATTCATAAGAAGATGGCGCCAGATTGGGAACCTTTTCCAATAAATCCTGTAGTTCTTTGTTCAACATAATTTGTAAAGTCGTGTCATCGAAAGTCTGATAAAGAAAATCCAGCTTTTGACCCGCTTGCGTTACGGTTTGAAGACTAGACTCGGATACTTTGTCTTTAATCACGCTTTTGGAGACATAATAGGAAATCATACCCGCAATAAGAACAAAGAAAAGAATGCTAACAAAAAACATTAAAAACAGCTTCATACCCACGGATTTTACAGGATTCTCAAGCTTGGCTTGCTTCAATTCTTTAAATGCGACCACACCCACTTGCTTAGATTTGCTGCTAGCGGCACCTGCAATTCGACCCCATGCCACATTCCGAATAGCTTGTACAAAAGATTTGAAAGCTTTGTTTACAGATACGATCATTCTTTGGAGTCCATTTTTCATCTGGTTCACCGCCATTAGTTTCTACTTAATTGGGACATAATACTTTTGAACTAAAATGAAAGGGGTTACAATTACTTCCCGTTAATAATTTCGACATTCTGTAACAATATCCTTTAATATTTGATCACTAAAAATAAAAAAAGAGAAACTTTTTCCAATATACCTTAGTCTGGAGAAAGCTTCCATGGTACTATTTTCCTGTTTTTTTACGTAACATATCCCAAACCTTAACCGGATGGCTAGTTTTCAGCTTAACAAGCTGAAGTGGATGCCTCGCTGCGTCCAATTCTTTACCATCTTCTTGCCAGATGGTGTCGACGAACTGCTTGAAATGAGTTCCTTCAGGTCCAAAAAATTCAATTTCTTGCCCTGGCTTAAAATGATTTCTTTGCTGAATTGTAGCTATGCCTGTCTCCGCATCGTAATCCATCACCAAGCCAACGAAATCAAACCCGACCACTTTATCCTCCGGTTCAAAAATATGATCCTCATGTCCGGGAGCCTCATAGAAAAAGCCTGAATTTAAAGGCCTGTTTGCTGCTTTATAAATTTCATCCTGCCAGACAGGATTTAACTCATACTCGTCCGGATTGGCAAAATAGGCGTCAATAGCCTGGCGGTAGGCATTAACAACCGTGGCCACATAGTGGATGCTCTTCATCCGACCTTCAATTTTAAAGCTGTCTACACCCGATTCAATCATTTCAGCCATATGCTCAATCATACTGAGATCTTTGGAGCCCATCGTAAAAGCATCATCTTCGTCACTAAACATTGGTAAATCTGTTGCCAAAGGGGCTGATAACGGCTGATCTTTAGCAAACAAATCATATTTCCATCGGCAGGATTGCGAGCACCCTCCACGGTTTGAATCCCGATCGGTGAAATGATTGGAAAGCACGCATCTACCTGAATACGAACTGCACATAGCCCCGTGAATGAAAGCTTCGATTTCGACATGCACATGCGCCTTGATTTCATCAATTTCCTTCATGCTTACTTCGCGTGCAAGAACAACACGCTCGATGCCTTGCTCTTTCCAAAACTTCACTGTTTGCCAGTTCATTGTAGACTGCTGAGTGCTCAGATGCACTTCCAGCTTAGGTGCCACGCGTCTGCATGTTTCCATAATAATTGGATCAGCCGCGATAATCGCAGATATCCCTACCTCTTGAAGCCCACGTAAATATTCATCCAGGCCTTCAATATCTTCGTTATGGGCATAAATGTTCGTCGCTACGAACACCTTCGCGCCATATCGATTGGCAAACTCAACGCCCTCACGCATTTCTTCTAATGTAAAATTATCGGCATTGGATCTCAAACCGTATTTCTGTCCACCAATGTAAACGGCATCCGCTCCATAATGGATCGCAAATTTCAGTTTTTCCAAACTGCCAGCCGGAGCAAGCAATTCAGGTTTATGCAGCCTGACACGCTTTCCTCTCGCACGTGCTTCTAATGCTGTCTTCATCTCGGAGAGCACCTCTTTCCTTTATCCATCAATATACCTGTTCTTTATAGAAAAAGCCGTACGATAACTCACGTTCTGGATCCTGTACTTCCGTAATCGTATCCAACCATTCTTGCTTGAATGCATAGTTTTCCGGATCAGCCGCATAGGCATCGATAACCGCACGATAACTTCTGACAACACGCTCATTATAGTCGGAGGATTTCAATAAACCCTCAATTTTCAAACTGTCGATGTTGCCATCCATAAGTTCGGGCAAATTCTCCAGCATACACATATCTTCTGAACTCATGATGTGAGTCCCATTTCTATCCTCATACACGGGATAACGCTGATCGCGACGTTCATGCTCGATCAAGAATAGCCCGCGCTGCATAGAACGATCTTGGGATGCCGCGTCATTCCCTTGATGCTCCATGTAATTTTTTACCAGCTCACGCTTAGAATGATAAATATTTGTAATCCCGTGAACCTGCACTTCAACTTCCAACTCTGCATGTTCTTTAAAAGCCAAAACTTGATCCATATTCAGTTCTCTCGCCAGCACCACACGAGCCGCACCTTGTTTCCCCCAATAATTCGCTGTCGCATAATTGGTTGAAGTCATCTCTGCATTCCAATGAAGCTTCAAAGGACTTGGCAAGCTGCGAGAGGCCATCAATACAGCAGGATCACCAAAAATAACGGCATCCACGCCGAATTGCTGTACTTGTGTCAAATAATAAGTTAAATCATCGAGTGACTCGTTATCAAAAATGTTGTTAACAGCCACATACACCCTAGCATTCCGCGAATGAGCCCAACTTACAGCTTCCTGGATCTCCGTAAGTTTCACGTTTCCAGGCAATCGCAAGCCGTAGTGTTCTTCTCCAATAATGACAGCATCTGCACCTGCGGCGATCATACTTTTTAATTCTGATACTGAGCTGCAACTTACAACTAACTCTGGTTTTTTCACTTGCTTTCCCTTCCTTCTGCACACTTCCTAGGTTGGTGTTAATTCGTAGTCTTTTTACTTGCCGCAATATTTTTCTTATGCTCCTCAAAGGTTTCCGCAAACAAATGCCCCTTGGTGCCGTCCTTTTTTGTCACATAGAACAAATATTTCGTCTCTTCCGGATATATAGCTGCTTTTATAGAAGCTAGGCTAGGGCTAGCAATAGGACCTGGAGGTAATCCAGTATTCAAATAAGTATTATAAGGACTTTGTATTTGCAAATCTTTTTCGAAAAGCCTTTCTTTAGGCTTATCGAACAAATATTGTACCGTTGCATCGATTTGCAGCGGCATATTTTTTTTCAAACGGTTATTGATGACACCCGATACGAGTGCGCGCTCTTCATCTACGACGACTTCACGCTCAATTAACGAGGCAATCGTAAGCATTTGATGGACACTTAGACCTCTCTCTTTCAGCTTGTCCTTCCAATCAGCCGGAAGCGTAGCAAGCTTCTTATCCAACTGTTGAAGTGTTCTTTCAACAAAATCTTGTTCGGTTGAGCCCTTTTTGAATTCATAGGTCTCAGGAAATAAGTAGCCTTCTAAATGGTGCTTTATATTTTTACTATCAGGGATCGTGGCAATGGCTTCCCCCTGAAGCCCATTTGCCGTATCCACCAGTTGAAGGAAAACGCTGCTGCTCCAAGACGTCTGTTCAACAAGCTTTGCTGCGATCTGCTCAATCGTATAGCCCTCAGGAATCGTGACACGGATCATTTCTTCTTTGACAGTTTCACCTTTGTTCATCTTATCGATCATGGCCTCGAACGACATGCCGGGCTTCATGTTATATTCCCCTGCTTGGAGTTTGGATCCTTGCTTCTTTGCTTTCAAATAATACGTAAAAATGGATGAGTTCTTAATGAGTCCCTTCGTCTCCAGCTCCTTGGCGATTTGCAAAGAACTTGCCCCCTGAGGGATGGAAACTCTGACTTCTTGATCAGTGGCTGAAACAGGTTGGAGCGCATTGGCTACATAGAGTCCAACTCCGCCTGCAGTGCCGATAATTAGAAGCAGCAATATGCCTAAGATAAGAAGTGTGACTTTAAGCTTGCTGCGTTTAGGCTTATTCCCTTCACTTTCTTGCTCCAATCTTTCTTCCACTCTAAAATCCTCCTAAACGTCTTGATTTTAGCAAATCGCGCATCGTTAGTGAAAATTTATGCCTTGGCATGCAAAACCGAGCGGATGATCTCCGCTCGGTTGTCTACTTCTTACAAGTCATCCTGTTCGGGAAATACCATCTCGTCATAGAGCTCAGAAACGGTTTCCCATTCCTCGTCATCTTCGATGGTTTCTAGTTCATACTGCTCGTCAGCGCCTAATATCACTCGAAAAACAGCAACATCGTCTTCCTTCTTTAGCTCATCGGACTGCAGAACGGCATACGTATGATTGCCATAAACGAATTCCTTAAGAAGATGATACACGGTTGATTCATTTTGCTCATCAAACAAGATAATATCATCACCATAAGCTTTACGCAATATGTCTGAAGGTGTTGTACTCATGCTTCTTCTTCCTCGTCAAATTCTGCCATCAACGTATTAAAGGTTTCTTCAACGATATTCCATTCTTCTTCATCTTCGATCGTGAACAGCTTCAAATCTTCGCCGTCATCATCTTCTTCGTAGCGAAACGCATACACCTCATCGGTTTCCTCGTCATCGCTCTCCGTTGGCACAACCATCATGTACTTGTTATCTGAACCGTCCACTTCGAATTTCATGATAACCTCGAACTCTTCTTCGTTGCCTTCGTCATCCGGGATGTAAATGATTTCTGGTTCTTCTTCACGCAATTCTTCTTTGGACATGTTCATTCACCTCTTCATATTAGCATCCATGTATCCTTGCAGAATAAGCTGAGCAGCCATTTTATCAATGACTTGCTTACGTTTTTTGCGACTCACATCCGCTTCAAGCAGCGTGCGTGTCGCAGCAACGGTCGTTAAACGCTCATCCCACAAATGTACAGGTACATTGAGTTTTTGTGCTATTTCTTCTGAAAATGCGACTGCAATTTCGCCGCGAGGACCTATGGTATTGTTCATATTTTTGGGTAAACCCACAATAATATCAGTCACACCGTACTGTTTAACAATAGCATCCAGCCTCTCGATGTCTTCTCCTGGCTTACGACGGTGAATGACTTCCAGCCCTTGAGCCGTCCATCCAAGCTCGTCACTCATCGCTACACCAATTGTCTTATCCCCGTAATCCAAGCCTAACCATCTCATGCCAGTTCTCTTTTCCGTCTATTTGTGTTGGCCTAGATAAGCGCGTACAAGCTCCTCAATCAATTCGTCGCGTTCCCGCTTGCGAATAAGGCTGCGTGCGTTGTTATGACGTGGAATGTAAGCAGGATCTCCGGAAAGCAAGTACCCGACAATCTGATTGATCGGATTATATCCTTTTTCCTGAAGAGCATCATATACCGCTAATAACACGTCTTTGGGAGATGTCTCGATTTCTTCTGCCTTCACATTGAACTTCATCGTTTTATCCATGGAACTCATCAGGAGCACCCCGCTTTCCTTGTGATACCTTGTTAAGTAATAAAAATGTTCTGTGTATACTGGATATATTCTCTATGGGATTAAAAATTCCTGTCCCTCTGAAAAATAATTATACGAATTGAGAAAGAAG
The DNA here is from genome assembly GCF_008017805.1 of Paenibacillus sp. N3.4. GTDB lineage: Bacteria > Bacillota > Bacilli > Paenibacillales > NBRC-103111 > Paenibacillus_E. Next base: position 31,817 of record NZ_VRTT01000040.1, on the reverse strand, counting down.
TCCTTCTACTCCGGCTAGTGCAGCTTGAAGCTTAGCTGCATCCTTGCCTCCTGCCTGCGCCATATCCGGACGTCCGCCACCGCTTCCTCCCACGCCTACAGCAACCTCTTTAATAATTTTACCCGCATGGAAACCTTTGGAAACAAGATCGGGTGTAACTGCCGCAACAAGATTAACTTTATCATCGGCCACAGCACCAAGTACAATCACCGCAGATCCTAACTTCACCTTCATTTCATCCACGATGTTACGAAGGGAGTCTATATCTGCTGCATTCACTTGAGCCGCAAGTAAGGAAACACCGGCAATTTGTTTCACTTGATCCGTCAGTGATCCCGCTTCAATACGTCCAAGCTTGCTGCGCAGCGACTCGTTCTCACGAGAAAGTTCTTTCACTTGCAAAAGTGTCGCTTCCACACGCTTAGGAACATCTTGAACATTCGATTTCAGCAAGCTAGCCGATTCTTTCAGCAATTGCAATTGCTGGTCTAGGAACTCATATGCGCTGCGTCCTGATACGGCTTCAATCCTTCGTACACCGGAACCGATACCCGATTCGCTAACAATTTTGAATAATCCGATTTGGCCTGTGTTTTGCACATGGCAGCCACCGCACAGTTCCAAACTGTAGTCGCCTACTTGCACGACACGTACGATATCCCCATACTTCTCGCCAAACAAAGCCATAGCACCCATCGCTTTTGCATCAGCAATAGCTTTCAAGGAAATATCTACGTTCGTATTCTTCCAAATTTGACGATTCACGCGCAGTTCCACATCCTGCAGTTCTTCAGGCGTGATGCTGCCGAAATGCGAGAAGTCAAATCGCAAACGATCTGGTTCAACGAGTGAGCCCGCTTGGTTAACATGCGTGCCAAGCACCTCTTTTAACGCCTTATGCAGTAGATGTGTGGCGGTATGATTCTTTATTGTATCTCCGCGCTGAGATGAAGCGACAATCGCTTCTACCGTATCCCCTTTGCGGAGCACGCCTGATTCCACGATTACCTTATGAACGTGCTGCCCATGAGGCGCTTTGCTCACATCTTCTACCTTTAAAGCAACCTGATCATTGCGCATCGTACCATAATCACTTACTTGACCACCACTTTCTGCATAGAAAGGCGTGCGATCCAATATGACCTGACAGGTTTCACCGACACCGACAAAATCTACAAAGTCATTTTCATGTACGATGGCTTCAATTTTAGCAGTAACTACCAACTCATTATATCCAACAAATTCGCTTTTAATCGTTAATTCGGACAGCGGTCCGCCTTGCACTTTCATTCCGCCTTCCTTGTGGCTGGCGGCTCTGGCACGATCGCGCTGCTCCTGCATAGAGGCATCGAATCCTGCCCGATCAACGGTCAAGCCCTTCTCAGAAGCGAAGTCCTCGGTCAAATCAAATGGGAAGCCATACGTATCATAGAGCTTGAATGCATCGGGGCCGCTGATTTGCTGACTGCCTGCTTGGCGAGTCTTTTCTACCATCTCGGCAAGAATAATCAAACCGTCGCTTAATGTTTCATGGAAACGTTCTTCTTCCGTACGGATCACTTTCTCAATAAACTCACGTTTATCCACAACTTCGGTGTAGTAAACGCCCATAATTTCTCCAACAGTAGGCACAAGCTTATGAAGAAACGGTTTATCCAAACCGAGTACCTTTCCGTAACGAACAGCGCGGCGAAGCAAGCGACGAATAACGTATCCACGTCCTTCATTAGAAGGAAGCACGCCATCGCCAACCGAGAAAGCCACCGTACGTATATGGTCAGCAATAACTTTAAGCGCAATATCGTGTTCTTCGTTTACATGATAGCTGACACCGGTAAGCTCGCAGGTTTTATCAATGATCGGTTTAAATAAATCCGTGTCGAAGTTAGAATCCACATCTTGAAGGATAGAGGCAAAACGCTCCAGCCCTGCGCCTGTATCAATATTTTTGTTAGGAAGCGGCGTGTAGCTGCCGTCCTTGTTATGATTAAACTGCGTAAACACGAGGTTCCATACTTCGAGGAAACGCTCATTTTCCCCGCCCGGCCAGCATTCCGGATCTGATAAATCTCCATATTTATCGCCGCGATCATAGAAAATTTCCGTACAAGGACCACATGGGCCTTCACCAATATCCCAGAAATTATCCTCTTTCAGCTTGTAAATGCGCTCTTCCGGAATCCCAATTTGGTTATGCCAAATTTCGAAAGCTTCCTCGTCATCCTCATGCACTGTTACCGATATCCGATTCGGATCAAAGCCGATCCATTGTTGATCCGTCAAGAACTCCCATGCCCAAGGAATGACTTCTTTCTTGAAATAATCGCCTATGGAGAAATTGCCGAGCATTTCGAAAAAAGTGTGATGACGGCGTGTTTTGCCTACATTCTCAATATCATTGGTACGAATACATTTTTGAGCATTCGTGATTCGTGGATTTTCAGGAATTTCGCGTCCATCCAAATACGGTTTCAATGGCGCTATCCCGGCATTAATCCATAGCAGAGACGGATCGTTGTGTGGAACAAGGGACGAGCTTGGCTCAACCTTGTGTCCCTTACTCGCAAAAAACTGCAACCACTTGGAACGAATTTCACTTGCTTTCATCTGTCTCAAGCCCCCATTATTATCAATTATTTCAAAAAAAACAAAAAACGCCCCTGTAGCCTACAGGGACGAATCATCGCGGTACCACCCTGGTTATTGCGTTCGCCTTATCCTACCATTGGTAAGAGCAAACAAGCCCAATCTCCTTGTGCGGATTGCTAACGGGTCCAACCGGTGGAGTTCGTCCACACTCCGAAACGAGCGTTGGGCCATCCTAGCACCGAAAGGTTCTTTCAGCCGTTGAACGCAATCGAGTGCTTTTCACCGGAACCTTATCTCTGACGATGGACTATGGCTTACTAAAGTTTCATCAACGTTTTCGCATTAAATCTAGATAAGGCAAATTATAACTTTATGCATGTGCGGTGTCAATATTCATGAAACCATTCTTTGAAGGAAATCGTATGAATATAAAAATATGTTGACCATTTTCTCAGGAGGTTGATTCAATGGATTTATCAACACTTACCCTACTCGGCTTCATTGCACCCGTTTTTGTGTTAGTCATCTACATTATGACGAAAACACTCATAAAAAAAGAGATCCCCGATAGCCGATACAATCCATTCGACTATGTTACAGGGCAAACGAGAATCGAATTCCAAGAACAAAAAGAGCAAAAAGAAGAAGACGATGATCAAGGAGACGATAAGAATAAAAATTTCAAGAAATCAATAAAACCTAGTTGACAATGGTTCTCAATGAAAGTATACTAAGTTTATTGATAATGATTTTCATTATCGAATGGAAGACATATTTACTCAACAAACTATTTCCGTAGCCCATTCGATGGTTTACGTATTGCCACTCCTGTTATATCCTCAACCCTCGTGCAAAACCCCTTTGTACCATGATCCCGCAAGTCATGGCACAGAGGGTTTTGTGCGTCTATGTGTGTCTAAATGGAACATCATACTTAGGTCGTTGGCCGATGAACATAATGAAGAAAGATATGTTGAATAATAACCTTCATGACCGCAAAGAAGGGAACAGCCAGGATCAGCCCCGCAATACCTGCTATTTCGCCACCTACAAGCAGCGCAAAAATAATAAACAGCGGGTGCATATGCAAGGTTCTCCCCACCACCTGGGGAGAAATCACATTTCCCTCAAGAATTTGCACGGTGAGATTGATCATTGCCACAAGCAGCACCATTTTCAATGAAATCGTTGAGGCCATAATAATTGCAGGAGCTGCGCCAAAGAAAGGGCCTAGATAGGGGATAATATTAAATACCGCCACGACGCTGGCAAGCAAAAGCGCATAAGGCATACCTATAGCCCAATACCCGATATAGGCGAGAATACCGATAATCACACAAACAAGCAATTGACCTCTAATATAATTGCCAAGTGCCGTATCAATATCAATAAGCAGCTTAATTGTCTTCTTTCGGTGTTCCTTGGGAACGACAGCTAACGCAGTCTTTTCAATAATTTGAAAATCCTTCAATATATAAAAGGCAACAAACGGTACGATAAAGGCAATAAACAACAAATTAATCGTATTGCCGATTTGATTCATATAATTCGAAATCGCCATCGAAATGTTGTTTTCCAACTTCACTAATGAATGATTGAACCCGGAACGCACACTATCCGGCAGTAGCTGATTTTGATTAAAACCGTCTACAAGCGATTGAGCACGCATAGCCATCTGGGGCATATGCTCGTTCAATTCAGCAAACTGCTCCATAAACATCGGTGTTACATTCATAATGACCACGGTAAGACTTGAGATGAATACACTATAAATGAGCAATACAGCAATCGTTCTCGGCACTTTACGCTGATTAAGGATGGTCACAACCGGGTTCAACAAATACGAAATAATGACAGCAATAAAGAAAGGCATCAGAATGGCCTTGAGAAAAGTAAATACACTTAAAATAATCGGCTTAATCTGTATCAGCATGTACAAACACAGAAGAGCAAGCAATGTGTAGATTAGACCAATGAACCATTTATTTTTCCAAAAACGCTCCATTTGTTTCACCTCGGGAACCAGGTATAAGCTTTCGCTAATACAGTATATGTACAACCTCCCTAAATTAACCCGCGAGCTAATGGAATAACCTTCGAAACTTTTACTTCGGCAAAATAAAAAACGTCATTTGGAGTGCTGCAAGCAGCACTCCAAATGACGTTAAACATCTACAATTCCTTAATTGGCATGTTCATGAATGTGAGCAATTTCTTCCTCAAAAAACAAATCATCAAGCGAACTTAACGTACCGTCTTCTTCCACTTGATACACGGACATTTTATCTCCGTTTACACTTAGTTCAATAAAGCAACCCCAGCAATAAAATTGGTGGGAACCGATTTTTCCAATATCTTTGGAATTACAGTTTGGACAACGCATCATGCTCACCCTATTCTTCTTTGGATACAAAGAGTTCTTCTACTTCCTGAGCGCAATGTACAGGCACGATGATCGCGTCCTCCCCTTTAATTGCCGAGTCCGGCATGGGAAGCCATCTATGCCCTTCTTTTAAATCAGAAACAAACCCTTCGGACAATTCATAACCTACTATTTGTTTACCCCAATTTTGGTCTAAATAAACATCGTCTACCATGCCTAATTTGTGCCCTCCCACCGTAATGACGGGAAGTCCTTTAAGCTTGCGGCTTCCTTCGAGCAGAGCATGGCAATGTTCGACATGTTCGAACTCGTGAATGACATTGTTGTTCGGTATGGTAACAGCATCTTCTCCGGCTGCCAAGATTTCTTCCCACGAAATGTATCGCAGGGTAGAGAACCAATGTTTGACCTCGAGTACGATGCCGCATATGTTCCACTCAGGGTCGATCATTAAATCTTTAACTTGACCTATTTGCTTACCGGAATCTACCGTAAGTACGGGAAGTCCGATTAGATCATGCGCTTTGCGCAAGTTTGATTCCTCCTAGAACTACCCGGTACTAGTTACTACGCAGCCTTTTGACAATGGTTGCAAGTTTCTGGGCAGCTGTTTCGATTTGCTCTATAGAATTCCCCATTCCAAAGCTAAATCGAACGGCGGAGGCCGTAACATTTTCTGGGAGCTTCATTGCTTTCAATACATGTGAGACTTCAAGCGAACCTGATGTACAAGCAGAACCGCTAGCGGCAGCCATATCTTCGATATCGAGGTTCATAAGCAGTGTTTCTGTGGATGTACCTGGGAAACTGATGTTCAGAATGTGTGGGATCGACTGTTCCATGTGACCATTAATTACAAAAGAATCACAGCCCAATTGCTGTTCCAAGATGCTTACCATAAGCCCACGATATTCCATGACGTCTTGCACTAAGCTTTCCATTGCCGAAAGACTGGTTTCTAAAGCTTTGGCAAACCCGGCGATTCCTGCTATGTTCTCGGTTCCTGCGCGGCGTTTTCTTTCTTGGGAGCCCCCATAGCTATGAGGGAGTAACCTTGTGTTTTTGGAAACATATAAGGCTCCGACACCTTTGGGCCCATAAATCTTATGAGCGGACAAGCTCATTAAATCAACGGGAAGTTCCGCTAGGTTAAGCGGTAATTTACCTAGTGCCTGCACAGCATCTACATGAAAAGGGATTTTCCGACTTCGCGCTAGTTTGCCTACTTGCTCAATCGGCTGAATGGTCCCCACTTCGTTGTTCACATACATGATAGAAATTAGAACGGTATCCGGACGGATTGCTGCTTCTACATCTTCAATTTGAATAAGACCGGTCGGATCTACTGGCAGATAGGTCACCTCGTAACCGAGGCTCTCCAATCGCTCACAAGGATGCAAAACTGCATGATGTTCAATTTGTGTGGTTATGATATGTTTTTTACCGTCTTTGTTAGCATTCAGTACCCCAAAGATCGCCATATTGTTGCTCTCGGTCCCACCGCTGGTAAAAATAAGCTCCGCTGGCAAGCAGCCTAACGACTTCGCCATAAAGTCACGGAATCGGTTAAGCGCTGTTCGTGCCCCTCTTCCGAAACTATGTGTACTCGATGGATTTCCAAAATTAGCTGTATAAAAAGGAAGCATAGCTTCCAATACGTCGGGATGCACAGGCGTCGTCGCCGCGTGATCTAAATAAATGGCATTCATCATAACACCCTAAATGTAAAACATGTAGTTGTCGTTTTTGCCTACATCCTCAAAAGAGATCAGGTTCGCTAGAGTTGTAGAATCTAACACTTCAGCGATGCTGTCACGAATGCGGACCCACAAATCGCGTTTAGCTGGATCATCTTCCTCCGTGAAATCGACAGGGCTGATAGGCCCTTCCAATACACGAATCACTTCGCCTGCTGTTACGAGCTCGGCTGATTTTGAGAGAATATAACCACCGTAAGCCCCGCGAATACTTTTGACTAAACCTGCATTACGCAACGGTGCTACCAATTGCTCCAAATAATGCTCGGATAGTTGATGCTTTTCTGCAATGCTTTTAAGTGAAGTTGGCCCTTCACCAAATCGGTTGGCCAGTTCCATCATGATCGTTAAACCATAGCGGCCTTTTGTAGAAATTTTCAAAATAACACCTCATTCAACATTATATGCCATAAAGGACTCTGATCGACGGAGCTTCTTAGTTGCATACTTATCTATTTTTTGTATCGTTTCAGACTCCATGGTGGTTCCATCTTGATAAACAGCGTTTCCAATTTTCGTGAAAACATTCCTAAACACCCATGTATCGTATATATGTTATCATAAAACCCTTATTCTGTGGGGGAAAACAATGACATTCTCATGAAATATTTTAATTTTGGCGATTTGAGATGTATAATAGGTAGAGTTTTATAAAAGTCTTGCAGATAGAAAAGAGGTTCACAGCTATGAATAAAAAAACACGGGTCATTCTGGGAATGTCCGGCGGGGTCGATTCCTCGGTGGCTGCGCTGTTGCTTAAAGAACAGGGCTACGAGGTTATTGGTATTTCATGAAAATTGGGACGATACCGATGAGTTCGGTCATTGCACAGCAGAAGACGATGCAGAGGATGTCAGAAGAGTTTGTGACCAGCTCGACATCCCTTTCTATACAGTAAATTTCGAAAAGCAATATTACGACAAAGTATTTGCTTATTTCTTAGACGAGTACACAAAGGGCCGGACACCAAACCCCGATGTCATGTGCAATCGTGAGATTAAATTCGGAGAGCTCTTGCAAAAGGTACTCGACTTGGGCGGCGACTACATTGCTACAGGTCACTATGCTCAAGTCAAAGAGCAAGACGGTGAATACGTCCTGCTGCGAGGCAACGATTCTAATAAAGACCAAACCTATTTCCTTAACGTACTTAATCAACAACAATTGTCCAAAGCCATGTTTCCGATCGGGCATCTTCCGAAACCAAAGGTCCGGGAAATTGCTGAGGCTGCTGGTCTTGCTACAGCGAAGAAAAAAGATAGCACAGGTATCTGTTTTATCGGTGAACGAGATTTCAAAGAGTTTCTTAGCCAATACTTACCCGCAAAGCCAGGCAATATGGTAGACATCCGCAGCGGCGAAGTGAAAGGCCGGCACGATGGTCTAATGTACTACACGCTGGGGCAGAGACAGGGTCTGGGCATCGGCGGATCGGGTACCGGCGAGCCTTGGTTCGTTGTGGATAAAGACTTGGAAAGCAATCAGTTGCTAGTTGTTCAAGGCGAACAGCACCCTGATTTGTATTCTAAAGGCTTAACGGCAACAGATGTCAACTGGATTTCAAACCATAAACCTGAAGGTCCCTTTGCTTGTACGGCGAAATTCCGCTATCGGCAGCCTGACCAAGGTGTCGTCCTTACTTTTGCGGAGGATGGAACCTGTGAGGTCGTTTTCGACAAGCTGCAAAAAGCTGTGACACCTGGACAATCAGTTGTATTTTATGCCAATGAGGTTTGTCTCGGCGGAGGCGTTATCGATAAAGTGCATAAATAGGTAAAAGAGTGTAAGGATGATCATAATGACAGGAGTGAACCTTTAAATGGTTAAAGAAAATGGGATTGTATTAAGAGCCCGGATGTATGAAGACGTGGTAAACATCGTCAAAGAAGTTGGTATTTTCCCACTTTCTTCTTTCATACCGGATCATCCTTCGCTTGAATCCATCACAGAGCACAACCAATGGCATACAGGGTTAGAAACGGATCCATGGTTGTGGCGGGATCGTCTGCCGGGTGAAGGGGTTGCCGCTTATGGACGTTTTTTTGACAAAAAACCTTTATTGATTTCAGCCGAAGTCTTTCCACTGGTGAAGAACCTGCTGGAAGATCCCTACACGGTCGAAGAACGGTATGAGGAAGGTCAACTTGCTAAATCCGCCGTGGAAATTTATCAGGCTGTAGCAGGTAATGAGGGCATTGATGCTAAAGAACTCAGGGCCGTAACCGGCATGAAAGCCAAGGACTCCAAAAGTGAATTCGATCGTTCCTTGGTTGAACTACAAAGCAAAGCTGACATTGTCATTGCAGGCATCAGCGAACGCTTGAACGCAAACGGACTCAAAAGCGGTTGGAACAGTACCTGTTATATGACCGCTTCGCATTGGATGGAGTTACACCGGGTACAAGCTCAGCTAGCGCCAACGCCAGAGGCGAAACAGTTATTTCGAGATTTATTGAAAGAGCGGTACAGCGAGGCAGCCGGTGCTTACCTGACTAAGATTTTTAAGCTTTAAACCTTCAAGAGAACCTAGCCTAAGGCTAGGTTCTCTTCTATTTTGTGCTGAGGGGAAAATGAGCAAATTAGATGTGCCTATTCCCGCTAATATCGCCTCACACCGTTAGATAAGACACAGATCGCGCTCATTTTCTGCATAACAATCCATCCCCTGCGCATTAACGAATAATATGAAACTGTCGCTTGGTTAAGGATCCACAACAGGAGCCATTCGAACAATGAAGCAACTCCTACTTGTGTTGTTTCTACGCTAACGAATCATAGAGTTGTTAGCGACGAGAAATGAGCCTGTCCATTCTTCTAACGAACTGAAACGACGTTATGAAGTCAATAATGAGCTGAGTGATGCACTTTTACTTGCAATAACGCGTCTGGAGTTCTTTAAAACGATAAATCTTTGTCATTTTATCAAATAAGGCTTGCTGAGTTCGTAGCCGTCCGGGTCAAAAAAAAGGCTCTAAATATGTTGAAAGCTGTATCCAACGCCAAAAGCTCGTTCGGAGATGCGCTCATAAGCTAGCCATCTCCTCGCATCATAAACAGGATAATCGCAGGATGCCGAGACTTTCTCGACACCCGAGATTATCCATGAAAAGAGTAACTAGCCAAGATTTATGTTCATTGCAAATCATCATCTTAAGTAGGTTTGACTCCACATTTCCAACAAAAAAATGGGTTAAGTTGCTGTTTAAGCTTCCGCTTAACCCAAACCAAACACATAAATTCTTATCTCGCAAGCGAAAGGAAGTCCTGAAAGTCTTACGGGACTCCTTTTTTTGTCCACTTCATTCGTATCTACGGATTCCTATTGTTGAAATTTACCGTTTATTTGTTAAGTATGCCAACCACCCTCTACGCAAACGATAATGACGAAAGGTGTGAGTGAATGTATAAGCCCTCTGCCATCATTATCGTTGTTTGTGTGTGTTGGTCTGTAAATCTCGAAACAATCAGTAAAGCTAGTGAAGCTGCGCATGGTGAGAACATGAATGTCGTGGAGATTGATCCTGAATATGCCAAATGGAGCCGTCTCGCTTTTAAGGAAGCAGGCAAGGTATATACGCTGCTGGATTATAAGTATCTAGGCCGATCTGATGTTGCTCCTGGAGTTGTCCAGCAGCAATTTCGCTTCTGGGTTAGAAAAGACGGCCATGAATTCCCGTTAATTGTATCCATACGTTATCATCCTGTTACCCAACAAGTATTTACGATATTAATGGAGCAAGAAAAAAGAGGGAACTTACTACTTCTATAAGCCTGTAGGCGTCCCTCTTCTTTTATGCTGATTTTGTTTCATCTTCTCTTCGGTTCCCTGTTCACTAGCTATGAAAATAGACTCATTCTTGATCTCGTCCGGCAAATACTGCTGTTTCACAAAATGACCGGGATAATTATGTGGATACATATACCCTTTGTGTCCCAGCTTCTCTGCACCTTGATAGTGAGTATCTCTGAGGTGTAGTGGAACATCCGCCGATTTCACTTGTTCCATTAGCTGCATAGCACGCGCAATCGCTGTGGGGATTGAATTCGACTTGGGACTTTCCACGGCGAATAATATTGCCTGAGAAATGACATATTTGGATTCCGGCCAGCCAATTTTGTGATAGGCATCCATGGCCGTTACAGACTGCAGCATCGCCTGTGGGTTAGCGAGACCTATATCCTCGCTGCAGGCGACGATAAGACGTCTCAGGAACGTCATAGGGTCCATGCCGAGCTTCTCGATGGCATAGAGGAACCAGAACAGCGCAGCGTCACTGGAGCCGCGCACGCTCTTGTGGAAGGCGGACAGCACGTCGTACTGCGTCGACTCGTCCGCTTTGACTATGGGGCGCCTGATCGACTCCTCCGCCACCTCCCGTGTAATCTGAACCGATCCATCGGGTTCAGGAGAGGTCGTGAGCGCTGCCAGCTCCAGCGCATTCAAGGACCTGCGGATGTCGCCATTTGCCATCCGCGCGATATGCTCGAGCGCCTCCTCGTCAACGACGAGCGCATGAAGCCGAGCCCCTTCACGGGGTCGGCGATCGCTCTTCGCATGGCAATGAGCGCATGCTCCGCCGTGAGCGGCTCGAGCTGAAACAGCGTCGAGCGCGACAGCAGAGCCCCGTTCACATGGTGAAACGGATTCTCTGTCGTCGCCCCGATGAAGATGAGGATGCCCTGCTCCACTGCAGGCAGCAGCGCATCCTGCCGCGAGGTGTTAAAGCGGTGCACCTCGTCCAGAAATAAGGTCGTTTTACGACCATATAAGGCTTTATTGGTCTTCGCCTGCTCGATAATCTCGCGCACATCTTTAACAGAAGCATCAACAGCGTTCAGCTTCATGAATTCGCCTTGCGTTCTGTTCGCTATGATATTGGCTAACGTCGTTTTTCCTGTGCCAGGTGGTCCATAAAGCAGAATGGACGTTACTTGATCCGCTTCTATCGCCCGTCGTAAAAGCTTCCCTTTCCCTACAATCTGTTCCTGACCAATATATTCATCGAGTGTTGTAGGCCTCATCCGGTCGGCTAGCAGCTTACCCGTAGGCTCTTGTGATGAAGCATATGTAAATAAGTCCATAAATTCGTATCCTTTACTTCAAATAGAATGGCATATGTCTTATTATAACCTGCCTGCAAAAACATGTCATGCTGTGACAGACCTCATATAAAAAGGATGCCCGCTTAGTCAGGGGCATCCTTCTTGTTATTTCTGCGCTAAACCACTTTCCAACAAATCCTTTACAGCTACGCTTACCATGATCAAACCGGCAACAGGCGGAACGAAGGCATTGCTTGCTGGCGGTTGCTTCGCCTTGCGAATTTCCGGCGCGTTCGCTGGCACAATTTGCTGCGTGACATCTTCACGTGGTTTCATCGGAGCTTCAGTCGAAAAAACAACTTTCACGCCTTTTTTGATTCCCTCTTTGCGAAGCTTCTGACGAACGACACGTGCGATGGGGTCCATGCTCGTTTTCGAAATGTCAGCGACTTGGAACAAGGAAGGGTCCATTTTGTTCGCGGCCCCCATGCTGGAGATGATAGGTATTTTCCGCTCTAAGCATTGCTTGATCAGATGAATTTTGTAAGAAATCGTATCGCTTGCATCCAATACATAATCAATCGGATAAGCAAAAATCTCTTCATACGTTTCTTCCGTGTAGAACATTCGCAGGGCGATCACATCGCACTCCGGATTAATAAGCTTAATCCGATCACGCATGAGATCTGCTTTGGGCTGCCCCACAGTTGTTGTAAGGGCATGAATCTGACGATTAATGTTTGTAATGTCTACAACATCTTTATCGATGAGAATCAGACGACCAACCCCTGTACGAGCCAAAGCTTCGGCTGCAATAGCACCAACACCGCCGATGCCTAAAACAACCACCGTGCTGTTCTTCATAATTTCTAGACCTTCAGGTCCGATCGCTAATTCTGTTCGTGAAAATTGATGAAGCATAGAAACACTTCCTCTTTCAATGTATCTTAGGCTTTAGCAGCAGGCTGCTTCAGCGCTAAGCGAATCGACAGCTGTTCCAGCTGCTTGTCATCTACCGTTCCAGGTGCATCCGTCAACAAATCTGTTGCGCTCGCTGTTTTCGGGAATGCAATCGTTTCTCTCAGGTTGGTACGGCCTGTAATCAGCATCACCAAACGGTCGAAACCAAAAGCGAAACCACCATGCGGAGGTGTACCATATTCAAAAGCTTCAAGCAAGAAGCCAAACTTCTCGTTAGCTTCTTCTTTGGAGAAGCCTAGAGCGCCGAACATTTTCTCTTGTACTTCACGTTGGTAAATACGCATCGAACCGCCGCCAACTTCATAGCCGTTCAATACCAAATCGTAAGCTTGCGCACGAATTTGGCCCGGATCTGTATCGAAGAAATGAACATCATCTTCGTTCGGACGTGTGAATGGGTGATGTTCGGCTACGTAGCGTTTCTCTTCTTCGTCATATCCGAGAAGCGGGAAATCTACAACCCACGCGTATTTGAATTTGGAGTCATCAATAAGTCCAAGCTGACGACCGATTTTCAAACGAAGGTTACCCAATACATCGGCAACGACTTTCTTCTTATCCGCAGAGAAGAGCAGCAAATCCCCTTCTTCGACACCCAGACGCTCTGTTAATGCTGCGATTTCAGCTTCGTTGAAAAACTTCACGATAGGTCCTTTGAATTCGCCGTCTTTGACTTGAATCCAAGCCAAGCCTTTGGCTCCGTAACGCGCCGCAAAAGGTAGGAGGTCGTCGATTTCTTTACGACTCCATGTTCCACAGCCTTTCGCGTTAAGAGCCTTCACTTGACCGCCGCCTTTAACCACATTAGCGAATACTTGTACGCCAGAGGTTTGAACGATATCAGAAACATCTTCCAGTTCAAGTCCAAAACGCAGATCCGGTTTATCTGAACCGTATTTGTTCATCGCATCCGCGTAAGTGATCCGTTGGAATGGACGAGGAATTTCCACTTGTGCTGTTTCTTGCATTAATTTGACCACGAGCTCTTCCAAAATATCCAGCAATTGATCTTGGGACAAGAAGGAAGTCTCAATGTCGACTTGCGTAAATTCCGGTTGACGGTCAGCACGAAGATCTTCATCACGGAAGCAGCGGGCAATTTGGTAATAACGCTCTAAGCCACCAACCATCAGCAATTGTTTAAAGATTTGCGGCGATTGCGGCAATGCGAAAAACTCTCCCGCGTGGACACGGCTTGGCACTAAGTAATCGCGAGCGCCTTCCGGTGTGCTTTTCGTCAAGATCGGCGTTTCTACTTCAATAAAGCCTTGATCGTCCAAGAAATTGCGGAACACTTTAGACGCTTTGGAGCGAAGCATCAATGTTTTTTGCATTTCAGGACGACGCAGGTCCAAATAACGATATTTCAAACGAACGGATTCATCCACATCCACGCCGTCTTCGATGAAGAACGGAGGTGTTTTGGCTGCGTTCATAATTTCGATTTCAGTAACCTGGATTTCAATTTCACCTGTGGAAATATTTTTGTTCACAGTTTCCGCATCACGCTCAACTACGATCCCTTTAATAGCCAATACGTATTCGTTGCGCGCACGATCAGCGATAGCCAAAGCATCGCCTGAGAAATCCGGGTTAAAAACCGTTTGTACAAGCCCGCTGCGATCACGTAAATCGATGAATAGAACGCCACCTAAGTCACGTCTTCTTTGTACCCACCCGTTTAAAATTACAGTCTGTCCTACATGGGCTTTGGTAAGCTGCCCACAGTGATGTGTTTTGAGCATCATAATTATTTTTCCTCCTAATATAGGGATCTTTGAGTGGAACTCAAAGTCTCTCCTTTGTATAGGGAGCTTTGAGTTGAGCTCAAAGTCTCTCCTTTTGGTTGTAAAATTCAAAGTTCTATTCGAATAGTGTCTTTGCTGCGTTTGATGCAAGATCCACTAAACCTACCGTTAATTGAGTACCGGTATCCATTTTCTTCAGCGTAATGTCGCCTCGCTCTAATTCATCATCCCCAAGGATGGCGACATAGGTCGCTTGAAAGCGGTCGGCTGATTTCATCTGTGCCTTCATCTTGCGGCCTTGGTAATCCTTTTCGGCCTTAATCCCCTGCGTTCTAAGCTGATACAGGAGCTTCGTTATTTCTTTTTCAGCAGCCTCGCCTAAACCAATCAGATATACATCGAGCGGCTCCGGCTTCGGAATTTCTACCCCTTGCGCTTGCAGCACAAGCAATATACGCTCAAGGCCTAAACCAAGTCCAACCCCAGGTTGATCGGTGCCATGACCGCCTATCTGCTCAACGAGGCCATTATAGCGCCCGCCGCCACCAATCGTATCAATCGCGCCAATACCTGCCGCTTTGTACTCGAAAGCTGTATGCGTATAGTAATCCAGACCACGAACCAGACGCGGATTGACTTTGAAAGGAATGCCCATACCTGTTAAGTGTTCTTGAACAAGTGAGAAGTGAGTCGTGCACTCTTCATCCAAATATTGCAGGATATCTGGTGCGCCTTCTCCATACTTTTGGTCGATTTTGCAATCGAGTATGCGCATCGGATTGCGGTCATAACGGGATTGGCAATCTTTGCAAAGCTTATCTTTCACAGGGGCAAAAAACGCCTGAAGCTTCTCGCGGTATACGGTTCTCACAGCTGGTGTCCCAACGGAATTAATCTCTACCGTGACATCTCGCAGCCCAATTTCTTTGTAGAATGTATAGCCTAGTGCAACCACTTCCGCATCGATGCTTGGATCCACGGATCCAAATGCTTCAATACCAAACTGGTGGAACTGACGGTAACGCCCAGCCTGCGGTTGTTCATAGCGGAACATAGATCCTACATAGTACAGCTTCGTAAGATCAGGTATGCCGTAAAGCTTGTTTTCCACATAAGCCCTAACAACACCGGCTGTGCCTTCCGGACGCAGGGAGATGCTGCGATCCCCTTTATCAAGAAAGGTGTACATTTCCTTTTCTACGATATCTGTTGTTTCACCGACGCCTCTGGAAAACAGTTCGGTGTGCTCGAAAATCGGAGAACGAATTTCTTTGTAATTAAATCGTTGGCACAAGTCTCTCGCTTTGCTCTCTAGGTACTGCCACTTCTCCACCTCACCGGGCAAGAGATCCTGTGTACCTTTTGGCTTTTGAATGCTCATGGGTGCAACCTCCTTTGATCTGTTCCCCAACATGGAATTCACTCATTCACAACAAAAAAATCCCCCACCCCCGACTTTCGTCAGGGACGAGAGATTTGAATAACCAAATTCACCCGTGGTACCACCCACATTCCAGAATCCAATTATCATCGACCTAAAGGTTAACGAAAATATCGTTCTGCTTAAACGGTTAACGCCCGTAATACGCAAAACTGCTACTCCGCATTTCGACAATCATCGATATGCATTTCCCAGCCTGTTCTCGGGGAGGTCTTTCGTTCGCTCATCATTAGGAAGTTTGCAGCCTAGACTTCCTTCTCTGCGTATGTGGGGGCGACTTACTTTTTCCCTTCAACGAATCATAAAAAATATCCAATTACATTATAATTAATTGTAATCATTGGTTGTCACAAAGTCAAGTCAGCAAACCTAGTGTTGATCGGCCCATTTTTGCAACTCGTCCATCACTGGTTTGAGCCCTTTTCCCTTTGGGGTTAGTTCATACTCAATCCGAACCGGCGTCTCAGGGTATACATGACGGATGATGATCTCTGCAGCCTCAAGCTCCTTGAATCTCTCCGAAAGCATACGATCACTCATACTCGGGATGAGTATAGATATATCTTTAAAACGCTTCGGTCCGGTCAGCAAGACATGAACAATCAGTCCCGTCCATCGCTTACCCAGAAGTTCAAATGCATGCTCGAATTTTGGGCACAGTTGATAGTCTTCCATATAAATCATCTCCTTAAAACAATTTTAGCATAGTCGCTTGACAAAAGTAAGTACTTCGTAATAATATACTAACATAAAGTAAGTTGTTAAACAAAATATATTAAAAGAGGAGTTGTTAGTAATGGCATTAGGTTTACTTATTATTCGCTTAGTCATCGGGGTCACCATGGCTGCACATGGCACACAGAAAGTATTTGGTTGGTTTGGTGGATATGGCCCAAAAGGTACCGGGGGCTTTTTCGAATCCATTGGCATTAAACCTGGTGTACTCATGGCGGTGCTTGCAGGTTTAGCTGAAATTGTTGGCGGCTTGCTTTTCGCCGCTGGTCTCTGGACTTCAGTAGGTGCCGCGCTTATCGTATTGACGATGTTAGTTGCTATGATTAAAGTTCACGGGAAGAATGGCTTTTGGGTTACTTCCAATGGGATTGAGTATAACTTGATTTTACTTGCAATTGCCCTTGGTGTGGCACTTATCGGTGCCGGTGACTACTCGATCGACGCTCTTTTGTAAAAGCATGCTGAAAGCCGCTCCGCCTAATATGGCTGAGCGGCTTTTTCGTTGCGAACAAAGAAAATAGCCTGCAGCACAATGTCAGCAGGCCTCAAATAAATATATATTTTAAAGGGGGTCGTTAATAAGTATAACCAAGGATGATTAAAGGGAGATGAAAATTAAATTACAATTTGATTACAGCTTGTCCTCAAAATTTACAATCATTTTCAAGACATTGTCCTCGTATATTCAGCCTACTTTCACATATACATGTACAACAAGGCAAATGGCCTTGACTATACAATCAGGAGGCTGGATACAATGACAACACAAAATGAGTTTCAAGAGGAACGACAAGACCTACTGGTGCTCTTCTCTGAAGAATCCGAAGAGGAAGTTGCAGAAGAAGTATCTGAAGAATCAGCCGAAGAAGAGGCCATTGAACAATCAGATGATGCTGAGGAAGCGGAAGAAGAAGCAGCTGATGATGGGGATGCAGAAGCTGAAGTAGAAGCTGAGGAAGCGGATGATGCCGAGGAAGAGGCAGCCGAAGATGAAGCGGAAGAATCTGCCGAAGAATCCGCTGAAGCCGAAGAGGATGACGCCAACATCGATTAAATGTAAGCGTAGTCACCCCCATCAAAGTTAAGAGCCATACTACTGTGTTCAGACGGTAGTATGGCTCTTATTCGTTATTTTAAGGATTTCCTGTTAATCCGACCTTCAAATCTTTAATCATCATATAGGTGTCGGCATTCGTTAATTTCATCTTGTCTGCAATTAATTTTAACGAAGCGTCTGTTAGCAGATTAGCTTTAGTAAGTTCAGCTGGGGCTTCGGCTGCCGCTGTTTTCAATCCTAAGGCTTGCGTTATGGTGTAAGCTGCTTGTTCAAGCGTTAACGCTGCTTTATCGGAATTGTCCATTTTTGCGATAGCAGCCGTAGGATCACCTTTGAAGGCATCCGGCTTCATTTTTTTCGCGCCATTCACCAGATTGGTCATTCGTTTCGGATTCGATGGATCATCCAGATGAAAATTATTGTCATAGGCGCCAGATGCCAAGCCAAGCATGAGAGCGGATTTCAAACCTTCAAATTCTTTGTGTTCCATGAACGGTTGAGCTTTCAAGGTCATAGGCGAGATCTCCATGCCTTGCTTATTCAGCTGTGTCTGAAGCTTCGCAATCACGTCCTTGGACGCAGACATCTGACGGAACGTCAAATTCTCTTGCTGGGCAAGCTTTGCTGCGGCACCAGCTGCCTCTCCTTCGGCCATTCCCGTAGGCATTACGCGTGCGCTTCCATGAGGAAGCGTATCATAGCTAGCCGCTCGACCTACGACAAGAAGCCCATCGACTTTCTGTGGAACTATACTGCGGAAAGGAATCGCATATTGCTTCGGTTTACATACAACGTTCCCTGAATCCGTTGGCGTGATCCGTTGAATATCCACCGGATAGGAGCCGAAACCAATACGATCCCATTGATCATTGTTCGTACAGACGTCCACGATATTAAGTCGGTATTCTCCTTGCATATGGCGGGTTTCCCTAACATAGAGCTCAGGTGCTGTAGCATCCAGCTCTAGACTCGCGAACTCAGGAAACGTTTTTTGCATATAAGCAACCACGTTAGGCAACTCTTTTTTACCAATATCGAAAGCTTCTTGCACAGATTTAGGATCAAAGGTATCCACACCAAAAATTTGCAAGGCATTGATCAGTACCGTATTGTCATTCTGTCTTCCCATATTGAGCCCTCTCATCTTCGCTCTTTCTTTGTTAAGAGGAGGATAGCTGCTCATTTCTTTATACCCGTACACACTTACATCCGTCACACCAGAACTTCCATCGTTACTGCTATTTAATCTCTTTGCCATCAGATTCCACACTTCAGGGGTGACGTTCTTTAGGCGGAATGCAAGTGTAACAGCCATCTTGGATTTGGGGTCTCCAATGTCCTCATGTCCGATCGTGAACGGTACGCCGGCAGCGGCCGCAAAATCGCCATCTTGTGTGGCATCGATAACTGAATGTGCTTTAACTACTTGCGTAGTCCCATTCTCAAGGGTGAGTGTAGCTCCTTGCACCGCATTTTGATCCTTTGAAATAAGCGGATCTACTTTTTTAGTTTTCAGCAAAATATCAATGTTTTTCTCATTTTTAACAAGATCGTAAAAAGCATTCGCGGCTGTATTGACATCGAAAGAATCCCCTTCGATTTTGGCATACCATTCTGAGAAAAATCCTTTATTGAACACATCGTCTTTACCAAATATGTTTTTACTGGAAGAATAATTCATATCCAGCGAGTTAATCCATCCCAATGTCATAAGTCCGCCAAGAATCTCACGATTCCGGCCATCAACAAGCAAAGTAGACAAGCCGTTGCGAGCTGCTGATACAGCTGCAGCAACGCCTTCGGGATCTGTACCGACGACAATGACGTCATAAGCTTCTTTGGCTTTCTTAACCGATTTCACTTCTTCAAGCTCTTGCTTTGCCGAGCTATGTCCACCATGTGAAAGATGCTTATACTGATAATACAGTGATGCTGCCGCGCCAAGCACAGCAAGTAAAATTAAGGCTGCCATCAACCAAAGCCATCCTTTGGAAGAAGAACTGTCTCTTCTGGAATTTCCCATTCTTACAAAAACACCCACCTTATCCCCTATTTTTAATCTTTATTTTCAAGTAAAATGACCAACTGTTAGTTTACCACACTTTCAAGATGGAGAGAAATTGTGCGTATGTACGAACACAAATAAAGCCACACAGAACTGGTAAACCAGTACGTGCAGCTTTACGTTTATCGATATGATTTCTTTGGGGTGTTCTTACCTTTTTCTTGCTCAGATGTAAATTCAGCGCTTATTTCAACATCAGCAAGTGCAGGCGCTTGACTCATCCGCTCAACGTAAGAAGCATGGAGCAACTGCTGCTCCGGAGCCGTCATGGCTTTGTGTTTAATCGATTGCCGCATCTGGATGCTCCTAACTGCAAGTTTATACACTTGTAGTATAGCCAGACGGAAAGTCTAATATCCTTAATGAGCAACGAAAACTACTTATTTACTATCAATAATCAATGTCACAGGTCCCCAGTTAGTGAAGGATACATCCATCATTTCACCAAAAGCGCCTGTTTCCACTTGTAAGCCTAATGAGCGCAAAAGCTCATTAAATAAGTCATAAAGCGGCTGTGCATGTTCGGGTCTTGCCGCGGACATGAAATTCGGACGCTTCCCATTTCGACAATCTCCATAAAGAGTAAACTGTGAAACGGATAAAATTTGTCCGCCTGTCTCTAAGACAGAAAGGTTCATCTTTCCTGTTTCATCCTCGAAAATACGCAGCCCTGCTATTTTATTAGCCACATACTTGGCATCCTGCTCCGTATCCTCATGCGTAATCCCCACTAACAGCATCAGCCCCTGCTCAATACGGCCAATTGAAACATCGTTTACGGTTACTTCGGCTCGTTTACACCGTTGAATGACTACTCTCATCGCTCACAAAATCTCCTAGCTTTGCATGATACGTTGCACGGAGTACACGTCTTTGACACGCTTAATTTTCTCAACTACCGATTGTAAATGATCAATATTTTTTATTAATATCGTCATATGAATGGTAGCCATTTTATTTTTGTCCGAACGGCCGGATACCGCAGAAATCATAGTTTTGCTTTCTGAAACAGCCTGTAGAACCTCATTCAGGAAGCCGCGACGGTCATGACCTGTAATTTCAATTTCAACATTGAAATTAGACTCAACCGCTTCTGCCCAATCCACCTCAATGACACGTTCCTCTTCGCCCGTGCCGACAGGAATATTCGTGCAATCCGACCGATGAACCGATACGCCGCGACCACGTGTAATATAGCCAATAATAGCATCACCAGGCACCGGATTACAGCAGCGAGCAAAACGTACGAGCAAGTTGTCCACACCTTTGACACGAACTCCATTGGTTGGGCGGCCCTTTTTCTCAGCCTGCTGCGATTTAACTTCTTTAACCTCGCTGGTAAGCTGCAAGGCTTGCGCCTCTTCAGCTTCTTTACGCAGCTTCTCCGTTAATTTGGTACATATTTGTGCAGCAGTAATGCCACCAAAACCGACGGCAGACAGCATATCTTCAATATCATTAAAATTAAATTTTCTTGCTGCTTCCAGCATTTTATCGTCACTCATCAGCGTTGGCGGATCAATGGCCAAACGCTTGAGCTCACGCTCAATCATGTCTTTCCCTTTTTCCACATTCTCTTCGCGTTTCTCTTTTTTGAACCACTGCTTAATTTTACTGCGAGCATGTGAGGATTGGGCGATTTTAATCCAGTCCTGACTAGGTCCATAAGAATGCTTAGAGGTTAAAATCTCAATGATATCACCGGTTTTGAGTTTATGGTCCAGCGGCACAATGCGAGAATTCACCTTGGCGCCAATCGTGCGATTACCCACTTCAGTATGAATCCGATAAGCAAAATCAAGCGGTACAGAACCGGCAGGAAGCTCGATGACCTCTCCTTTGGGCGTAAAGACGAAAACGAGATCTGAAAAGAAATCCATCTTCATAGATTCCATGAATTCAGAAGCATCGCTTGTTTCATGCTGCAGTTCCAAAATCTCGCGGAACCAACTCATTTTATCCTCAAATGTACCAGATGGACCCACAGATCCGCCTTCTTTATAGGCCCAATGCGCTGCTATACCGAATTCAGACGTTTTATGCATTTCCCATGTACGAATTTGTACTTCCAAAGGCTCGCCTTTAGGACCAATTACAGTCGTATGCAAAGACTGATACATATTGGGCTTCGGCATAGCAATATAATCCTTGAACCGCCCCGGCATCGGCTTCCATAGGGTGTGAATGATGCCTAAAGAGGCATAGCAGTCCTTGATGCCGTCAACAATAACACGAAGCGCCATGAGATCATAGATCTCATTAAACTGTTTGCCTCGAGAGCTCATTTTTTTGTAAATGCTGTAAAGATGCTTCGGTCTTCCGGATATATCCCCTGGAATCCCCATTTCATCCAACTTCTCTTTGATGCTGTGGATCACATCTTCGATGTATTGCTCACGCTCTGTCCGTTTTTTCTGCATGAGATTAACGATTCGGTAATACTGTTGTGGATTTAAATAGCGGAGTGCAATATCCTCCATCTCCCACTTTATCGTAGAGATACCAAGCCGATGCGCAATCGGACAGAAAATTTCTAAGGTTTCCTCAGCAATACGTCGCTGGCTTTCTTCGGATTGATATTTCAGCGTCCGCATATTATGCAGTCGATCCGCCAGTTTAATGAGAATGACACGAATATCCTGCGCCATCGCGACGAACATTTTACGGTAATTCTCATTCTGCTGCTCTTCTTTGGACTTAAACTTGATACGCTCCAATTTCGTCAAGCCATCGACGAGCATCGCACATGTTTTACCGAATTTATCAAGAACAGTTTCTAATGAAACTGTTGTATCTTCAACAACATCATGCAGTAATGCCGCTATAATGGAAGTAACATCCATCTGCATGTTGACCAAAATATCCGCTACAGCTAATGGATGCAGAATATAGGGCTCTCCCGATTTGCGCACTTGGCCATGATGGGCTTCATCCGCGAATTCATAGGCCTCCCTAATCCTCTGCAAATCATTCTCTTTCAGATAGGTGGCGGCCTTTTCCAGCAGTTGCTCTATACCCATGCATCTACCCATTCCCTTTAATCGATTTTTATTCATTATGCCTGCAAGTCAGGCTCCACGTCAACTGTTCGCTTTCGTACTTTCGACAAAATACATCATTTTCTCGCCTTATTTTCTTTAATTCCCTCAATGTGAGGAAAGCACCTAATTATTGCCTAGGCAATAATTAGGTGCTTTTGTCTCTTTTTAATATTGAACTAAGGAAACAACATCAAGCCCATCAAACTTTGATCTACCGTCCAAATAGGTTAGCTCAATTAAGAAAGCAGCTCCAACTATTTCTCCGCCAAGCTGTTTGATCAGGTCTATGGAAGTTTGAATCGTTCCACCTGTTGCCAGAAGATCATCGGCAATAAGAACCTTTTGTCCCGGTTTGATGGCATCCGTATGCATAGCTAATTTATCCTTGCCGTATTCAAGGGCGTAATCGGCTTCAATGGTATCACCTGGCAGTTTGCCGCTTTTGCGAATTGGAATAAAGCCCACGCCAAGTGCGTAAGCAAGCGGAGCGCCAATAACAAATCCGCGCGCTTCCGGCCCTGCAATCACATCGATTTCCTTCTCTTTAATCAGTTGTCTCAGCTGATCAATAGCTTCTCTATATACAGGCCCATTTTGAAGCAATGTCGTAATGTCTTTGAAACGGATACCTGGCTGTGGATAGTCCGGGATGACGCGAATGTAATCTTTGAAATTCATATGATTTCCTCCATTATGTGGTTTACTTTTTGAGTTTTCTCTGCAATCCATCGTTCCAACTCTTTGGCAGAGGAGTACATAACAATCGATTCAACTTCTTGGCGATGCAATCTATGTTGATACAAACGGGATGCTGTGAGATCTTTCTTAGCTGGTGAGGCTTGCAATTTAACGAAGGCCCCTTGTCTTTCTGTAAAATTCAGTTCTTCAAACACAGATAAAATAAATTGAATCATCGGAGTAGAAAGCCCAGAACGCTTGCTAATGCCTGTTAGTAGGCGAGTATCCTGCACTGGGATTGAACCTTCTTTTTGCAAAGTTGCGTAGATCGTCTTAAACATTTCTCGAGATGGCAGGGTACTTCCTGTGTTGGGCCTTAGCTCTGCAAAAACAGCGTAACATCGCATCATTCCTTTTGCCTGTTGAAGGAGGCTTTGCAAACTGGCTAAACTGCGCGGTATCGTGTAAAAAATGATGTCCTGCACGCTTGCAAAATCAAGCCTGCTTGCCAGCTCGTTACCGGGAAGCAATTCATCCGAATCTTTTAGTATCCAATAGGGGACTGATTCACCAATTTGAAAAGCCGTAGAAGCAAATAATGAAACATCCGCTTCGTCGAATAATACGATAGCTGGCGTACATGCAGCTTGGCCGCTTGCTGAAGAAGCCAAATGTTTAAGCTCAGCTATTTTTTTATCCAGCTGACCCACTCCGCGCCAATCGAATAGCTGCATATGAATAATTCGTAGATCCTGCATGAGAATTTGTGGCTTGCGAACACCATTCCATTCGTTTATGGACAGCTCACCCAACACATCGAGCTTAGCGCTAGGTGTGATTAATCCTGCAAGGCTGCCCTTCCCAAAGCCAACAGCCTCAACCGAGCAGCTCACCTCATCCGAAACTTGCGAAAGCGCTAACTTCAGATGCTGCTTTTCTTTCCCCATCGTGCGAATCTCATCAAGAGAGAGATCACTGAACATGAACCTTGGAGCAGGATTTCCCATGCCGAATGGCGCCAGTTTCTCGAGCTGCTCAATGCTTCCAATAGGTACATCAGGCAAACTGCACACGGCATCAGCATGCAGAAGCGGAATGAAATCCTCTTCCGTAAGCGATTCTTCTGCAAGTTCATTCAGCTTCTTCCTGAAAACATCTAGATGGATGCTATTTAGAGACATTCCCGCAGCTGCTTGATGGCCACCATAATGATCAAGCCACTCCTCGCAAGCTGTTAATGCGTGATGCAAATCAAAGCCTGCTATGGATCGTGCTGAGCCCTTGGCTATCCCAGTAAGTGGATCAATGCTTAACACAAGCGTTGGCCGATAAAATTTATCAACAATCTTGGATGCCACGATCCCAACAACACCCACGTTCCATTCTTCCTTCGCAACAACAATCACTTTATCAAAGCCCTGAGCACGCTGCTGTTCGGCCAATTCGAAAGCTTCACTGACCATCTCTTCCACGATTCGTTGACGTTCTTTATTGAGCAAATCCAGATCAAAGGCGATTTGCTCCGCTTCTTGCTCATCCGTCGTTGTGAGCAGCCTAACGGCTGTATCTGCTGCTTCCAGACGTCCGCTTGCATTAATCCTAGGCGCAAGGGAGAAACCGATGTGCGAGGCTGTCACTTCTTTACGCTCTATGCCGGATACTTGGATTAGTGAACGAAAGCCTGCATACGTAGAAGCTTGCATACGCGACAGTCCCATTTTTACAATGAGTCGATTCTCTCCGGTTAGCGGCATCAAATCAGCGACTGTGCCCAAAGCGGCGAATTCCAGCAACTCCTCGGGTATTCGACCAAGCAAAGCGTGCGCAAGCTTAAACGCCACGCCGACACCTGCCAGATGCTTGTAGGGATAAGCACAGCCCGGTTTCTTTGGATTGATCACGGCCAACGCTTGCGGTAAGACAGCAGGAGGTTCATGATGATCAGTTACGATAACATCCATGCCTAACTCTTGTATATAAGCAACCTCTGATGCGGCGCTAATTCCCGTATCCACCGTAATGAACAAGGATACTCCTTGATCTTGAGCTAATTCAATAGCTGAGCGATTCAGTCCATATCCTTCCCGAATGCGATGCGGGATATAGCTATCGAACCGAGCACCCATCCCTTTCAGCAAATGGATCATTAGTGAAGTGCTGCTCACACCATCAGCGTCGTAATCCCCGTAAATACGAATAAGCTCAGCCTGAGTTATGGCTTTCCGAATTCGCTCTACAGCAGCATGCATACCATCCAGCAGAAATGGATCATGGTAATCATGAAGACTGCCGTGCATAAACTGTTCAGCTTCTTGTAAAGTGCGTATATTTCGGAGAACAAGCATTCTGGCGACGAGCGGGTTCAATTGTAAATCGCGAACGAATGTCTCTATAAGCTCTTCATCCGCATTGCCTATGCTCCATCTTGCCTTGGGTGCTAGCACTTGGTGTGTCCTCCTTAGCGTTTAACTCTGAATAACGTTCTTCGTAAGCAAGCAATTAATGAATAACAGACGGGTAATCCCCGTGTTCAAGCTCGGTATTTTTATAGGGATACCCTACATCATAAGGATGGACAAGAACGGTCACTTCCGAAACATGATGAAATCGTTTCATTAATTGCCGCTTCACTCTTTTCGCAATTTCATGCCCTTCCCAAACCGAGACACTGGGATTGACGCTTACTTCGATATCCACACTAACGTAATGCCCTTGTTCGAACGCCTTCAAGCTATCTACCGTTATTACGCCATTAACGTTTTGCACAGCAGCAATCAATTCAGTTGAATCCTCCTGCTCCATTTGTATGACAGGTTTCGGAATAATCTCCATGGCAGCCCTATAGCTCATCCTCAAAACAAGGAGAGAAATCACTAAGCTTGCGCATGGATCAAGGTAATAAAGAGCAGGCATATTTACATATTTACCCGTTAGAGATCCAGCAATACCTACTAAAGCTAATAGCGAAGAGTACGCATAGGATCGATTGCGCGCCCGGGACATGTAGGTTGAAGACTCCACTTTCTTCCCTTGCTTGCTCGCATATTGATGCATCAATTCTTTAATAATCAGTGAGATACCTACTGTAGCAAAGGCATACATTTGTGGAGGCTCATTTGCCCCGTGCGCTATCGATTTGATTGCCGACAACCCTATCTCTGCGCCAATAACCGAAAGAATTAGGGATAGGATTATCGTCGATATCGACGACTTCTGTTTAGGACCTCTGTGTACACTCTATCTGTCGATATCCTATTAGTCTTACGTTTGATTAAACCAACAACAGAACTCACAGCAACAGAAATTGAATGAGCCGAATCGGCGAGCAGTGCTTTACTCTGTGCCATTAAGCCAATAGCCCCTGTAATAATCGCAAGGATCATAGTAACTGCAGTGTCGGCCCAGACAGCGAGTTCAGTTTTTTCAAAACGCTCGTCATCCACGTTGCCATTCCCTCCTGAACGGATACAAAGGCCGCGCAACATTCACGCGGCCAGTTCGTATGCTTATTACGCTGCTGCTTTCTTTTTAGCACTGGATACAGATTTTCTTTTCAATAAGAACCACAGGGAACAAGCAATAAAGACGGAAGAGTAAGCACCGCTTGTCAACCCAATTAATTTCGCAAGAGCGAAAAGCTTAATGGATTCACTTCCGAAAATGTACAAACACCCTGCGGCCAATAAGACCACCAAAACCGTATTAATATTTCGCGCCATCGTCTGCCAAATACTGTCATTAACGAGCGCCGCGACATCTACATCCGTTTTTAGCTTAGCGAATCTCAAGTTTTCACGAATACGGTCAAAAATAACAATTTTATCGTTAATGGAGTAACCGATCGTCGTCAGTACAGCTGCTAGGAATGGCAGGTTTACTTCTAATCTGAAAATAGCAAACACTGCGATAACCATAAATGCATCGTGTAGAATAGCGATAATCGCTGCAATAGCGAAACGCCATTCAAACCGGATGCTGACATACACGCATATTAGTACACTAGAAATTGCGATCGCATATACGGCTTTAAGCAGCAATTCTTTGGCTAACTGAGGGTCTACGGTATTAATCTCCTTGGAAACTTCTGCGCTGTAAGCTGTGGCAAAAGCCTTTTGGATTTTATTAACCGTATCATCGTTCAGTACGTCATCGAAACGAATAGAGACACGATCACTGTTGTTGCCACCGATTGTTGGGTCAGCATAGCGGGACTTCACGTCCCCATCCGCGGTAAGCTTGTGAAGTATTTCTTCCACTTTGACACTATTCAGCTGCTTACCGACAACGAGATCAATATTCGTTCCCGCTTTAAAATCGACGCCAAAATTCATGCCAGAAACCAGCATAACGGTTAAGCCCACAAGCAAGATGGCAATCGAAATAATGAAAAACTTGTTGCGGTTTTTTACAAAATCAAACTGTTTCTTAAAGCCCACGAATGTCTGCCTCCTTCACACCAAAATAACTTGGCTTTTTCAGCAAGTTGCCTCGTATGATAAGATGCAGCAGCCATCTTGAGAATACGACGTTCGTTAAGATACTGATAATAATACTCAACATCGTAATGACGGCAAATCCGCGAATGGCTCCGTTTCCGACATAGTAGAGTACAATACCAGCAATTAAATTCGTTACGTTAGCATCCATGATGGTACGGAACGAATGTTTGGAGCCTGCTTTCAAGGAAGAAAGAATGCTCTTGCCCGCCCGAATCTCTTCACGAATCCGTTCATAGGTTATAATATTGGCGTCGACCGCCATACCCGCTCCCAAAACGAGAGCCGCAATACCAGGCAACGTGAGGGTAGCGTTCATAAAATCAAATATAGCTAACAGCAGCCATACGTATGTAATAAGAGTAAATGCAGCCACAAGACCCGGAGCGCGGTAATAAGCAACCATAAAAATGAAAATTAGGATGGAAGCAATCAGTCCCGCTCTAGCTGTTTGATGCAAGGATGCTTTACCCAACGTAGCATCAACACGTTGAATATATTTCTCTGTTAATTTCAAAGGCATAGCGCCTAAATTAATCATTTTAGCTACTTTCGTCGCTTCCGTTACACTTGTTTGTGTAATGATTGCCGAATCACTGTCAATGGGAAAATTCACAGAGGCTGTTGATTGCAATTGATCATCCAGATAAATAGACAATGTGCTGCCAACCAATTTGGTCGTTACTTCTTTGAATTTCTCTCTGCTTTTCATCTTGATTTCAACAATCGGTTGTTTCGTATTTTGATCGTAGCTTAACTTCGCCGCGTTCTCAACAAAATCGGTTCCGTTCATATAAATCGTTCCATCCGGACCTCGGAAGGTAAGCACGGAAGGCTTAGACATCAACGTTCTAACTTCTTCTTCATTTTCTACCCCTGCTAAACGAACACGAATACGGTCTGTTCCTTCCGGATTAACCTCAGGTTCAGCCACACCAAGAGTGTCAGCGCGCTTTGCAAGACTTTGCGCTGCCTGTGTAAGCGTTTCATTTGTCAAAGGTTGCCCAGAACTCAATGGCTCT
Organism: Paenibacillus sp. N3.4; assembly: GCF_008017805.1. Classification (GTDB taxonomy): domain Bacteria; phylum Bacillota; class Bacilli; order Paenibacillales; family NBRC-103111; genus Paenibacillus_E. The sequence continues at coordinate 2,781 of NZ_VRTT01000040.1, read as the reverse complement.
GCGGTGTACAAAATTTCAAACCCGCCTTTTAAATCCAATCCAAGCTTAATTCGTTCTACAAGACTAGGGCTTGTTGCCGCAATTGCTCCGAGTACAACAACAACCGTTAGAAAAAAGAACGAGATTCTTTTCCAATCCAGCATCTCTGGCTTGTCTCCCTTCCATACTCAATATGCCTATTATACTCAGGTCTGAAAAACGAGTCAATTTAACTTCCTTACATAAAAAATGAGAAAACCTCTATCGAGGCCATTCAATGATGAGCGACCGCGTTTAGAGGTTGGTTTTATCGCCAATCAGAAAGCGGTTTTCGGGAGCCGAAAACTTATACTTTCTGATGTGGTAAAAAAATAAGCCCACTTCTTAGAATTGGGCTCCCTTGTAGACACTAAGCGTCATCCAGTTCATAAACTTCGTCGTTTTGAGCGACAAGATATCATTGACGATTTGATGTAGAGAAGGGACGCCTGATTTTCGATACTTATCACTAACGCAATCCCATATATCTTTGCCACTCACATGTTCGTAGCCCAGCATAATGAATTCTTCGACTTTGCTCAAACATAAACTTTCAATAACCTCATTAAGCTCTAAATCAGAAAGAACAACTTCATCATCATCATCATCCATTTCTATGAATACCGTCTCTGTTTGCTCGCCTTGTTTGACATCCCTGTCCTCAGGATTATGATGCACTGGATCGTTGTCTTCTCCGTTCATAGGGAGATTCCTCCTAAGGCTAATTTGTATTTTCACTCATTATTCGCTATCCCTCCCCCATTTTCCTGCCTAAATATACCCTGTCCACAAATTGTTAGCATGAGCTTGGCCAACCCCCGCATATTCATAGGATATGACAAGTAGCGGAAGAGGGAATGGCATTGACCAAGCAGTCATTTATTAGAGGTACGATGATCCTGCTAGCTGCAGGTATCTTAAACCGTATTCTCGGTTTCATACCCAGAATTACTTTGCCGCGTGTCATTGGTGCAGAAGGCATTGGGATCTATCACATGGGTTGGCCCTTCCTGTCAGTCATATTAACAATTATTACGGGCGGCATTCCCATAGCCATCGCCAAGCTCATTGCGGAAGCCGAAGCTGAGCGCAATGAATTGCGAATTCGCAGCATTCTCCGAATATCGCTCTTTTTAACCATTGGTCTCAGCGTCATTTTTACGTTTATTTGTTTGGCGGGAGCTTCCTGGATTACGTCTCATCTGTTAACCGATTCGCGTGTTTATTATACATTTCTTTGCATGAGCCCTATGATTCCAGTCATCGGCGTATCTGCCGTGTATCGCGGGTATTTCCAAGGCAGGCAGAACATGATTCCAACCGCAACTTCGCAAATCATGGAGACACTTATTCGCATAGTGATGGTTCTTGTATGTTCCTATGTCATGATCCCCTACGGTATCGAATATGCCGCTGCCGGAGCTATGATAGGTGTGCTTGCTGGAGAAATTGCAGGACTTGTTGTGCTGGCCATTCATTTTAGATATGACAAGAAATCCTCTCAGTCTTTACCCATCGCACCTATGAATTCGAATCAAGTCATCGGTCGATTATCTCATTTACGCCAAATTTTGAAAATATCGGTTCCCATTACCGGAAGCAAATTGATTGGAGCAAGTTCTTATCTTTTCGAGTCCATTCTGATTGCACAAAGCTTGGCTATTGCAGGCATTTCCACTTCATTGGCGACAGCACAATACGGAGCTTTGCAAGGAATGATCATTCCGATCATTCTTCTCCCTAGCGCACTGACCATGTCCTTATCGGTTTCTCTTATCCCATCTTTAAGTGAAGCTGCCACAAGAAAAGATACCAAAACGATTCATATGCGCCTACACCAATCGTTAAAGCTAGCCTTAGTTACCGGGGCACCGTTTACAGTTCTTATGTTCGTTCTGGCAGAACCGATTTGCACATATATGTACAATCAACCTGACGTAGCCATTATGTTGAAAATGATGGCTCCCATAGCCATATTCATTTATTTTCAGGCGCCGCTGCAATCTACCCTGCAAGCGTTGAATAAGCCAGGTGCGGCATTAGTCAACACATTGATTGGCTCTTCGGTCAAGTTAATTCTCATCTATTGGCTGGCCAGCAAGCCGGAAATGGGTATTCATGGCGCCGTTTTTGCGATTAATGTGAACATAGTTCTGGTAACGCTGCTGCATTGGAATAGTGTGGTACGTCTGTTGAAATTCCGCATGGAGGGCAGCGATTTTGGTAAAATCGGAGCTGCTATGGTGCTTTCCGGACTTTGCAGCTACCTGGTGATGTATACACCCTGGACGTCAATAGACTGGCTCCGTTTTGTAACTTCCTGCCTAATTGGATTCTTCATTTATTTACTCATTATTACGCTTTTCCGCCTTATCCGTGTAAAGGATATGACTAGACTTTTGGATAAAGGCAAAAGAATCCTTCCTTAAGATTTACCTCTTCCGATCCAAGAACATTCTGCCGCGATGATCAATGGAACAGTAAAACACTTCTTTAAAGTCACGCACACCTTTTGCTTGAAGCTGATTTTTTAGCCAAAATCTGGTTTTTCCTATTTTTTCTAAATTATCATCCTGCACTTTGCCATCCATAATAAGCGCAGCGGAAGTCCTTCATAGCGAATCGCACCTATGGGCGGATCGTCGACGGCCGCTGCTTCTTTCATTTTTTTCTCTACAACACTTAACTTCCTGAAGACTCCAGAATGGCAAATTCCACGTCAGCTACATTCATCACTTATTTTGTCTAAGCTGCAGCATTAAA
>NZ_VRTT01000003.1 GCF_008017805.1 Paenibacillus sp. N3.4 | reverse complement strand
AAAATTATAGTACTTAGGTATATCTAATAATGAGGTGAAATACTTGAGGATTCTTTTTATAGCTGCTCAAGCAATAAGATCCAACTCATCAGTAACAATTATTTCTATATTTTCAAGGGTTTGTTTTTTTATACTATAAAGACATCTCTCAATATATTTTTCCAAGTTATATACTGGTACAATAACACTTACTTTAATTTCTTTATTCATAAAGTTATACCCTGATTTTCTTAAGTAAGTCTGCCGCTATTGCAGCAGGTGATAATTCTTCTACAATACGTGTTACATTACTACCATATTCTGAAAAACGAATTCTATTAATTGCATTTTGTATATCTTCTTTTTTGTTTTCGCAAAAAAAATAACGATCAAATTTTTCAAAAAATATCTTTATTTTTTCAGTTTCACCATCTAAAATAAACAATATTGGTTTTTTTGTTCCCGAATAGTAATATACTTTTGCTGGTATTTGAGTACCCTTTGAATTACACAAATGAATAAATACATCAGTTTTTTTCTCAACTTCTTCTAATTCATCTATTGCAACCCTACTTTTTACATCAATTAATGCTTTACTTTTAAAGGGTTTGTCAGAGTTGCCTCTTATTAATAATCTCAACTTTGATTCTACAGCCGCATCATATAATGGTTTTAAATTTCTAATTTCTGTATTGTAATCACCATAATATCCAAAGACCAAATTTTCACCGTGTGTTTGATTTGGTAGAGACTCATCTTTTTTAAAGTAGGGAATAAGTACGTAGTCAATTTTCTCTGCATATTTTGGAAAGATCTTTCTTTGTTCAGTTGCCGTAAATGGAGAAACATAAATAACATTATTTGCCTTACTAATTAAACGTTCCTCTTCTTTATGAAGTCTTCTCCTAAATATCACATCTTGTCGTGTTATATCAAGATACATTGGGTCTCCCCATAATTGCAGCCACTTACCACAGCTCACCTTTTTACTTTTTAATAACTTTTCAGCAAATAAATGTGAGTGTTTAGGATCAGAGGAAGAGATTACAAGGTCATATACTTCCTTATTAGACTTTATATTTTCTACATTTTTTATCCAACTTTTTTGACTATCATAAATTGAATATTTATAAAATGATTTTCGTATTAATCCCTTTATCGCTGAAACAACAGTGTATCTAAGTTCCCTCTTTTTTTGCTTACTACTTAATATGTTAAAAGTGTTGCTAAGAGGATATTCATCTAATTTTATTCCTATTGGCACCTTGAATCCTGTATCTATTGCTACATGCTCATTAGGTAATTTAGCTGTAATTACTTCTACTTCATGCCCCAATTCTATTAGACCATTAATAAATGCCAAATTCATCATTGTTACTGATGAGTTGGATCTTATTGCTTGAGCAGCTATAAAAAGAATCCTCAAGTATTTCACCTCATTATTAGATATACCTAAGTACTATAATTTTGTATAGATTTTTCTATAAATGTACATATAAATCCGTCAATCGTTTATTCATAATTTTCCAAGCAAAGTATTCATCATAAATCACTTGAGTACGTATCTTCATATTACTCCAATCTTCTATATTTTTTATCAACTCCGATACAGCATGCTCAAAAGACTTTCCATTATATTCAATAGATATACCTATCTTAAATCTTTCAACAGTCTCATCAATCCCAGTTCCCTTTGCTACGATTATCGGTTTACCTAGAAGCATAGCCTCATATAGTTTATTAGGTGATGCATATCGGTGATTGGGGATATCAGGATCATATATCGCAAATAGAACATGACATTTTTGTTCTATTTTTATTACTTTTTCATATGAAATCCTTCCGTAGAAAATAATATTAATACTATTTTCTGCTAAAGCTTTTATATGTTCTTCATACGGACCAAATCCACCTATATGCAATTCCCATTCTTGATGTTCTTGAAATACCTCAAGTATTTCTTTAAGTAGACGACCATCGCTTAATATACCTATATAGGCAAATTTTATTTTATTAACATTAAAAATACTTCTTTCATTTTCAATTACTTTTTCAAACGGAATCTCAAAATCTGGTGAATTATGTATAACACATAATTTCTTAGGTCTACTTTTTGATATTTGTAATTCACGACTTTCATTTACAATAATCACAGCATTTGCTGAATTTATCATGAATATATCAATTTTTTCGATTAATGGTTTTAAAAATCTTGGTACATGGAAAGCATCTACATAGTAATCAAATATATCATATACATACTTTTTATTAAGAAGTTTTGAACAAAACCAAGCAGGTATTACTGTGTCAAAATCACAAGCGTGAATGATTTCATACTCTTTTCGATGTTTAATTAGCCAACTCAACAAACATAATTGAAAAAATAAGAGAGGTAAAAGATTTTTCAATCCACTCCCAAAAGAGGAATCTATGTTAAACCATCTTATCGGCAATGATCCATTCTTAACTTTTATTTCACCATAAACTTCCTTCTTATTCACAGCTAATCTATTCCAAGCTAATATTCTAACTTGATATCCGAGCCCAATTAATGTATTGGCTTCTTTTTCAACACGAGGATCTGGTAAAATAGGGTTAGAACGTAAAAAAACGATATTCATATATTCTCCTGACCTACTATGCATCTATAGTTAATTTTATCTTTTCAAAATAAAATTTCGTCGTTGATATTGTTTTACAAGACATTATATCTTACTTACTTTTTTTATATTTGACTCTTATATAATGTAAATGTCTTGTTAAGCATTTTCTCTATAGTAAACATCTCATTGTAGCGTTCATAACTAGCCTTACCCATTTCTTCTCTTAAAGATTTATTATCTATTAATTTTTGTAAGCAATCCACAAGTGCTGAAACATCACCACGATTAATTAAGAAACCATTTTCATTGTCCTGAACTAGTTCATTAACACCACCTACATCAGATGCAACTATTGGCAATTTAGTTTCCATAGCTTCAATAATACTGATTGGCAGACCTTCATAATTTGAGGAAAGCACAAATATATCGGAACTTATTAATAAGTCTCTTACGTCTCTTCTCATACCTAAAACTCTACAAAGTTATCTAGGTTTAAGTCAGATACTTTCTTTTTGGATTCTTCTAATAACTCCCCATCACCAACTAGTAAAACTTTTATAGAGCCTGTTATTTTTTTCAATGCTAAAAACAATGTATTATAATCCTTTTGAGCAGAAAACCTTGCCACCATGATAATTTTTACAGTATTCTCTTTAGTTACCGTTTTAAATGAAATCTCTTCCTTCTTTACTCCATTATGTATTGTTAATAATTTATTTTTATTACCAACCTTGTTTCTCAATGCTAGATTTCTATCGAAATCTGAAACACAAATAATCATGTTTGTGCAGACAGCTCCTAATTTTTCAATTAAAGTAAAAAGGACTCTCTTAGATTTGGATACTCCTTCTGTAAAAGCCCATCCATGAGCTGTAAAAATTACAGGCACTTTACTTATTTTACACGCAACTCTTCCGATTATTCCCATCTTGGAAGAATGTAAATGTACTAAATTAGGCTTTTCTTTATTTATAATCTGCATAAACCTGGTTACTGCCTTTAGATCCTTAATAACATGTATATCACGTATCAATGTATCCAATATTACGACTTTAACTCCAATTTCTCTAACTCGTTCGGTTAACTCTCCTTCTTCCCCTGATACTAGAATACATTCGTATCTTTTCTCTAATGCATGTTTAATTAAATCAAACACATGAACCTGTGCTCCGCCCCATTCTGCTCTTGTTATAGCATAAAGTATTCTCATAAAAACCCCTCTTAATTATTTTATTGATTCTTCGGTGAATCCTTCCTTCACCCCATTGGTTGCTATGACACTAAATATTGTCAAGAAAAAAATCTTAATATCTATCATGTAATTCATTTTTCGATAATAAAATCCATCTAACTCCACTTTTTTAGATATGGCTAGTTCGTCACGACCATTAATCTGAGCCCAGCCGGTAAGTCCAGGGCGTATATCATTTACTTGAAGAAGATCCCTTGCAGAAATTAAATCATATTGATTCCAAAGTGCAGGTCTAGGTCCGACAATACTCATTTCACCCTTTAGAATATTTAATATTTGTGGTAATTCGTCCATGCTTGATTTTCTAAGAAATTTTCCTACCTTAGTAATAAAAGCATCTGGATTTTTCAAAATGTGCGTCGGCATATCCTTTGGTGTATCTATCTTCATAGTTCTAAACTTCAGTATATAAAAATACTTTTTATTTCTCCCCATACGTTTTTGCCTGAAAAATACAGGACCTTTAGAGTCAATTCTAATGAGTATTGCTATTATTAAAAATATAGGCCATAGGATAACTATAGCAAAAAAAGAAAATACAAAATCTATAATTCGTTTTATTATTGGATACAGATTCACACAAACACCCTTCCAAATTATTCATATAAACATGCATAGTTAAAATATACATATTCTTAATACTCTTCACCCAACATTACTAAAACTAGGAACCAAAACCTTCACAGCCTCCCGAACAGTCCCCTGTTCCTCACCAATCGCCTTCTCCAAGCGTTTTATCTCTATCGCTAATTCACTCTGACTTATCTTCAAAGGACTACCTACAAAAATGCGATCATGCGTCGTATTTTGAATGGCTTCTTCATTAAGAAGCAGTTCCTCATATAACTTCTCACCCGGACGAATTCCCGAGAATTCGATTTCCATATCAATACCTGGTTCAAACCCAGACAAGCGAATGAGGTCAATCGCTAGATCTACGATCTTCACAGGCTCGCCCATATCAAGAATGAATATTTCCCCACCCTTAGCAAAAGCGCCAGCTTGAATAACTAGCTGAACAGCCTCAGGAATGGTCATAAAGTACCTCACCATCTCAGGGTGGGTAACGGTTACGGGACCACCTAATGCAATTTGCTCTTTGAAGTGCGGGATGACACTCCCACGACTGCCCAATACATTGCCGAAACGGACAGCGACGAATTTGGTCTCGCTGACACGGTCCAAACTTTGAATAATAAGCTCAGCAATTCGTTTGGTCGCTCCCATAATACTTGTTGGATTGACTGCTTTATCGGATGAGACGAGTACAAATCTTTCTGCTTGAAATTGATTTGCGCATTCTGCAACATTTTTGGTGCCAAATACATTGTTTTTAATAGCTTCAGCAGGATTGCGTTCCATCAAAGGGACATGTTTATGCGCTGCCGCGTGGAAAATAACCTTCGGTTGAAAAATAAGGAAGACTTCTTCCATACGTATTTTATCTTGAACGTCTGCAATCACAGGTTCAATGATCAAACTCGGATATAGTCTTTTCATTTCTTTTTCAATCAAATAAATACTGTTTTCTCCATGCCCGAGCAAAATTAGTTTAGTAGGCTTGAAAGGAGCAATTTGTCTGCACAGCTCGGAACCAATGGAGCCTCCAGCTCCTGTAACTAGTACAACTTTATCTTTGACATAATTGGCAATGCCCTCTAAATCAACGTTTATTGGATCTCTTCCCAACAAGTCTTCTACTTGAACATCTCGAATTGCATTTATTGTAACTTTTCCCTCAATCAAATCGTTAATCCGGGGGATGATTTTCATTCTTGCTTTGGTATGCTTGCATATATCAATAATTTCAGAAATTTCGATTTTGGGTACAGATGGCATAGCTATGATGATTTCATCAATATGATATTGTTCAACAGCTCTAATAATCTCATTACGCCCGCCAAGAACAGGAGTCCCTATAACTTGATGGTTAATTTTGCCCAGGTCGTCATCAATAAAAGCAACCGGATAAATCGGAGAGTTTGGATTAAATTTCAATTCCTTGGCAATCAGTATGCCGCAATCTCCTGCGCCAATAATAAGTGCCTGCTGTTGATTCGTTTTCTTCTTATAATACTTGTCTCTAAACATTCTCCAAACAAATCGGCTTGCTCCGATAATAAGAACCATGTTCTCCAGTATGCGAACAAAGATGGAAATAGGCATTCTTTGTTGAAGAACCAAAGAGACAATAATAAAGGATATTGCACAGGTCACAATTACGGCTTTAACAATCGAGATAACCTCGCCTATACTGGCATACTCCCATATGCGCTTGTACATCTTGAAATAAGACATGCTTGCGGCTCCTACGATCATGGAGATTGCTGCATATTTGAAGCAATTATTCAAATAGACCTGCGGAATATGCCCATCAAACCTCAATAGGTACGCAATGAATACGCTCATCCATATTAATATCATATCAAGTAGAACGAGTATAGACTTTCTGCTGAACAAATTCATCATGATCCCTCACTAGCTGTTCATTCTATTGACTCTCACCATAATAATAGTAGTAGTAGGCCTCTTTATTTTTACGGTCTACGTTATTCAGGACGACGCCGAGTATTCTTGCTCTTACATTTTCTAAGTTTTGCTTTGCTTTAAGCGCTGCATCTCTTTTTACTTTGTCAGAATCGACAACCAAGATAACGCCATCTACACGAGTCGCTATAATTTGTGAATCGGTGACCGCAATAGCTGGCGGAGTATCAATAAGGATGATATCAAACTGCTCTTTAAGCTCATCTAAAGTGCTGATCATTTTCTTGGATGCCAGTATTTCAGACGGATTAGGCGGGATAGGACCAGATGAAATGATTGTCAAATTCGGAATAAATGTCTCTTGCAGCACTTCACGGATGGTTAGTTGATTCGTCAGTAAATTCGTTAATCCCCAGCGGTTAGAAACAATAAAGGTATGATGCATTGTCGGTTTTCTGAGATCAGCGTCAATAACCAATACCTTCTTGTCTGCTTGTGCATAGGCAACCGCAAGGTTGGTAAGTGTTGTTGACTTTCCTTCTCCAGGACCCGCTGAAGTAACCATAATTACTCTCAATTCTTCGTCTATCGAGGAAAATTGAATATTGGTTCTGAGCGTCCTATAAGCCTCGGATATGGGAGACTTGGGATTTTGGTGGGTAATAATCGGCCTTCTATTAGTTGAATTTGACATGCGATGTCTCTCCTACCCTTTGCTCTTGTGTTTGTTTACTCTGATGTTGATAATCTTCCAATCTAATCTTCGTTATCATCGTTAACGTTGGAAGCCCTAAGTATTCCTGAACATCTGCTTCTGTTTTCAACTTATCATTAAATATTCAAGCAAGAAACTAATGCCTAAAGCAATCATCAATGACACAACAAAGCTAATCGCAATATTTAAATTTTTATTCGGCTTCACCGGAACAGGTTTGCTTATTACCTTGGCTTCATTTAATAAGGAAATATTATCCACTTTCATGATCTTCGGAATTTCACTTTGGAACACTTTGGATACCGCATTTACAATGTCGGCCGCTCGATCATATGATTGATCTTGCACAATAAGTGTCATAACTTGTGTATTGTTAACCGAGCTTACTTTGACCTTCTGGACTAACTGCTCAGCAGTAATATTCAAATCCGGGAAATCTACAACCACTTTATCCATAATTCTAGGTGTCTTGATAATTTCCTTATAGGTATCAATTAATCTGATATTCAAGTTAACCGTATTTAAGTCTACTTGCGTTGCGCCTATCTGATCATTAGATTTAATGACAATTAATTTTGTAGAAGCTTCATAAATGGGTTGCAAAAACATGTAACTAACAACGGCTGTTAATCCTGTTGCAAGTAAAACTATGGTCGTTATCATCCACACCCTTTTACGTAATATTCTTAGGTAATCTCTTAAATCCAGTTCCATTACTTTCCCTCCGTATCTATGCTGTCACTAGAAAATATAAGGAATCCCCCCCGATGAAGAGAGGAGGATTCCTCCTGCTTGCTGCTTTTCTTATTTATTCAGCAGACGATAGATCACAACCGCTGCTTGAGCACGCGTGGAGTTGGCATTCGGATTAAACAAATCGCCTTCTTCACCAACAATAATACCTTGGCTCGCTGCAAGAGCAACACCATTTTTCAAAGAAGCATTAATTGTTCCTACATCTTTAAATCCTTTTAGAACATCGTCAATCTTAGTGACTTCAAGTGATGCACCTTTAAGTGCCAGAGCACGGGATGACATAACAGCCATCTCAGCACGTGTAATTTGTCCATTTGGATCAAATGTAGTTGCTGTTTTGCCATTTACAATTCCGCTCTTCACGGCAGAAGCCACATAAGGTTTGAACCAATCGGAATCATTCACATCATCGAAGCTTTGAGTCGCGCTAGCGTTCTCCAAATTGAAAGTTTTTACAATTAATTTAGCGAATTCCGCACGAGTGACAAGTCCATTCGGATCAAATTTTTGCTCACCACGGCCTTCCAGAATTCCTTTGGCTGCGGCTACTTGAATTTGTCTGCCAGCCCATGCTTTAACGGAAGCTGTATCACCGAAGGATACTTGGTTTTCAACGACAGTATACGTGGAGAAGGAGTTACGAACACCTGTTAGAACACCATTTGTATACTTACCACCGTAGAATTCCAATTTTCCATCTACGATTTTGGCAAGAGACAATAACTCAGTATCGAATTGTGTGCCATTTGGAATCGGAATCTTCACTTCAACTGGTGTATTGAAGCTACCTACTTTATTACCACCTGAAGTAAATTCGAATTCGTATACGCCCGACGCTAAAGCAAGCTTAGTGATACTCGATGCAACAGTTGCATCTTGGTTCGTCACTTTTAATGTTGTATCTGAACTGAACTCTGATGGATTTACACTTAATGTCAGTCCGTTTAATCCAACTGCGACTTTTTCGATTCTGCCTGCTACAGCTGCTGCAAGTAAATCTTTAGGGAAAGGAATCTCCGTTGTTTTGGCACTGATTGTTCCAAAATCAAGTGTAAGCTGAACTTTTTCCGTTTTTAAGCTTGAGTTTAAAGCTACTAATTTATCATTGATTAATTTAGTTTGATCAACAATGTCTTTTACTTTAGCTACAAGTCCAGTAACATCTAAATTCGGCTTAGCGGTTCCATTATCAGTCGTCACAATAGATGCAAGATCTAGTGTAGATAATTTGGTAATAGCTGTATTCGCTTTATCTTGAGCATCTTTAAGTATCTCTTGTTTTTTCTCTTCCGTTGCTCCGGCGAAATCTTTGAATAGATTTGTTAATTCGGAGATAGCTTTGTCAGCTACGCTTTGAACGCCGCCTCCACCGCCTCCGCCACCAACATTTGACGAGCTTTCAGTAGATAATGTTATTTTGCTAGGTGAGATATATAGAAGCATTCCGAACTTGAAATCTTTAGCTTGGACGACGCTGCTGCCTGATGTGGTGCTGTTTAGTACGAAAGAATTTCCGTTATAGGAGATAGATGGATCTTGTGCACTCCATGTAATAAAGGTATTAGGTACTAAAAATCCGAAGACCTTTAGACCAGGAGTTACTGAACTCAAAGTACTTGCTGTAGCAGCATATACGATATCATCTTTAAGAAGATAACGAACAGCAGCTGATTCAAGTGCAGTTCTGGCAGTTTTTGCATCTACCGTTGAGTTAGTATCATCATTAATATAGTTCGCAATTCTATTTTGAACGGCATCCAAATCATTTAATGAAATTTTATAGTAGTCCAATAGCTTGCTGATAAGTAACGTATCGGATGTGATAACATCTTTTTTCACGATTGTATTCACTGCATTCTTGATAACTTGCGAATCCACGGAAGTTCCTGTTAGTGCAGCTACTAACGCTTCCTTAAGTGTTGATTTATTTTCAGGCTTATTTAATGCAGCGAGTGCTGCATTTTGGAAATCAACTACATCACTTTTTTTCAATCCATTTGCTTCATCAATCCCAGCAAGACCAGCAGCTGTAAATAAATCATTCAATACTTGACGCTTAGTTGGGTCATTTATCAATGCAGCAAGTGCATCACTAGAGCCGTCATAAAATAAATTTAGACCATTAATAAGATCAAAAAGCGTGCTAGCGGCAATACCAGGTGCTTTGGCATGAACTCGGTCTACAATTTCTTGAGCTAACTCTTCTTTTTTAGAGTCGCCTAGTAAATCTAAATTTAAAGCTACATAATCTCTAACCGCAGCTACCTGCGCAGCGCCTTGTGTATCTCTTGCAAGTTCAGCTTTCAAAGCATTCAATTGATCGAAAGCAGATGAAGCAGAAGCGACACCAGCCGTGATTCCTAGTTTGCCAGCCAGACCTTTCTCGCTTAATGGAAGTCCTGCAATAGATGCAAACAGCATGCTAGCTGCCAGCGTTGTTACGGTTAATTTTTTCTTCATCGTCATGCTAACTTTCACCTCATTCAATTTAGTTTCTTTATTTTGATTTCCAAAACTGAAACCATTTTGGTTTCGTCCAAACAGGCTCGTAAGTTTCGATAGGTAAATCATGGATGATGCTGTTGGCATGGTTTTGGAAAGAATCCACAATGTCGGTTCCAAGTCTTTTCTGCAAAAGCTCATAGGCTTCTGCGAGTGCGAAAGCTCGGGTTGTTGAGTTATGGGCATCAGAAGCTACGAAATGGGCCAGATGATTATTACACATATCAAGAGAAATTTGCTGAATTTGTTTACCGAAGTCACCAAGTAGAGAATGGGCTGTTATCTGAGACAAGGCTCCCAAGTTAACTAACTCTATGAGTTTTGTCGGATTTTCGTAAATTTCACTATTTCGCTCAGGATGAGCGATAATAGGCACCAAATTTAATAAACGGAGTTCATGCACCATATCCTTCATCCCAGAAGGAATGCGATCGGATGGAAATTCCAACAAAATATACCGAGATTTATGTAAGGTGGATGACTTGTTTGCTTCAATATCTTCAATTAACCTGCGATACACGCGAATTTCCTGTCCCGTATGTATGCTGAGAGGGATGTTCCTATTATCCAATTCTTGTTGGAAAGCTTTAACGCGCTCCTTGACGAACTCTGTCTCATTAGAAAATCTTCCATTCTCATGATGAGGGGTTGCTATAACTTTCTGTATGCCCTGTCTTACAGCCTGACGTGCCATTTCTAAGGATTTCTCTAAATCAATAGCCCCGTCATCAATCCCTGGCAGTATATGACTGTGAATATCAATCATGGGAAACTCCATTTCTCATTCTTATGACGCTGACACCATACTACGATTTTCAGCAATTTTTGCATATGTGTTCCCTTGAAGTTTAGCATATATGTAAAATCTTGCCTACGTCCCAACCTACTAAATGAGCAAATATACCTAAATTTAATCAGAACTTTATGAAAAAAGTGTGAACGTAATAATTCTATTTTTTCAGAAAATTCATAACACATAATTTGTTAGTTCATCATATATAATTTCCAGCAAATATTCTGTTTGTTTAGACACAAAACGTGAAATTTCGACTATATTTCTCATCAAAAACAAAAGCCTCCTTTTCAAAAATAGAAAAGAGGCTTGTATATAAACTCACTTGGTTTATCTGACTGGTATCATCCTGTTGTTATTTAAATACCATCAACCGGTGAATAATAAGGACATGGATATGGGTAATCCTGGTAAGGATAAGGATAAGGATAGGGATAGGGATATGGATATGGATAATACGGTTGCGTTGCACCTATCAAGTAAGGAGCTACAACCCATGGAAACAAATTATTTACTCCTCCGAAGCCAGGGCCAAATCCATGACCATGACCATGCTCGAAGCCGTGGCCAAATCCATGACCATGACCATGCTCGAACCCGGGACCGCCATGACCTATGCCTCCTCCACCATGGCCAAACCCACCGCCACCATGACCCCCTCCAACAGGTGGTCGAAATTGTTGTTCTTCTTGTTCTGTCATCTTCTAGATCACTCACATTCTGTATGGTTTATTTACCTACCATACTCTATGTGTGCGAATGCCTAGTTGGTGATTATTTCTCCTATATATAGGCGGTATTTATTTTTTTTCTGTCTTTCCAAACCTCACAAAGACCGACGAAAAAAACAACAATCGTAGTCATGACAATAAATCGAAAATCCCACGGATTAGGAAAATCATTAACCTGCGTATCCGATACTCGTAAAACAAGAACGAACAAGAGCAAGACCAGATCAAAAAACATACAGTATGCCATACGAGCTGAAAGTTTATAGAGAGGCAGCTTATCCATCATTTTTCCAAAACCAAAAATATCTGACCATTTTTCATTAGGTTTTTTCTGGGGGGATTTGTCCTCTTCTCGATCAGTGATCGATTTCTGCTCGTTTTGCATGTTGGTTGACTGCTCTCTGTAGGGACTCATTGAAATCTAGCCACATTAATATGGCTCCTCCGAAGCTGATTCCCACAATGAATATCCCCCCCAACGGTGACAACAGCTTCACCTCCCAAGTCATCATAAAAGCTAGAAAACTCATTGTAAATAAAAAAATCGAACCTGCCTTCTTCATCGAATTTACTACCATGATCGCCTGCACCTCCCTCGCACTTTGATAACACAGTATATGAGAGTTTGCTAGATTCGGCATGGACAAAAGATCAGGTTGACAAGCACAATGAAAAGGACTGGAGGCTATGTCCTAGTCCTCTAGTCCTTTGGTTTTATCCTTACTGCACTTACCGATTGAGCAAGCTTCCGACATAACGCAGCAGTTCATTAGCGCATACTGGACAATAACCATGCTCATCAATTAATTGTTTGGTCACGTCATTGATTTTCTTTAATTGCTTCTCATCCGGCGTTTTGGATGACGTCGTGATCTTGACGATATCCTTAAGATCGGCAAATAGCTTTTTCTCTATAGCTTCCCGGAGCCGTTCATGGCTGCTGTAATCGAATTTCCGCCCTTTGCGGGAGTAGGAGGATATGCGAATAAGAATCTCTTCTCGGAATGCTTTTTTGGCATTTTCCGAAATGCCAATTTGCTCTTCAATGGAACGCATCAGACGCTCATCGGGATCCATTTCTTCCCCTGTCAGAGGATCCTTAATTTTAGCCCAATTGCAGTAAGCTTCAATGTTGTCGAGATAGTTATCGAAAATCGTTTTAGCCGATTCCTCGAAGGAATAAACAAAGGCTTTCTGCACTTCTTTCTTCGCAATATCATCATACTCTTTGCGGGCTACGGAAATGAAGTTGAGGAAGCGCTCGCGTTCATCCTTAGTAATAGACGGATGTTGATCGAGGCCGTCTTTCAATGCACGCAGCACATCCAACGCATTAATGCATTGAAGATCTTGACGAATTAATGCACTTGATATGCGGTTAATGACATATCGCGGATCAATGCCGCTCATGCCTTCTTCCAGGAATTCATTTTGCATTTCTTTTAAATCAGCTTCTTTGTAGCCCTCCACAACTTCACCATCGTACATTCGCATTTTTTTCACAAGGTCCATACCCTGTTTCTTTGTTTCTTTAAGTCTTGTTAGGATAGAGAAAATAGCGGCCACTCGAAGGGCATGAGGGGCTATATGCACATGCGACATGTCGCTTTGACCGATAAGTTTATAATAAATTTTCTCTTCATCCGACACGCGAAGGTTATACGGGATGGGCATGACAATCATCCGTGATTGCAAAGCCTCATTTTTCTTATTGGCAATGAATGACTTATATTCTGTTTCATTCGTGTGAGCGATGATAAGCTCATCCGCGCTAATTAATGCGAATCTGCCCGCCTTGAAGTTGCCTTCTTGCGTAAGCGAAAGTAGGTTCCAAAGGAATTTCTCATCACATTTCAACATTTCTTGGAACTCCATAATGCCCCGATTCGCTTTATTCAATTCTCCGTCGAAACGGTAGGCGCGCGGATCCGATTCCGAGCCAAACTCCGTGATCGTAGAGAAATCAATACTTCCTGTCAAATCGGCAATATCCTGGGATTTCGGATCGGAAGGACTGAATGTACCAATACCTACACGCGCCTCTTCAGAAATGAACACACGCTCGACAAACACATCTTCGATACAGCCTTTATACTCCGTTTTCAGACGCATTTGGCAAGATGGGCATAATGTGCCTTCAATCTTCACTCCCAGCTCTCGCTCAATCTCAGGACGCAGCTCCATTGGAATGAGGTGAAGCGGGTCCTCATGCATCGGACACCCTTTAATCGCGTAAACAGCCCCTAGTTCAGTTTTGGCGAATTGCTCCAACCCACGTTTCAGCATGGTCACAATGGTGGATTTACCACCACTTACTGGGCCCATTAGCAGTAAAATGCGTTTGCGAACATCCAATCGACGAGCAGCGGAGTGAAAATATTCTTCTACCAGCTTTTCGATCGCACGATCTAAACCGAATATCTCCTGGTTGAAAAATTTGTAGGATTTATGCCCGCTTTGGTCATTAATTCCTTGCGAGGCAATCATATCATAGACTCTTGAATGCGCTGTTCTCGCAAGGCCGGGATTTTTGCGAAGCAATTCTATGTACTCCGCGAACGTACCGGTCCAGCTCAATGAATCCTTCTCCGTACGATGCTCTGTTATCCTCTTGAATATGTCCATGGGTACCTCCTTTCACTGCTGCCGTTCAAAATCAGGTCAGCTCGTGATGGTGAATTGTGTATTACAATCCTATGCGCCCATGAAGGATAACTTGCCCGAAATTTTAAAGACAGTTCAATTTCCCAACTGCCGCTGTAAGCGCAAGATCGTGAAACGGTTGCGCACAAAAAGCGCATCCTGCAGGGACGCCTCTACGAGCGCTGGCTCAACGCCGAGCTGCTCAGGCGTTACCGGTCCCTGCACCGCCTTGAGCCAGGCCATCAGCTGCTCAGGTGTAGGAACTGCTCGGGCGGTGGCCTGCACATCGCCCCATTTCTCGACGATGCGAGCCTTCAAGGCGTACGCATCAAGGGCAGTGCCACTCGCCGGAAAATTCTCGGCGATGACCTGCTCCGCCATGTCCCCATAGGCTTGCCGGATGCGTTCCGCATCCGTAAGCCGACTGGGGACCTCGCTTTGCGCGAGGCGCACAGCGGCCTCGTCGGCCGTGATGCCCAGCAGCGCCTGATAGCGCTGTGCCATGAGCACGGTCGCGACGCCGACCTTCGCGCCGTGCAGCAGCGCCCGGCGGCGCTGCTGCAGAAGCACCATCTCCCAGTAGTGGGAGAGATGGTGCTCAGCCCCGGAGGCCGGCCGTGAGTGGCCGACCAGGAGCATGGAAAGGCCTGACAGGATCAGGCCTTCCATTAGCCTAAGCAAGCCGAGATCGGTGCGCTGCGCGATCTCGGAAAGATGGGCTGTGCACAGTTCCACAGCCTCCAGTGTCAAACGAGCGCTCAGCTCGCAGTAATGCTCGCTGAGCAGAACGCGGCCGAGCGACCAGTCGGCCAGCGAGGTATGCTTGCCGAGCATGTCGCCAAGCCCGGCCGCGATCATCGCTTGCGGCGCCTCCGCCAGCAGCGCAAGATCGGCGAAGATCGCCTGCGGTGCGCTAGCAGGGATCGTCTGCTTGAAGCCGCGGACGATAAGCGGCGCCCCAACAGACGCGAAACCGTCGACGGACGGCGCTGTCGGCACAGATAAAAACGGCCGCTTCGTGCGGTGCGCGACGAAACGTACGATATCGTGCACCGTGCCGGCGCCAACAGCCACCAACATCTGCGACGAAAGCGGCGTATCGAGCAGTACCTGCACGATAGCCTCTTCATCCGCAGCCACTTCACCCATCGCATTCTCACGAATGACGCTGACGGATACCTTCACCTGCGCGGCTTTCAGCAGCGCGCACAATTTTTCTCCCGCCGCATGATTTGTCCTATCGTCCGCAACCAGCGTCACTTCTCCATAGCCGGCCTCCTTCACATAACCGGCAACCTGATCTATAGCTCCCCGTTCAATAACGATACGCCGTATAGGCACCTCATGCCGATTTCCACACTCGCATTCAAAGCTTTTTCTAAGCCATGCATTCAACTTATCACTCATCTTCTTTTCCTCCTTAGATTCTGCCACTGGCCTTTACTATTTCCGTATCTTTTTCTATGATCAAGGGATGTTGAACACCTTGCCGTTAATCCATTTAACGGTCTTATCTGCCTGTCTCATTTAACATGTACGTACAAGTTACTTCTCCCCTATTCTAGCAAAACCTATGCTATAATGAAACACATTCTGACTATGCTCATCGCCAAGGAGACGGAGGACGCTTATCTCATGCCCATCCACACAGAAACCGAGCTATACGCACCGATTAAACAGTATTTTGAACAACGTGGCTACACCGTTAAAGGCGAAGTCAAACATTGTGACTTGGTGGCTATTCGCGGTGAAGAGCCCCCCGTTGTTGTCGAGCTGAAGAAGAGTTTCAACATACCGCTTCTCGTACAAGGAATCGATCGTCTGCGCTTAACACAAGAGGTGTATGTGGCATTCGAGCTTCCAAACAAAGGCCGTGCTCCTCACAGGCTGCAGTGGGAGGAAATTCGACGACTCTGCCGCATGCTGGGCTTAGGCGTCATTACTGTACAATTTTACCAACGCAAACAACCCGCAGTAAATATCGTCTGCGAGCCCACACCTTATGTCTTACGTGCTAATAAACGAGCTGCCTTGCAAGTCGTTCATGAGTTTCATGAACGCAGCGGCGACTATAATGTCGGTGGAAGTACCCAGCAGAAGCTGATGACCGCCTATCGTGAAAAATCACTTCATTGTGCCTACCTACTGCGTGAGCATGGCCCCTTGAGCCCTCGTCGGCTTCGCGAGTTCACTAGCAATAAAGCCGTTAGCTCGCTTTTGCAAAAAAATTATTACCGCTGGTTTATACGACAAAGCCGCGGCATTTATTATCTTACTCCAAGCGGTGAGCAAGCATTAACGGAATATGCCCATGTACTTACGGCTTTCACATTCCAAACATCCTCCGAACAACTCGTTGATGTTTAGATTATCATTCCCTTCTTAAATGCGAACGGCGACCTCACGGATGTTGGCTTCTTTCATCAATATCAACGCCTTATTCATCCAGATGGCCGCTTGCGCCCCTTCGCCCATGGCAATGGTCACTTGTTCAGCATGAACGCCTACATCCCCAGCTGCCCATACGAACGGAACACTCGTCATTTTACTTCGCGAATCGGTCATAATATGACGATTCTCCATGCGTTCAGCGCCCAGCTGGCGCGCCAAATCTGACTTAACTTCATTCCTACCGAAGGCAATGAACCCCCGTTCCGCATCGATTTGTTGGCCATTCGTTAAATAAACGCCGCCGAAACGACCAAGACTTTGAGTAATAACTTCATGAATATCTTCCGCTATGTAAGTAATTCCTGATTTCATGATATCGGCAAGAAGCTCGCTGCCGATCGCTTGCTGCTGATGGTTTATATAAATCAGCCTATTGGTTCTATTCCTAAGCAATAAGGCCATCCTCGCCCCAGCTTCTCCAGAACCCATGACAATGGTTTGCTTGTCTTTAATTTCATAGCCGTCACAATCGGGACAAACATAAACCGTAAGTCCTAGACAATCCTTCAGCCCCGGCAGCTCAGGCATACGATCAAGCAGTCCTGTTGCGAGGAGAAGCGTAGAGGCTTCATACCCATTTCCTGACTTCCCCCACAGCTCAAAGCCATGACCAGGCTTCCCCTTGCTGGCCGCATGGACAACTTCATCGCTCACAAAACGAATACCTAGCTTCTCTGCTTGTTGTCTCCCTACTCGGCGCAGTTCTTCGCCTGAGATGCCTTCTGGCCACCCCAATATATTATGATAGCTTTTGCAGAGCGTAGATCGCCCATAGCCCCTATCAATGACAAGTACATGGTGCTCGTATCTTCCCAACTGGATCGCTGCTTGCAACCCAGCAATGCCGCCCCCAATAATGATGCTGTCAAACTGCTCCATTTGCTTTTGGCCCTCTTTTCCTAAGATCCTCTTCCTAGGATAACCGGGTTATTGCTCATTCATGCTCATATTACTTATTCTTGACGGACCATACTAAAGCGATCTGTGTCAAGGAAGCCGACATTAGAATCCAAGGAATCCATCCACCGTCTAAATCACTCCCAAACGTAATTAAACAAATAATAGAAATAATCCTTCCCACGTTTAGAAAAAACTCTCTGACAACAACGCTCTCTACTTTCAGTTCTCCTTTTAACGGCAGCTTGGAAATGAGTCCATAATAATAGCCGGTCATCGTATTCCCTTGTAGAGGTGAAAAGATCGAGTACAGAATCATAAAACCTACAACAGACCATACATTAATGCTCCCTAATAAGAGAGACACACCGACTAAATAACCAAGCGTCGAGAAGGCCAAATATTTTCTGGCTTTGCTGGAGTCCGCATATTTGGATATAAAAATACCTGTCACGATGCTTAAACTGGAGTACAGAACGCCCAAATAACCGACGATATCTTCTCGGGGCATGACCTTAAATAAAAGGATGTTAGGCAAAAACAACATCGTCCCCTGAAGCAATCCGATCCCCAAAAAACCAAAAAGCGCTTTCAACCAATCGCGTTCTTTCTTCATGAGAAGACCGGTTAATTTCAAGTAGTATACTTTGTGATGGCCACTTGAAGCCTTGATTTTCAATGAAATGATAGCAGCTAGCAAAAACATACAGAAAGCAATGGAAAAGACGATCGTATATCCGCGAAGTCCCTCTTGCAAACGAATAATGAACCCTGCCAAAGCAGGTCCCGCTAACGTTGCCGCAGTGAAAAAGATCATATTAAATGCCAAATACCGAATCCGATTTTGCTCTGTGGAAACGTCATACATCAACGTTAAATAACCGACCCAATAGAAGGCGGCTGCAAGTCCGTTGAAGATGGCAAAAAGGAAATAATATTCGACCAATCTTTCTTGGGCGATAATAACGCTCAAATAAAATAGACCAACCAGCATAATCCCTAGTCTATATGAGACCATCCGATCTTTCTTCTTAATCATCAAACCGCCAATAGCAAAGCCAATCGGAGTTAATATGTAAACAATCATACTGTAAATCCCATTTACAGCGACACTGTGTGTCAGACGCCATAAATATAAGTTTAAAAATACCCCCGACATGGAAGCGCCAAACTGAAAGGTAGAATGAATAATTAATGAAATAATTGCTTCACGGGATAGCTGCTTCTCTCGTGGAAGCGCATTTTTTTTACTTTGCAGCCAAGTCCTGATACCTGTTTTCATCTTAGCCCTCCAGTCTTTCTTCATTGTAACAGGCTATTCCTATCCTGTTAAACGGCAAAAAGCCTCAGCATTGACGCTGAGGCTTTGTTACAGCTGATTAGGGAGTTACTTCTTAAGGCTATCCCACGTTTTCTGGAATTCATCCAGCATTTGGTCCTTCGTATACTTTTTCGCAACATAACCTTGCATAATGTCACCGAATTTTTTACTGGAAGCTTCGCCACCTGGGAATTTAAACCAGTTCCAGCTCAATGTTTTGTTGTCTTTGCTGTATTTGATAATATCAGCAGCTAACGGTCCAAGTACTTTTTCATCAGCAGGAATCGTAGTGAACGCTGGGATGAATTTGAATTCTTCTGTGATATATTTCTTACCGATATCTGAACTTACCATCCAGTTCAGGAATTTCTTCGCTTCATCTTTCACAGCAGAGTTTTTGTTGATAACCCAGTTATTCGGTACGCCAACGAAAAGTTTGTCATTTGCAGTGGCATCATCGCTAATAGGCATTGGCAAGAAACCGATTTTGATATCTGGATTTGTCTTGGAGATTTGTACTTGCGTCCAGTTACCTTGTTGTGTCATAGCCGCTTTACCTGTTGCAAAGTCAGTTACTTGCGTATTGTAGTCTGTTTGCAGCGGGTTTTTGTTGCCGTATTTCAACTGTAGATCAAATAGATTGGCCCATTTGTTAAATACTTCGTTACCCGGAATTTTCGCAGTTCCTTTGTTCAAACCATCAATGAACGCATTTGGATCTGGTTGGTAAGCGAACGGCAAGTTGACGAAATGGTTGCCAAGCACCCACCATTCTCCATATCCTGTTTCGAAAGGAGTAACACCGCTATCTTGCAGTTTTTTTGCTGCTGCTTCAAGCTGTGAGTACGTTTTTGGCAGCTCAGTAATGCCTGCTTTAGTAAACAAATCTTTATTGTAAATGAAACCGTAACCTTCCAAGTTCAACGGTTGGCCATACAATTTACCATTTTTGGTCATTGGCTCTTTGGAAACCGCTACAAGATCTTTTACCCATGGTTGATCGGATAGATCTTCCAAGTTGTCGATCCATTTATCCAGATCCGAGAAACCGCCATTGTTGAAAATATCCGGTTTGTCGCCCGAGTTAAACTTCGCCAGTAATGCTGCGCCGTAATCCGCGCCACCGCCAACGGTGTCCACTTGAATTTTCACGTTTGGATTCAATTTTTGGTATTCCGCCACCAATTTCCCTAATTGATCTGCGATCTCTACTTTAAATTGAAACATTTTAATGGTAACTGGCTTACCAGCAGCAGGTGCTGCTGTTGTTCCAGTTGAAGCTGCCGGAGCCGGACTTGCTGTATTGTCTTTTTTAGCGCACCCTGCTGCTACCATCGATAAAGTAAGCACAGCAGCCATACTGATCATCGTCATTTTTTTCATAAAAGTAAAGCCTCCCTTTTTATCAACATCTATTGCTTGCTCTGACAACGAACATGTTGAATTTGCTTGTTTGTTATCAGCTTATACCTTTATTGTAAACACTTACTTCTTACTGGAACACAGATAATATTGAACATAAAAGTGGAATATCTTGAACATATTAGAAATTTTGTTAACCTTTTACTGAACCTGCTGTAATTCCTTCCACAATATGCCTTTGCATGGCCAAGAAGAAAAGCACGATCGGCAATACCCCAAGTGTTAAGCCAGCAAGAGCTAGATCCCACTGTTTCGTATATTGGCCAAAGAATGAAAATGTAGCAAGCGGAATTGTTCTTAGATCCGGATTATTTAAGACTAGAGAAGGCAGCAAGTAATCGTTCCATATCCACAAGCTGTTCAGAATAATAATCGTTGTTGACATCGGCTTAAGAAGCGGGAAAACGATTCTCCAGAACACACCATAAGGTGAACAACCGTCTACCGTCGCCGATTCTTCAATTTCAAGCGGAATCGACTTGATAAATCCGTGATACAAGAAAACATTCAGTGAAACTCCGAATCCGAAATAACAAACGACGAGACCCAGCTTGCTGTCCATGAGTCCGACTTGGCTCGCAACACGCACCAACGGAATCATTATCGATTGAAAAGGAATAACCATGGCAGCAACGAATGCAAGAAAGACGAGATTATTGAATTTACTTGCTTTGCGCACCATTCGGTAAGAAGCCATTGAGCTGATGATCACAAGTCCAAGATTACTAAGAATGGTTATGATCAAAGAGTTCATAAAAGCCGTAGGGAACTTCATGATCGTCCATACTTTCGTATAGTTTTCCAAGTATAAGGCTTTCGGCAACTTAGCCGTATTAGCGGCAAGTTCCGGGAATGTCTTGAGCGAGTTAACGACAACGAAATAAAATGGAACCAGGAATAAAAGTGCTATCACGATACCTAGTACTTCTAGCGTAAACAAACGTGCTGTATATTTTTTGGCGGTTTCCATTAGACTTCAACCTCCTTGCGTTTCGTGTACATGACTTGGATGGTCGAAATAATGGCAACGACAATAAAGAAGATAAATGCTTTCGCTGTTCCCAGACCATAACGATTGTTGCGGAACGCTTCTTGATAAATGTTAATAGCAAGCGATTCTGTGGAGTTGAAAGGGCCTCCGCGAGTTAAGGAGAAGTTCAAGTCAAACATTTTGAATGACCAAGAAATGGTTAGGAAAAGACAAACCGTAACAGCCGGCATAATGAGTGGAATAATAATGCTTCGCAGCACTTGCGTACGGCTTGCACCGTCAATATAAGCAGCTTCTATCATATCCTTAGGAACATTAGACAAGGCCGCAATATAGATAATCATGAGATATCCGGCGCCTTGCCACACACTAACGATCACGATCGCCCAGAATGAGGTAGTCGCATCCCCTAGCCATGGAAGCTCGAAGAAACCAATATGCGTCAGGCTCCCCAATGTAGCAAAGCCTTTAACAAAAATGAACTGCCAGATGAAACCAAGCAACAGCCCGCCAATTACATTGGGCATGAAAAAGATCGTACGCAGCACATTGCGGCTTTTCAAAGCTTGCGTCAGCAGTAAGGCAAGTAAAAAACCAACTAAATTGGTAAGTATGACGTTTGTAACGGTCATACGAGTTGTGAACCAGAATGCATTCCGGTAATCTTGGTCTTCAAATAAAATGTGTTTGAAATTATCCAATCCATTGAACTTTACGTTTGTGGTAACGCCGTTCCATTCAGTAAATGAATAATAAATGCTCATGAAAAAAGGAATGAGGACGATCAGGGTAAAGAAGATAAGTGCAGGGCCAACGAAGACCCATTGCTGCATAACGCCTGAGATCCCTTTGTTTGTTTTCATGGGAATATTCCCCCTTACGAATATGTAACTGATTTTATTTAGTATAAATCTCTTATTGCTTATGAAACACTGAATATCGTGACCCATTAGGTGGAATTTGTTGACCTCTCCTGCTACAATGTAGGGGAAAAACTAATAGGAAACCGAGTTGATGTAGCTTGATCCGCAATAGCATGCGCAATAAATTAATTCTCTTTCTACTTGTTGCAACATTGGTTCCTTTTATTACTTCTATAGTGGTTTCTTATTATTTCACGAAACAAAGAGTGACGGAAGACACCATTACGAACAACACAGCACTCATTTCTCAGGCCAAAACGAATTTACTCAATTACTTGAATAGCGTTGTTCAGACCTCCTTGACCATTTATACAGGGCAGCATCTGAGTGAAACCGGACAACTATACGATATTTTGCAAAGGGAGAAGGATATTGATTACATCAATGAGAGAGTGATTTACAATGGCCTTCAGGTCATGTCTCATTCCGTTAAGGAAATTAAACAAATTTACCTTTATTCAAACGTCAGCAACCTTTCTTTTTTAACGGTGAATGACTTTACGCCACCGAGTAGGATCGGCAAATATGAACGTCTATATCCTTTTCCTGATCACAAAACCGTTTATTTCGAAACAACCCATCAAAGTTCCAGCTATGGCTTCCCGCTTAATGTTTATTCTGCACCTACACCTGTCCTATCTATGCATCGCAAAATTATGTACTCACCCAATAACACATCTATTGGTGAACTGATCATCGACTTGCAGCTCGATCTTATTTCGGCCATTTCGCAAAGCTTGTATACACATGATCAAGAAGAACTATATATATTGGATGAAAATGGTCATATCGTTTTTGGTCCTGACGCAGCCAAATGGGGTCAACCACTTCAAGACAACTGGGGCGATGAAGCTATACACAGCCTGACTGACGGGAACTACGAGTGGACCAAAGGCGATTACGCGGGAATGAATGTTTATGCCAAAATGCAAACCGACTATGTGAATTGGACGATTGTCAAACGTCTGCCCTATGAACAATTAACCAAAAATGCTCGTCAATTAACATTGATTAACTCTTTTGTCTTGACTCTTTTTCTTCTCATCGTCATTGCCGGAACCGTATATATCAGTATTCGTTTTACAGCGCCAATTAAACAACTCATTCGTTACATCACTCGCATTCAGACTGGTCAAATTCAAGCCGGACAGAAGAATGCTGATATTGAGCTCGCCCGAACGGATGAAATGGGCATTCTTGCCAATCGGTTTCATAGTCTTATGCAGGATCTCAATCAAATGGTGATGCGCGAGTACCGCTTAGAGCTTGCGAATAAATCCAATCAACTCATGGCCCTGCAAGCTCAAATTAATCCGCACTTCTTGAATAATGCACTACAATCCATTGGTACACTAGCCTTGCAGCATGATGCGCCGAAAATCTATGGATTGATTTCATCTCTTGCCAAAATGATGCATTACAGCATGAATACGAACGAGTCCGTTGTCCCTTTAAGCAAAGAAATCGATCACATTAAAGCGTATCTGGAGCTGCAAAAACAGCGATTTGAGCACCAATTCGAGATCATCTATGATATCGAGGCTAGCACGAAGTCCGTCTCCATACCAAAAATGATTCTTCAGCCGCTTGTCGAAAATTATTTTAAACATGGCTTTAAACCTAGCCTATCGACGGGCTTACTCCATCTTCGCGCGACGAAAATTATAGAGGGCGGTCAGCCCTTTTTAATTCTCGAGATAGAAGATAACGGAATTGGGCTAACAGAGGAGCGTATGCGAGAAGTCAGAGGACGTCTGCATGCTCCCTCTATATCGGATCATGGCTGCATTGGGCTCAGTAATGTTCTTACCCGCGTACAATTATATTTCACAGATCAGGCAACATTAGAGCTCGAACATGCCAACCCACACGGACTGCGAATTGTGATTCACATTCCTATGGAGAAGGGAACCAACGAATGAAAGTATTAATTGTCGATGATGAGAAACATGTGAGGGATGCCATACGTCTACTTGTTAACTGGCAGCAGTTTGGTATCAGCACGATTTTGGAGGCTCAAGACGGTGAGGAAGCGATTAAGGCCATTCAACAAGAGCATCCGGCTATTATAATGACCGATATGATGATGCCCATTATGAATGGCGTTAAATTATTGGAATGGCTGCAAACCCATGCCCCGGATACGAAAACAATCGTCATCAGCGGACATGACGACTTCTCGCTGCTCCGCCATACTTTGAAGTTCGGAGGAACCGACTATATCCTGAAGCCCGTTGATCCCGATCAATTAAATGAAGCACTGGATAAAGCGATTCAGGCTTGGAACAAGGACGAAGAAACACGCCAAACCAATCGTGAGCTGAATATGGAAATGAACCAAATAAAACCTGTTTATTGGGACAAGTTGCTTTCTAACCTCATCGCTGAACCGTCCGCCTATGATTATTCAGCTGAGCAGATGGAGAGAGAATTGGGTCTGTCCAGGCAAGTGAATGAATGCCGCGTTGCTATCCTTTCCATGGATACGATGGAACGCAGCTTGAAAAACAAATTCAGTCATAATCTGGATCTTCTGCTATTTTCCCTCATTAATATTTGTAATGAGTTTCTCATTAGCGATCAGCGCGGTTACGCCTTCCGTCATTGGAACAGCGATAATGAGATTGTGCTGCTTCTATGGAAAGATCAGCCTGGAGCAGAGGCGCTTCTTACGAAAATTAATGAAGGAATGCGTACTACGCTGCGAAGTCGTGTTGATTTTGGCATCGGTAGCTCTCATCTTTTTCCTATGGATTTGCCTGTTTCTTATCAAGAAGCTAGGAACGCCCTTAGACAGCGAAATTTGTTAGCCAAAGATACTTGGATACACAGAAATCAGAAACCAATTTCATCATCGCAGCTGGTTCTTACGTTCAGCCGTTATGAAGAGCAGATTCATCTGGCTATCCGCAGCGGCAGCATGGATAAGATTCAAGAAGCTGTTAAACAGTGGATTGATGCGGTTAAACAAAGCGAATCCATCACCTTGGAACAGCTCGACCATTGGTGGAGAGAGTATAGTGTGATGAAACGCCGTTGGGTGCAGCAGTTCTTCTCCAACAAAAGTGAGGAAGAGATTAAACAAATGCTGCTTGATGAACCTTCCAGTTTAATCGTTCCGCTGGACGAGTACGGCATCCTTTCTCTGTCACTTTGGCAGCAGGAACTCACTAGGAGTATGCTCCACTTGTCTAAACGTTTGCTGGAGCATCAACAGAAGGATAAAAATGTTATTTTCGAAATTTCTGCTTACTTAGAAAAAAACTATCACGAAGATATCACGCTTCAAGATATTGCCAATCGGTTTTATTTGAGCCGTGAATATATTTCGCGAAAGTTCAAACAGGAGTTCGAGGTCAATCTGTCCGACTATTTAGGGCAAATTCGCATGAACAAAGCAAAGGTTCTGCTCCGCAATCCTCATCTTCGCATTTCTCAAGTCGCAGAAATGGTCGGATATCAGGATGAGAAATATTTCAGCAAAGTTTTCAAGAAGCAAGAAGGCATCTCCCCCAATGAATATCGAAAAACAGCGAATTCTATCTAAATGACTGTAAAAAATATGGAATATGCTATACTAATAGACAGAGGTGATTTTCATGAACATGCCCATTGAGACGACGACTGCGAATTCTTTCCCTCGGACTTCGAAGACTGCCAAGGTAAGGAAGAAGACGTATGTGATCTTGTTTGTGGGTTGGGTCATGCTGATCGCAATCGGAGTGACAGCGGCAATGTTGTACACTGAGCATTTGAAACAAGAAATAGCAACCGATATCGCACAGCAAACCCAGCAACAACTGCAAGTCATTCAACAGGATTATCAAAAGCAAGTAACGCAATTGAAAGACAGTGTCACAACCGACATGAAAGCTCTTCAGACCAAAGTCGATTCGCTCAACGAATTGCTGGCATTTACGAAGGATAGCGCCAACAGCAAAACGGATAATAGCAATCAGCTCTATACGCAGCTTGCCGATGTCAAGAAAAAGTTGGATGAGCTGCAAAAGAATTTGGATGTGTTAAAGTAATGACAGCTATTCAACAAATCAATCGCGTCTTTTTACTGGCCTGTGCTCCCTTTCTGGGGATGCTCATTTGGCTGCTGTTCGTAACGGCCAATGTACATATTGCGCCTTGGACGACTGAGGCTTCAGTGCCCATTTCATTTCAACAAGATACCACGCTGCTGAACGCCAAACTAACCAAAGCAAATAGTGATGCCATTCAGACCAAGTCCATCATTCAGCAATACTTCGATTTATATGAGAAGAGTACCGCACAGGTCACAGCACTGCTCCAGAACACCGCGGCGCAAGCTGCGAAACCAAGCATGATCTATGATGCGCGCATTACAGCTAAGCTTGGAAGCCCTATTAAAACTGCCTCTTCCGGCAATATTGATTTAAAATTATTTTCATTGAATGAAAGCAACTACAAAGGATATGCTCTTAAAGTAAACCTGAAAAGTGACAAAGCGATAAAGCTGGTACTCGGTAAAGATAAAATAGGCTCGAGCGAATCCACTTTAGATGCTGCAGCGCGTTATGGCGCTGTAGCCGGCGTGAATGCAGGCGGCTTTGCCGATGACAATAAGGGCAAGCGATATCCACTCGATACGACGATTATGAACGGAAAATATGTGAATGGTTTCTTTCCCACCAATAATGATACGACTTTCATTGGTTTGAACAAAGACCGTAAGCTGATTGGCGGCAAGTTCAGCTCTCAGTCAGAGCTTGATAAGCTGAATCCCTTAATGGGTTCCACTTTTGTTCCTGTCCTATTGAAGAATGGCAGCAAGATGTCCATACCGTATCAGTGGCAGAGTTCACCGGCAAGAGCAGCGCGAACGATTATGGCTAACTACAAACATGATCAATTATTGTTTATTGTCACAGACGGTTACGATGAGAGTGGAAATTCCGGAGCAACCCTTGCTGAACTGCAAGATAAGCTGCAGCAACTAGGTGTTGTAGATGCGTATAACCTTGATGGTGGAGGCTCTTCCACCTTAGTCATGAATGGCAGCGTCATTAATCGTCCATCGGATGGTAAGCTTAGACCGCTTGCTACCCACTTTTTATTCTTTAAGTAATCCAAATTATTCACACTTTATTCGTTTCTTTTTTCATTATGGTTGGGTATAATAAGCTTTAACTATGTGTATTTACGTTCTTTAACCCTATAGGAGGTGCAGCAATGTTTGGTTTATCAACAACATTTTGGCTCGTCAACACAGTTTTTGTATTATTTATCGTCGCCATGATGACGGCTTCCTATAACGAAGATAAGACAAAAGGACTGTAAATGTGGTAAACAAAAAAGCATCGGCTTTCTCTAAAGAGAAGCCGATGCTTTTTTGTTTATCTTCCGCTTATTAGGCTCTAGCTTTCAGCAAGTTCATTTCTGCTACGCAAACACCACAGATATACCGATCTTTGAATTCACTGACACTTTCCATACTTCCACAGAACACACATTTGGGACGATATCTCTCCAATATAATGTGGTCACCCTGCACCAAAATTTCTACAGGATCACCTTCATTCATTTGGTATCGCTTTCTCAGCGATTTAGGCAGCACAATGCGTCCCAATTGATCGACTTTACGAACTACCCCGGCTGGCTTCATCATAGGACTTCACCTCTCTTCCGCTCACATTTCTATGCTTTTTAGGCCTAATCCAGCATATCTGAACGGACTAATATCGTAGTTATTCGCCGTGATTTTAAAAAATCCTTCTAATAAGAAGCTGAAACTTTCTTTTCCTGTCAAATCGTGCAGATATGGCCTAAATACACCTAATTGCTTCCTTTAATCAAGTCCCACAAACCCTGTTTGCCGCAAGCCTTCGTACAGCATAATTGCTGCGGAGTTCGATAAATTCAAGGAACGGACCGCATCGGACATCGGTAATCGCAGCAGTGTCTCCGGATGCTGACGTAATAATTCCTCAGGCAGACCTTTGGTCTCTTTGCCAAATACGAAGAAATCCCCATCTTGGAATGTAAAATCTGTGTAACGTTTGTCCGCCTTTGTCGTGGCGAAAAAAAAGCGGTGCCCTTGATACGCCTCTAATACCTCTTCAAACGAGTCATGGTATTCTAGCTTAACGGAATGCCAGTAATCCAAACCAGCTCGTTTGAGCGTCTTGTCATCGGTTTGAAAGCCTAGTGGTCTAACCAAATGCAGATAGGTTCCGGTTGCAGCGCAAGTTCTTGATATGTTCCCTGTATTGGCGGGAATTTCTGGTTCAACTAATACAATATGAAAAGCCATTGTTGTCATGCTCACCTCATTCTCTATCCTATTATAAGCCAAAAAGGATTGCAATTTTACACAGGGTTAACTTTATCTTAATATGTCGATGATAGAGTCTTGTCATAATAGAGTTATCCTTCGATAAAAGGAGCCAACCGACTAATGAAAAAAAAGATTCTTGTTGTAGATGACGAACCTTCCATTTCCATGCTTATAGAGTTTAACCTGAAGCTCGTGGGCTTTGAGGTACACTGCGTTTTCGACGGCGAAGCCGTGTTCGATGCTATCCAAACATTTCGTCCTGATTTAATCGTTCTTGATTTGATGCTGCCCAAAATGGACGGCTTCCAAGTATGCCGCAAACTAAGAAACCAAAACAACCTCGTCCCTATAATTATGCTGACTGCCATGCAGGACCTCACGGATAAAATTGCTGGACTCGATAACGGTGCCGACGACTATATGACGAAACCATTCTCTCCGCAAGAACTTATTTCCCGGATTCAGGCTATCATGCGCCGCATTCAGACTCTACCTTCCTTAACAGAGAATGCAGCCATTACCATTGGCCAAATTGCCATAAAAGC
Source organism: Paenibacillus sp. N3.4 (assembly GCF_008017805.1). Classification (GTDB taxonomy): domain Bacteria; phylum Bacillota; class Bacilli; order Paenibacillales; family NBRC-103111; genus Paenibacillus_E. Next base: position 137,230 of record NZ_VRTT01000003.1, on the reverse strand, counting down.
CGATCAACGCGAAGTCATGGTCAATGGTTCCCCGATCGAGCTTACTCCGAAAGAATTCGAACTTCTGCTCTTCCTCTGCAAGCACCGCGGCAAAGTGCTGAGCAGACAGCAGCTTTTGCATGGCGTATGGGACTATCACTTCCTTGGCGATACCCGTATCGTCGATGTGCATATCTCACATTTGCGAGATAAAATTGAGAACAATGCTCGGAATCCAGAGTATATCATGACCATCCGTAATGTTGGCTACAAATTAACGGAGCCAGTCGTAAAGGAATCCCTCGCTTAAAGTAAAGGCTGTCCGACAAGTCGCTTCTGACCTGTCAGACAGTCTCTTTGCGTATTTGCAAGCTATTTACTGGCAAACATGAGAAAACCACCTGAAAATCCTGAGGATCCATCTGTAAGCACGTTTCTCAGCGTTATAGTGGAGTTGTTGCTTTGACTGACTGCTGTAACACTGAAAAACAGTGTTATCTTTCTAGACATACCGTTATCGGAGCCATTTCCTATCCCATGATTACGTTCATTGCCTGACTCCTCGTATTAACAAAAAAATAAGGATTAAGCTCTCGCTTAACCCAAACCAAACATTAAATTCTTATCTCAAAAGAAAGGACCCGACGAATCGCTAGGTCCTTTGTGTATCGCAGCCATCGAACTTAATCACCGAATAAAAAATCATCATCCGTCAGCGCTTCAACATGAATCGTGCGCACATACCCATTTCCCTTTTTCGAGAAAAAGTCATGCTGCTTCGTCTTCGTGCTCAACCCGTTAAGTACAATCGGATTAATGTCCTCATCTTCAAATATCGGCTCCACGCCGAGATTCATAAATGCTTTATTGGCATTGTAGCGCAGGAAAGCCTTCACTTCTTCTGCAAGTCCAAGAGTGCCGTATAAACTTTCCGTGTAACGTTCCTCATTGGCATGAAGCTCTCTGAGCAAGGCACATAACGTTGTATAGGCCTCTTCTTGTTCAGCTGCACTTAGCTCAGCATAGACCTCTTGCGCCAGTACACCGATATATAGACCATGAATACTCTCATCCCGCAAAATCAGATCAATAATTTCTCCACTGCTCGTCATCTTCCCTTGTCCGGCCAAATAAAGCGGGTAATAGAAACCGCTATAAAACAAGTAGCTTTCCAACAAAACGGATGCAGCCATAGCCAGATATAGCTCTTTTGGCGTACCGATGTTTTCATAGTAGTGTGAGATCTTCGATGCCTTGAATTGCAAGTAAGGATTACGTTCTACCCAAAGGAAGAGTTCATTAATTTCCTCTGTCGTAGACAACGTAGTGAAAATGCTGCTGTAGGACTTGGCATGAATCTGCTCCATCATCCCCATAAAACTAAGCACGGCTTTGCGTTGAAGTCCCTCTACATGTTCAAGAATTTTCGGCATCCCAACGCCGCCTTGCATCGTATCAAGCAGCGTAAGACCGCCAAGCACTTTCATGTAAAGCTCGCGTTCTGCGCCACTAAGCGTGATCCAGGACATTTTATCATCAGACAACGGAATTTCCTCGTCTGTCCAGAATTGCATAATATTTTGATTCCAGAAAGTGATGGTGAAATCATCATCAGGACGATTCCAGTTCACAGCTTTCTTGGCATGATTGATCGTGGTAGCCGTACTCATCTCTGTTCAATCCCCTTCCAAATTACACCGAGCAGCTGACGCATTCCTCAACGGATAGCTGATTTGTTCGCGTGTAGTAGAGCGATTTAAGTCCTTTATGTGCGGCATAGAGGTATAATTTAGCCAGCTGTCTCGTCGAAACATCGCTGTTTACGTGTAAAATGGTTGAAATCCCTTGATCCACATGGGTTTGAATTTCGGCAATAAGATCCAGAATCTTAAATTGGTCCATTTGATACGCAGATTTATAATAAAAGAAGTTTTCACGTTCCATGAAAGGCATCGGGTAATAGGTTGTTGAGTTCGCGTAGGTACGTGTCTCAATCGGTTCCACAATCGGCATTACACTTGAAGTCGCATTCTGTATGTACGAAATGCTTTGCGTTGGAGCAACAGCTAAACGATAAGCGTGGTACAAGCCATGTTTGCGAACATTTTCTTTTAATTCGTTCCAGTCGCTTGGCGATGGAATTGGCATGCCTTCAAACAGCGACTTTACCTTATCCGTAAGCGGCCGGTAATCCGTTTCGGTATATCGATTGAAATAGGCTCCGGTCGCATATTCCGAAAGCTCAAAACCATCAAAGGTTTCACCCTTGGCTTTAGCAATCTCCATGCTCTGTTCAATCGAATAGTAGTTCATTGCCATAAAGAACGTTCGGGCAAAATCTTTGGCTTCGTCGCTCTCATAGCTAATTTTGTTCTTGGATAAATAGCCGTGTAGATTCATAACCCCCAGGCCGACGGAATGCAGCTCACGGTTCGCCTTGGCAACACCCGGCGCATTGCTGATCGTTGTCATATCACTGACAGCCGTTAGAGCGATCATACCTTCATGAACGGTCTCTCTCAGCTTCTTACGATCCATGACATTGGCAATGTTCATAGAAGCCAGGTTGCAACTTATATCTCTAAGGATTAGATCATCTTGACCATAATCATTAATTTCGGAAGTTTCTTGCAGTTGGAAAATCTCTGTGCACAGATTGGACATCTTAATGGTGCCAATCCCTTTCAAAGCGTGATCTTTATTCGCGTTCGTGCGGTTCATCATATATGGATAACCGGACTCCAGCTGGGTTGTCGCAATTTTGACCAGCATATCACGTGCACTCATAACCACTTTCTTCTTTACCTTCGGATTAGCCAGAAGCTCATCGTACATCTCATCGAGATTGATATCATCCAAATGCTTGCCATAGGCTTGAAGAACCGTGTAAGGAGCAAATACGTGCAATGGCTTATTCTCTTCGGCCAATTTATAAAATTTGTTCGGAACAATCAGCCCAATCGATAAGGTTTTCAAACGGGATTTTTCATCCGCGTTAATTTTTTTACTGTCAAGGAACTCCATAACGTCCCAGCCGAAAATATTGTAGTAAGCAGCTCCGGAGCCCTTGCGTTGACCCATTTGATCCGCATAGGAAAAAGCATCTTCCATCAATTTCAGAACAGGCATAATGCCTTTGGCCGCGTTCTCGACACCTTTGATCGATTCTCCGCGTCCGCGAAGCTTAGACAAGTTCACAGCGACACCGCCGCCAATTTTGGAAAGCTGCATGCACGTAGCCAGTACGTAGTTAATGGAGTTGAGCGAGTCGTCCATCTCCAGCAAGAAACAAGAAACCATTTCGCCTCTGCGACTTTTGCCGGCATTCAGAAATGTTGGTGTCGCTGGTTGCAAACGTTGTTCCATCATAGAGACAGCTAGTACACGTGCTGTTGCCGCATCACCGCGTCCCAAGTATAGGGCAACAATGGCTACACGGTCAGCGAAATGTTCCAAGTACAAAGATTTATCATCACTGCGTAACGCGTAATCGGTATAAAATTTGGAAGCTGCCATGTAGGATGCGAACTTGAATTCATTATCGTGTGCAACTTGATAAACATCTTCTACTTCAGCGGGTGTGTAGTGCTCATAGACGTTCTCGTAGTAGTTATGATCGATCATATAACGAACCTTCGAAGAGGTATCGGGGAAAGTAAGACTGTTCTTGTGGACTTCCTGCATAAACACGTCAACGGCTTCTTTATCCTTCTCTAATTGAAAAAAGCCATCCGCTCCGCGTTGCATTAATAAGTTATTAAGCTCAATGTGCCGCAATTGCATGTACCTCCTGAACAAAACGTTCTACGTCATTTTTGGTGCCGGACAGTTCAAACTTCGTTAACACTGGCACATCGTACAACTCAGAAATCGTATCTGCGCTTTTGGCAAAGCCGTCACCCCAATTACGATTTCCACTTGCTGCCACTCCGATGAGTTGAGAGGAATTCGTTTCTAGGAAAGAAGCGACCTTCGCTGGAATTTGACCAAAACCAGTTGTATAAGTAACAAGCACGAAAGGCTCGTCCATCTTCATTGCATCTTCGATCTGAACGGCAGGCATTTTAAGCTTAGCAATAAACCTGCGAACATTCCCAGTCTTTGAGTCATAGGCAATCAACATAGGTTTCATCTACCAACTTTCTCTCTATTTCTCTATCTTGTATGGCTTATGTCAACATCTATGCATGTCACAAATAAAAATGACGCTCTCGGTACAACCAAAACCGAAGACGCCAACATTCTTTCTTACAAAACCAGCCGAATTTCGAGTGCCCGTATTCGCTCAAAACCAGCATGAATACGGCACTTTTGCCTCCTAATTCCATAGGAGGCAGCCGAGTATCTATCACATGCGTGTACGCTTTTTATCACGATATGTAGTTGATAGATTCAAATTTATATCAATATATTGTGTTTGTCAACGAGTAAAAACCGACAAATCTACCCCTTAAATGCCTAAACCTAGATAGGACGCGGGTCGGGGGCTGTATAAAATTTTTTTTATAATTAAACTTGAAATTGTTGATTTGTCGAATATTGGATTCTAGCATTAGCCTGTTAAAAACAAGAGTCAGCGCTACCCAAATCAGCCTCTTTGAACGCTCCCAGAGAGCATCTAAGGACCCTAAAAGCGAAGAAGTTGCCCTTATGCCTAACGAACAAAAAAGCTATCCATGGGCACATGAGGGTGCCATGAATAGCTGCAGATAAATTTCTTAACCGTTGCGTTTTTGAAAGTCATTCATGAAATCGGCCAAAGCTTTGCAGGAAGCATAAGGAACAGCATTATAGGTTGAGGCGCGTAAGCCACCGACACTGCGATGTCCTTTTAAACCAACAAAACCGTTTTGTTCGGTTTCCTTGATGAATTTCTTTTCCAGCTCTTCGTCCTGTAAACGGAACGTAATATTCATCATCGAGCGGCTGCCTGGGTCAACAGGCCCGCGATAAAAGCCACCGCTTTGATCAATTGCCTGATAGATCAAGCCCGATTTCTCGATGTTGTTTTTCTCGATAACGGCTAGTCCGCCTTGCTCTTGAATCCATTTCAACACCAGATTCACCATATAGATGGAATACACTGGTGGAGTATTGTACAAGGAATTGTTTTTGCCATGAATTTCGTAACGAAGCATCGTTGGAATCGTCTTAGGCAGATCTTGCAACAGATCTTCTTTGACAATAACAACAGTTACTCCTGATGGCCCTAGATTTTTCTGTGCGCCTGCATAGATCATGCCGAATTTCGAAACATCCACAGGACGACTCAAAATATCGCTGGACATATCTCCGATTAGCGGCACATTGCCTGTATCCGGGAAGCTTTGGAATTGCGCGCCTTCAATCGTTTCATTCGAAGTCACGTGAAGGTAAGCGGATTCCGGGTGAATGTTAATTTCGCTTAAGTCCGGAATTTTCATGAATTTTTGTTCTTTGGAGCTGGCTGCAATAGCAACTTCACCAAAAAGGCCTGCTTCTTGTATCGCTTTTTCGGCCCAAGCGCCTGTAAGCACATAGCTGCCTACTTTACCTGGCTTCAAAAAATTAAGCGGGATCATTGCAAACTGTGTGCTTGCGCCACCTTGCAAGAATTGAATTTGATAGCCGTCAGGGATACTGAAAATCTGTTTAAGCAATTGCTGCGTTTCGTTATGTACTTGCTCATATTCCGCGCTGCGGTGAGAAATTTCCATAATCGACATGCCGATTCCCTTGAATTCGACAAGCTCTTCTTGTGCTTTCTTTAAAACCTCGAGCGGTAAAGCCGCAGGCCCTGCGTTAAAGTTATAGGCCCTATTTCCCATGAGTGACCACACCTTTGCTTGTTGTATTATGGCTATGATAGCAATATTCTCCCCTTGCAGCAAGTAAAACCTCTGTGAACAACAAGGTGATCCGTTAATCGAGAAGCACTATATTCATCCATTTCCCTCCGTCTCGACATACATCTTTATCCCTTTATAGATAGCTACCATTTCTTCAAGCTTCATTCTGACAAGACCACTGGATGAGGGAGCTACATATTCAATAAGGCCCGGCAGAACAGGATCATCTTGAACGCCCCAGTTTATCCCTTTTCGACCACTGTACTGCTCATAGACACCTTTTCCTACAAAGCAAACGACTCTAGGTCGATATACCTGTATCTTTTCTTTTAAAATAATGCGACCCACACGGTATTCGTTCGGCGTGATTTCAGCAGCTGTTAATGTAGGTCGTGATACGATATTCGTAAATCCATAACCTAGCTGCAGCAAGTCCCCGTCTTCTTCAGGCTTATACAGGCGCGGCGTTAATTCGGTTTGGAACAAAATACGATAGAAGCGGTTGCTCGGATTCGCATAATGATGCCCGGTCTCACCTGAGCGAATGCTCGGGTTGTAGCCCACAAACAGGATACGTAAGTTAGGTTTTAGATGATCCGAAATGGCATGTAATTCCAATTCCCCCACTCCTTCTTAACATATTCGTTACGAGTTGTCTATAGCTATATATTACCATTTGCAGCTGCATACCAAAAGCCGGGGAATGAATCCCCGGCTTTGTTTTAAATAAACTTCAACTGTTCATAGGTTTTCCCAAGTACAGCAGCCGTGTCGCCTTTTAGCCACTTATCGATTAATGTGCTGTATACAGAGCGGAAGTCCACTTGATACTTCAAATCCCCATTATCCAGATTGCTAAGACTTGGGTAAGCTCCGTAAAGTCCTCCCTTTATTTTACCGCCAAGCAAAAACATAGGGGCTGCGGTTCCATGATCGGTTCCTCCGCTGCCATTTTCCTTCACCCTCCGGCCAAACTCAGAGAACATCATCACGACTACACGATCTTGCAGTCCTTGTGCTTCCAAATCTTTATAAAAAGCAGTCAATCCCTCATCTACCTGCGTCAATACTTTAGCATGCTGCACCTTTTCATCGGCATGATCATCGAAGCCTCCGACTTGAACATTGAAAACCCGAGTCCCTGATTTGCCAGCCAGAAGCTTGGATACGAGTTGGAGATCTTTGGCGAAGTTCGATTTCGGATACTCTATTTTATTCGCATAAGTCGCTGTTAACGCTTGAATCGCTTCCACGCTCCGATAAGCGTCATTGCCCCGCCCCGATATGACACGTAACTGTTCCATTTGACTTGATGCGCCATACATGTCCAAGAACGCTTTATTTAAACGATTTTTGTCTAGCATCGCTGTTTTCGGATCAAACAGCTGATAGGTTTCGAGCGATTGGATAACCGGAAAACTGAGTTTCTCCGAAGCAAATGCCTTGCTCCCTGAACCTCCTATTTGCACAGCCTTGAGCGGATTACTGCTTTTCTGCAAAGAAGACTCTGCGTATCTGGCAATCCAGCCGCTTCGGCTTATCTTTTCCGGCTCCGCCGTCTGCCAAATTTCCATCGATCGGAAATGAGAGTGGTCCGGTTCAGGATAACCAACACCCTGTACGACGGCCAGCTTACCCAGCTTATACAATCCGGCGAGACCAGCTAGACTGGGGTGAAGGCCGACTTGATTATCAAGGGAAAGAACATCCTTTTGTTGGTAGGCCAAAGTCGGCCTTGCATCATAATAAATTCCTTGTCCATAAGGAATCAATGTATTGATACCGTCATTGCCGCCACTTAACTGAACAACCACAAGTACAGGCTCTTCAACGTCCTCTTCTATACCATTCGCAAATATTGATTTTCCCTCTGGGCTAAACAATAAGCCGCCGCCTAGTCCTAAAGTCGCAAATAGCGCCGTGCCTTTGACCAAAAAATCCCTTCTTGATAATTTCATGATCCCACTCCTTAAACGGCTATTTCATTTGTGCTTCCGGACTTATTAACATTAAGTGAAGCAACCCCCGCAAACCCGCACTCTTTTGCTTGGTGTGAATGATAGTATCGTCAGCGTATGCGGTTAAGCTTTGAATGGTCTTGTCCGACAACACGGACATCCCGAGATTCTGAGTCCAAAGGTTCACCCACTCCTCAGGTCTATCTGTCTGCTTGGGCGTATAGGAAGGTGAAGTGAGCGTTTTTCCATTCATTTGCTTGGCGACAGATTCTGCGAACTGGTACCTCGCTAACAAGGAGTTGGTATTTAACCAAGAAGCTCCCCCTCTCCAACCTGCGACATCAGGAGGTGAATACAGCTCCTGCCCCATCTTTCGCATCGCCTGCGCATGTCCTTTCGTGACAGGTAGACGACAGGCTTTCAGGATACCCGCTACATAATCCACCGGTGTTTTGATGAGGGATAGACGCAGCTTCTCATCATAGAATTCATCGGATAGAAAGAGCGCTTGAAGTACTTCTCCCACTGATGGTTTCGTCGCAATATCTTCAGCAACTTTTGTTATCCAGCTTTCCGAAGGATGATCTGCAGCAAAATAAGTAAGAAGCTTTTTAGCCAGAAAAACAGGCAATGCTTTTTGATGAAATATAATATCTATGGCACTTTGGGCATCCAGCTTTCCTGTTTCAGCAAGCAATGTCTTATTATCGCTGTCATGTTGCTTGAAATTATAGGCTACTTTGTTTTCTTTCTTATCATAGGTCCAACCTGTAAAAGCACGCGCAGCTTCCTTCACATCCTGCTCTGTATAATGACCGATGCCAAGGGTGAACAGTTCCATAGCTTCGCGAGCGTAATTCTCGTTGGGCTTGCCTTTTTTGTTCTTATTCACATCAAGCCATATCATCATAGCGGGGTCTTGGCCTACGGCAAGGACCAGCTCTTTAAAATTGCCGAGCGCATATTTACGAAATAATTTATTTTGTTGAACCATTAACGCAACATCGCCAACTTTGTAATTCGCTGTGGCAAAATGTCCATGCCAGAATAGCGTCATTTTTTCAATTAGGGGTGCTCCGGAATTGACCATCTGATATAACCAATACATCTGTTGATCCCCTAGCTGCAAGGGATCCAGCACTTTATTGCCTTCAGACAATTGTTCGAATGGCGTGAGCGGTTTACTATCACTCATTAAAGCTTCGCCGGCTATGAGCCGTCTGACGGTTTCCTCCCGGCCAAGTTTGACGCAAGCATCAATTTCTTCTTCATTCGAACCGAATCCAGCTCGATTCAATAAATGAACAACTTCCTTGTTAGTCCATGGTACAAGCAAAAGGCCCATGATCTCCCCCCTCACCTTGATTTCCATACTCTACCACACAAATATGTCATAAGTATGAGGAGCGACAAAGAAACCAAGGACCAGGTCCAAGGTTTCTTCACATCAAATGTTTATGGATAGTAAAAGCTGTCTCTTCCATTATAGCAAAGGAAGAGACAGCCTATGATACATGTATAAGTGCTAAAGAATTAGCAATCGAAGTACAAGTTGTACTCGTGTGGGTGAATACGGATTGCAACAGATTTCGCTTCTCCACGTTTCAATTCGATATAGTTATCGATGAAATCTTGTGTGAATACGCCGCCCTCGATCAAGAAGTCGGAATCAGCTGCAAGAGCATCTAAAGCTTCATCTAATGTACCAGGAACGCTGCGGATTTCAGCTTTCTCAGCGTCGGACATTTCATAGATGTTTGTATCGAAAGGACCGTATCCAAGCGCGCGTGGATCGATTTTCTTTTTGATACCGTCAAGACCTGCCATCAGCATAGCTGCGAATGCAAGGTATGGGTTAGCTGTGCTATCCGGTGTACGGAATTCGATACGACAACCTTTAGGTGTCACAGCTGCAATCGGAATACGAACTGCCGCGGAGCGGTTACCTTTGGAGAATACAAGGTTAACCGGTGCTTCGTAACCTGGAACCAGACGTTTGAAGGAGTTTGTACTTGGGTTAGTCAATGCAATCAAAGCTGGTGCGTGATACAGAATACCACCGATATAGTTGATTGCCATTTCACTCAGGTTTGCATAAGCTCCTTTTTCATAGAACAAAGGCTCTCCTTCGTTGAAGATGGACATGTGTACGTGCATACCGCTACCATTGTCACCAAACAGTGGTTTCGGCATGAAAGTAGCTACTTTGCCATATTCTCTAGCTGTGTTAGCAACGATATATTTGTATTTGAGCAGGTTGTCTGCTGTTTTAGTCAATGTATCAAAACGGAAGTTGATTTCAGCTTGACCCGCTGTAGCCACTTCATGATGATGACGCTCAATGCGCAAGCCTGCATCAGCAAGTCGGTTACACATTTCGGAGCGAATATCTTGTTGAGAGTCAACTGGAGCTACTGGAACGTAACCGCCTTTAACAGGAACTTTATAAGCTAGGTTCCCGCCTTCTTCTTTACGGCCTGTGTTCCAACCTGCTTCTTCGGAGTCAACTTCGAAGTAGGATTTGTTCATTCCGTTCTCATAACGAACATCGTCAAAAATGAAGAACTCGGACTCAGGAGCGAAGAATGCTGTTGTACCAACACCTGTTGTTTGCAAATATTCTTCTGCTTTTTGAGCAATACTGCGTGGATCGCGATCATAACGTTCGCCTTCTGGCGTATGGATGTTGCTCATAATAACCAAAGTAGGGTGAGCGGTGAAAGGATCTACGTAAGCAGTTTCTGTATCTGGCATCATAACCATGTCAGATTGTTCAATACCACGGAATCCCGCGATGGAAGAACCATCAAAAGCTACCCCATTTACGAAAGTTTCTTCATCTACTTCTGTTGAAGGCAAAGAAATATGGTGCGCTTTACCGGAAAGACCTACGAAACGAAAATCTACCCACTCGATGTTTTTTTCCTTGATAAGGTTCAACACATTTTGAACTGACATTTAAAAATACCTCCCATTTCCGTACATTCAACGTACTTTACACGATTATTGTTCATCTTTTTGGTTGTTATCTTGCACATATTATATAGCTTTTCAGCTTTCGCAGTCAATACTTATGTCAGGTATTTTTTATTTATGTGTAAGCTAATCTTACACAATTTCACAGATTTGTCCCATCTGCACAAAAAGAAGACTAGCTTCTTCATGTCGAAGAAACCAGTCTCTATCTAAAAATCACTCATTAGGCCAAAATCGCTTCTTTTTTTGTATCAAATTTTTTATCAAGAAGAGGAGCAAGCTTCTCCAGATCAACTAGCAATTTGGCAAATTGATCTGGGAACAAGGACTGAACGCCGTCGCCTGTCATTGAGTTGTCCGGATCCGTATGCATTTCGATAATCAGACCGTCTGCTCCCGCAGCAACGGAAGCTTTGGTCATCGGAACAACCAACTCTCTGCGTCCGGTACCGTGACTTGGATCGGAAATGACTGGAAGGTGGCTTAATTGTTTCAGAACAGGAATCGCAGACAAATCTAGCGTATTCCGTGTGTACGTTTCAAATGTACGGATTCCGCGCTCACAGAGCATCACATTCGGATTGCCGCCGGCAAGGATATACTCTGCCGCGTTCAAGAACTCATCGTAGGTGGAGCTGAAACCACGCTTAAGCAGAACCGGCGTTTGAATCGTCCCCAATTTGCGCAGCAAATCGAAGTTTTGCATATTGCGTGTGCCTACTTGTAGAATATCGGCATATTGCGCACACACATCTACGTATTCAGGTGTCATTACTTCTGTAATCGTGAGAAGACCATGCTTCTTACCCGCTTCCGCCATCATGATTAAACCTTCAACGCCAACGCCTTGGAAGCTGTAAGGACCTGTTCTTGGCTTAAACGCGCCGCCGCGGAGAACTTGACCGCCTGCTGCTTTAACCAAGCGAGCGATCTCGTCAATTTGTTCCGGTGTTTCTACAGCACAAGGCCCACCCATTACTACTAATTGCTCGCCACCAATTTCTACACCTTTAATTTTGATAACGGTATCTGCCGGATGAAAGTCACGACTTGCTAATTTGTAAGATTTCGAAATTTTCACGACTTGCTCAACTCCTGACATTTGACGCAGATGCTCTGCTAATTTCGGGTCTGCTTGACCAATAATACCAATAACGGTGCGATCTTCACCTTTAGAGACATGAGCTTGAACACCTTGCTTTTCAATAAATTGTACGATTTCTTGAATACGCTCATCAGAAGTTTTGTTGGATGTAATTGCGATCATGGTACGCACGCTCCTCATTTATGGGTTAAAACACTTATTCACATCAACGCTTGTTCGCTTTTAAGCTTTTATGCTGTTACGCTTTTAATCACTAAAGTAAATATACAACGCCTGACGAATTTTCGTCAAGCGTTAATTTATTTACTATTCATTTGCTTTTGGGGCAGCGAGTTCATCTTTACGAATTCTGCGCTTCTCTTTGCGACGATTAGAATGATATTGAAGCAGCAGCATAACTGGGAAGTAAACAATGAGTCCAAGTGCAGTACCCACTACCATCCCCCCGACAATCAGGTCCAGTCCACTTCTTATAATATTAGACAGCATATGGGGCAGATGGTGAATCAGATAATACTTAAAATGTTTCGGCACCAACCAATCGCCAACCTGCTTGTTAAGAATGGAGAAAGGAATATAAATAATTTTGCCAAAAACAAAACCAATTAATGCACCTGGTAAATTCGCTCTTAATAAATAAACCAAAGGGAATATTAGAACAAAGGCAAACCCAGCAGTAGGTAAGGTAAACATCTCTACAAATAAGCCAATCGAGAAGCCGCGTGCTACCTTGGAAGGACCACCTTTGGCACGTAAAAGAAGCAAGTATTTATACTTAAACCAACGCTTGGTGCTTTTCCAGTCGTAGCGAGCTTTCATAGGTTTCACCTTCTGTGCACTTTGCATGCTGTTTCTCAATCCCGTCGAGTGGAATAAGTGTGTCGTTACTCACTACTAGCCGCTTTAGTTTTGGCGGTAGGAATGAGTTTCTTCATATTAATAGTACGTTTAATTTCCCAACTGGTTTCATTTTTCGCATCATAGCTTTCCAAATAGGTAATCACCTCTTTGGTAATGGGAGTAGGCGTCGAAGCCCCCGATGTCACACCGACCTTGCGTACATGGGTTAACCAATTACGGTCCAATTCGGAGACATCAGATATTCTATACGCCTTCACGCCGGCAATATCCTCTGAAACTTGCGCTAAGCGATTGGAATTGTTACTTTTGGGGTCTCCCACTACGATGACAAGGTCGACTTCTTTGGCTTGTTCAGCTACAGCTTCTTGTCTGACTTGGGTCGCAAGGCAAATTTCGTTATGAATTTCAGCCTTAGGAAAAAGCTCTAACAAACGATTCATAATGTGACGAATATCCCATTGGCTCATCGTTGTTTGATTGGTAATAATGACGCGTTTATCCTGTAGGTTGAGATTCTCAGCTTCTTCCAGCTTTTCAATCAGGTGAACATGCTCCGGAGCAACACCTATAGCACCTTCAGGTTCAGGGTGACCCTTTTTACCAATATATATAATTTCGTAACCATCGGCCACTTTCTCACGAATCAAATCATGGGTGCGTGTTACATCCGGGCAAGTAGCGTCAACGACGGTCAAACCTTTGTCTCTGGCTCTGCGGCGAACTTCGGGAGATACACCATGGGCGGTGAAAATAACAGTCCCCTTCTCGACTTGCTCCAAAATTTCAAGGCGATTATCGCCATCTAACGTAATAACGCCTTCTTCTTTGAAAAAATCAGTCACATGAGCATTATGAACAATCATACCTAATATATAAATAGGTCTGGGAAGATTTAAGTTTTTAGCGGTTTGCATAGCTAACGCCATAGCATCAACAACACCATAACAGTAGCCTCTTGGTGATATTCGGAGAACTTCCATTTCTTCCACCTGCCTAAGTCATCTTATTTCCTCTTATTATAGCGGATTATACTGACATAAGAAAGTTAGCAGGAAGCCAAATCATAAAGGTACTGCCTTCATCCTTACGGGTCGTTACCTCCACAGATCCATCGTGCTCATCTATAATCCATTTGGCTATAGAAAGACCCAATCCTGTACCTGTCGTTAAGCCTCGAGATAAATCTGCGCGATAAAACCGGTCAAATATATGAGGGACGTCTTCCTTGTCCATGCCAATTCCCGTGTCGGAAATCCGGATCCCAATAAATGTATCGGTTCGTAGCGTTTCAAGCGTTACCGATCCCACCGGTGTATACTTAAACGCATTCTCAATGAAAATAAATAATAGCTGCTGCAAATAGTCGCGATTCCCTAGCACAGTCGCTTGTTCTAGAGCAGTCAGATCACCTAACCGCCACTCCGCCGTATGGTCAAGCAATTGGGCTCTTCTTGCCACTTCTTGAACGAGCGGCAGCATCTCCACTTGCTTTTTCTCCATTTGAATACCTGCATCTGCTCTAGCAAGAGCCAGAAGATCATTCACCAGTCTGCTCATCCGCTGTGCTTCACCGGCAATATCATGCATCGCTTCAAGCGAGAGCTCCATCTGATCAGGTGTGGCTAGTTCTGTACTGCCTGAGGTCATCTTCCACATCTTCTCAAGCAGATCCACATTCCCGCGAATCGTAGTGAGAGGTGTACGCAGCTCATGCGAAGCATCCGAGACGAATCTCCTCTGCGCACGATAGGCTTCATCCAGCTCCATATAGGTAACCTGAATACGGGAGAGCATGCCGTTGATCGTATCGGTTAAACGGCCAATTTCATCTCTGGGTCCGTCGTACAAAATACGTTTTTCTAAATCATCGCTGCTTCCGATCTGATTGGCGGCATCAATGACGCGTTCAATGGGGCGAAGCGCCTTCCTAGCTAGGAACCAACCTAATGAGGCTGCTACGATAATCGTTAACAGCGCCCAAATTTCGAGCGTATAGCGCAGTGTCACGGATGTTTTCTCATAATTGCCGATAGGAACCGCGGCTTGAAGGATACCAATGAGCTTTTGTTCCCCATTTTGCTGACCGTAGATTCCTTTATGATAAACGAGTAAATTTTGCCCTTGTCCCTGACCTTGAGCTACCGTCGTTTTTTCAAAAAAACCGTCGGTCGTTTGGAGCTTATCAATAGCTTCCTTTGTTAAGGGAATTGTGACATCATAACGCTGCAGGTTTGCTGAACGGCTTAGACTCTTAAGCGTTACATTATACAATTGCAAAAAAGTATTCGTGGAATAGAAATCCCTGCTCTCTAATTCTAAATCGACAACTAATCCTTTCTGGGAAAGAGCAAAGCTCTTCTGAATACGAGAAGAGGTACTCTCCGCATTATCCATTAAGTCCTGACGAATCTGATCATAGAGAAAGTAGTTCAAGAAAAAATAGAGCACAATACCGAAAAACAGCATTGTAAGAGCTAATATGCCTGAATACCAAAGCGTTAGCCGAAGCCTGACCGACATGATTAAGACTCTCCTCTCAGCACATACCCCGCTCCCCGTACCGTTTGAATTAAGCGTTTATGTCCGAATTCTTCTGTCTTCTGACGAAGCAGCGCAATATAAACCTCAAGGACATTGGATTCCCCACTGTAGTCGTAGCCCCATATTTTTTCCATAATAATATCTCTGGACAATACCCGTTTCGGATTTTGCATGAATAAGTGCAATAGATCAAACTCTTTCGTCGTCAACTCTATCAGCTTCTGATCGCGGAAAACTTCACGTGTATCTAGATCTAGAGTCGTATTGTCATACGTCAACCTGTTCGTCTGCTGCTCAGGTCTTTCTGTTCTGCGGCGCAGCAATACACGAACCCTAGCCATCAACTCTTCAAGCGCAAACGGCTTGACCAGATAATCATCGGCTCCAAGATCCAAACCTTTGACGCGGTCATCGATCTCATCTTTGGCTGTAAGCATAAGAATGGGCACTTCACTTCCGCTTTCACGAACACGACGCACTACTTCCCAGCCGTCTATATGAGGCATCATGACATCCAGAATGATTAAATTTGGTTCTGTCGCGAGCATTTGTTTGAGCCCATCCAGCCCATTGCCAGCCGTTATGACCGAATATCCTTCAAAAGCAAGTGCACGTCTTAACATCGACGTGATTTTCTCGTCATCATCAATGACCATAATGTTCTCTCTCATCCTCGAAAAACCCCCTCTACACTACCATAATACCATTGTATCCAAAATTGCCGCTATGCAAAAAAGAAGTAGAGCCTGCAAGCTTGCGGCCCGCGGGTCTCCACTTCCTTTTATCTTAAACAAACCATCTTCTATCTCTAGTTGTTTTACTAAATCCTTATTTGGCAGTTGCGTCAGTTAAGGTATTTTTGTCCCCAACTGTAATGGGCACTTCCAACCGCTTGCCGTCGCGAATCAGACCTAATGTTACTTTGCTGCCAACTTTGGTAGCCTGTACTTTGGTAATCAGCTCCTGCGAATTTTTCACCTTTGTCCCATTGATATCTACGATAACATCATATTGACGCAGACCTGCCTGGAATGCTGGACTTTTCCGCTGAACGCTGCCGACCAAAGCCCCATCTGTATTAGACAGTTTTAATTCCGAAACCCAATCTTGACCAATATCTTGTAGACCTACGCCTAGGTAAGGTACAGGTTCTTTAGGAATCTGAACATTGTTTTTGAGATTTTCAAGAACGGATGAAATCGTACTTGTCGGAATCGCGAACCCGATACCTTGCGCTTGGGAGCTAACAGCGGTATTAATACCAATGACTTCCCCATTCAGGTTGAGCAGCGGTCCTCCGGAATTACCAGGGTTGATCGATGCGTCAGTTTGCAGTAAATGTTTGTATTCGCGGGTACCTTTCGTATCCGGAATGCTGATCGGACGCTCCTTGGCACTCAGCACACCTACTGTTACCGTATGATCGAATCCATAAGGATTACCGATCGCAACAACCCAATCCCCAACACTTACATCCTCAGCTTTGCCTAGCGGAAGAATCGGAAATTCTTTATCTCCTTCGATTTTGAGTACCGCTAAGTCCAAATCGTAGCTGTTACCGAGCAATTTGGCTTTAAATGGCTTATCGTAGCCTTCAACCGTAATTTGAATTTCATCGGCACCATCCACGACGTGTTCATTCGTTAGGATGTACCCTGTTTTCTCGAAAATAAAGCCGGTTCCCATCCCAGCAGGCTGCAGTTCGCCGCTGCCGGAACCTTGTTGGTTATTCGGAGTCGTGCTTCCGCCACCGCCATTATCGCCAAAGAATTGACGGAAAAATGGGTCGTCGAAGAGCGAATTGCCGCCACTTCCGCGCGTAGATTGCTTCGTTTTTACCAAAGATTCAACTTTGACGATAGCAGGACCTGCATTTTGAGCTATCGCTGCAATATTGTTCGGGCGAGCCACATCCAGACCTACATTTTTAACTTCGCCGCCGTTGCCGCTGGTGTTATTAACGGTAGTAGCTGTTGGCGAGCCGCCAGATGCAAGATGTTGACCACCTGTAAACCAGTTATACTTATCAGCACTGAACATTAGCCCACCTATGACTAATGCGCCTGCCATGAAGGCCGCGAATATGCTCTTCATCGATGAACGTTTCTTCGTATGAGGATCCCACGAACCTGGCTTTTGAGGAGCACCTGTCTCAGGTTGAAAACTAAAAGGCCTTAAATTTTTAGGTGGCGTCACTTCAACACTGGACAACCCTTCTGATCCAGATGCCGAAGTTGTAAGTGCTTCTTGTTCATTATTTTCATTGGATCCAGATTTGTATGGGCCATAAGAATAGTAGTAGGAAGGTCTTTCTTTATTAGGCTCTTGAGCTTCTTCCTGCTTAGGTTCGTTCTCATTATTGCTATCGTTGTTCTGCGGCTTAAAAAAGTCGCTGTAGTCTTTTTTATTATCATCATCTTTGTTACCTCCATTTTTAGATAAAGTTATAAGTGCATGTTCGCGAGGGCTAATGTCTTGCTGTCTATGTTCCTATCATGCACTGACAACCTTAAACGAATATTAAAAAACAATAAAATGGAGGTAAAAAAGAGGCAAAAAGAACCATATCCCCAATAAAAAAGACACGTTCTTATTCAACCCAGGCTTGTTCTACCTTTTTGAGCACACCTGCTGCTTCTTGTACCCATTTGTTTTCTATCTCTGCATCCGGGTCGAGAGGTGTTTGAAATTGATCGATTAATGCACCGTAAGTTTCCGCTTCCGCTGCATAATCAAGCCCTTCATTATAAACGTGCTTAAGAACAAAAGGAGTCCCTACCTGGACAATGGCATCGGTTGCTTCCGTGTCTCCATCGATTCTTCCGGTAATCACATGAAAAGGAATTCGCAGCCAAACCTTGTTGGCTTCATCCAAATTGCGATCAAAAAAACCATGGTCGTACTCCCAATTACCGCCAAGGGAAAAATTAAATTCGTGTAATTGGTCACGTACTTTATCGAAAGACTCTTGCACTTGCTCTAATGATGAGGTAATTGGTTTCATATCGGACACTCCCTAGGCGCTCATAGTAATGTTGCTTACGCATAGAATGTGCCAAAATATCATTTTTATGTGTCGGATACTCCTGCTTGTCGAGCCCATCCTTTGCGGTGTGCATAAATGGCCAGCTGCGTGCGATCATATAGCTCGCACTTCATTAGAAGATTGCTTACGTGCGTCTTTACCGTTTTGATGCTTATAAAAAGGTCTTCTGATATTTCTTTATTGCTCTTTCCTTCTGCAATGAGCAGGAGCACTTCCTTCTCCCTTGACGTTAAGCCGTCCTCTTCCGGTACGACACTGCGCTGCCGAATCCCCCTTGTAAGAGCCAACGATACCTCGGAGTTCATCACTGGCATACCGCGGTAAGCACTCTGAATGGCATGAATAAGTTGGTCGGACGAAACCGTTTTGAGCATATAACTAATGGCACCAGATTCCACCGCTTCAACCACCTTGGCTTCTTCAAGAAAACTGGTTAGCATAATGACACGGATTTGAGGAAACTTAGCGCAAATAAGCTTCGTTGCAGCAATACCATCAAGAACCGGCATGGTAAGGTCCATGAGGACAACATCCGGTAAATTAGTAAAGAGCTCTTGGTTCAGCTTCTCGAACGCTTCTTGCCCATTGCAGGCTTCTCCAACCACTTCCAAACCCGGTTCTAATGAAATATAAGTTCTTAGCCCGACGCGTACCATATCGTGATCATCCACAATCATTACTTTAATATCGCTATTCATGGGATATATCCTCTCTATCTTTGGTTAGCAAACTCGACTGGCCCAGTAAAACGGGGAATACGAACACGCACTCGCGTTCCTGAGCCTAGCTTGCTGTCGATCTCGACCTCTCCCCCCAGCTTCTGCGCCCGTTCTCTCATTGTTGACAAACCGTGAGAAGCAGATGGGATGTCGCTACGCTCAAAGCCTTGTCCATCGTCCTGTAATTGAAGCACATATTGATGCTCTCTTTCGTAGATCGTCAGTCGAACCTCTTTGGCTGAGGCATGCTTCACAACATTCGCAAGTCCTTCTTGAATAATAAGAAAGAACTGATGTTCGATCGCTTCCGAAATAGCGCCATGAAGAGAAACATCAAGCTGACCCTGAAGTTCATGGGCCCGGCAATATTCCGGAAACCATTTCTCCAGGGCTTCTTGTAAGCTCATATCGTTGAGTTCAATCGGTCTTAATTGGGAAATAAGTCCCCGCATTTGCTTCTGGGCATGATGCGACATTTGAATCAGCTGATTCATGACAGCCGGGGCAGCATCGGGTTTCCTCTCCAAGATTTTGGGTAGCGAGGATGCTGACATATGAATGGCAAAAAGCTCTTGTGACACCGTATCATGCAAGTCGCGCGCCAAGCGGCGGCGTTCCTCCATGACGGCATTTTCCGTAAGCTCCTGATCACGAACAGCTTCTGCTTCTCCTAATTGTTGAAGCAATTGCACGCGCTTCTCTACTGCTGTAGCCATATTATTAAAAGCATCGTACAGATATAAGAAGGGTTCAACAGGCTCCATCTCAATTCGGCTGGAGAAGTTCCCTTTGCTCAATTCCAGCATAGCCAGATACAGTTCATCCACTTTACGCTGCCATCTTCGGGTCGCAACATATCCAACCGATAAACAGACCACAAGGATGGCAATAAGGAACCACATTCTGAAATCCCAGGAATTCAATTGTTCTTTATAATATTCAAGCACGATATAAATGCTTGAAACCGTCAGTAAACTGGAAATAAAAAAGTAACCCAGCAGCTGCCACTTCATATTGAACATTCGCAATTTATGCATGCTCCGTCCTTAACCTATCTTTTTAATGGTGATGTCGCCGATAAACATACTCGTCGTTACAATGATTTTACGTTCAGCCGTATCATACTGTGAAGTTTGCGTTCTTACACTGCGCAGAAACCCGCTCTCGCGGCGGTCAAGCACTTTCATGTCTCCGATAAAGGAGCTTGCCATTACACGCACCTCAACGTCGAAGTCGTTGGGGATAAATATTTTCACATCTCCGATAAAAGCGGTAACATGGATTGTCGTTTCTCCTAGCGGAATGGTGGCCCGAGTAAGATCAATAATGGAGTCTCCAATAAAATGGGATACTTGAATCGGTTTTAATTCCCATGCTTCCTGCCCAAGATGCACATCTCCAATAAAGCCATGTCTGTGAACTACATCACCCATACCGAAATTAGGGATATAATCATGATACTTATGACCTTGTGATTGATGCGTTTGAGGCTGGGGCTCTGGATTTTGTCGTTTAGTCTCATCAGATTTGCCTAGCAAATCCCAGTCGCCCAGTTGCTGATTAGGAGCAAACTCACCATGAATATCTTTTAGCACAGCCTTTTCCTCATCACTAAGCTCGTGTTTCGGCTCATTCGTGCTCCTGTTCTCCTGCTTAGGTGCGGACACGATCGGATCTGTCCACTTCGGTTGATCCCAAGGGTTTCTGTATCTTTCATGCTGTGCTCTTCTCGCTTCTCTTCTCACACGTTTGGCTTCATGCTTGGCATCTTTAAAAGCTTGCCAGTCCGGTGATTCTCGCTTATTCGGTTTAAAAATAACATTCAGACCAAACAAGATTAAAGCAACAGGAGCAAGAAACTTAAACATATCCCCGATGGATAAGTCTGTCATACGCAAATTTTTCAGAAGGAATATAGTACCAACCCCACAAAGAAGTAAGCTCCAGATCGAGCTCCCCCAATTGTACTTGCGCTGCCAGACAAATCCAATAAGACCATAAACAATGAGAATAACCGGCCAATAGGTAGAAAATACATAAGCAAGATTAATCTCGATCAACCCCATTTGATTAAGTAGAAATAATACGCCTACCGTTACGAGGACAAGTCCCCAAATAACTCGTTGGAACATATGCGGATTCATATTGACTTCCTCCATCTGTATACTTCGTTGTTAACATAGTTATAGTCTATAAGATAGGGACGGGATTGAAAAGAGACGAAGGATTGAAGTGTCCTCGGTCTAGAGACTGAATTTTTCAGGCCTCTTTAAGAATAACTGACATGGAATTCTAAAATAACGAACAATCGCCATTACATGTTATGTAATCTTACGCATATCGTTGACATGCCTATCATCAGAACCGTATAATGGGTGCAAATGAGGGCTTATCAACGTAAGGGGAGATCTAGGCATGGATGCATTTGAGCAGCTTTCCAGCGGGGTGGACACGATCTGGGTCGTCCTTACTGCCGCTATGATTTTATTGATGGAAGGCGGTTTCGCCTTACTGGAAGCAGGCTTCGTCAGGCAAAAAAACGCGGTTAGCATTATTATGAAAGTATTTGTTGATATTGCTTTCGGAGCACTTATTTTTTACTTTCTCGGCTTCGGATTGATGTATGGCAAAGATGCAGCAGGACTCATTGGAACATCAGGCTTCTTTATGAGCGGAGATTTGTCACATATCTCATTATCCATCTCCCACGAAACGTATTGGTTATTTCAATGCGCCTTCGTTATTGCCGTTATCTCCATTGTATCCGGTGCTGTAGCTGAGCGCATCAATTTTAGAGCCTACATCTTATATACAATTGCAATGACAGGATTCATTTATCCGATTGCCGGGCATTGGGTATGGTCAGCGCATGGATGGCTAGGGAAATTAGGAATGATTGATTTCGCCGGTTCTGCTGTCATTCACGCACTCGGGGGTTTCTCCGCTCTGGCTGCGGCAATGATGATTGGTCCGAGAATAGGAAAATTCTCTCCCGATGGCACAGCCAACATTGTTCCTCCATCCAATTTGCCATTAGCTTCGGTAGGTGCTTTCATTCTTTGGTTTGGTTGGTTTGGCTTCAACTCCGGCAGTACACTAAGTGCAACGAACATGTCGATCGGCCACATTGCCGTAACCACGATGCTAGCCGCTGCAGCCGGCAGTGCAACCTGTATCCTTTTCACCATGATGCGCTATCGCAAAGCAGATCCGCCAATGGTCATCAACGGCGCTTTGGCAGGACTCGTAGGCATTACAGCTGGCTGCGCATTTGTGAGTGATGTCGCAGCGATTATTATTGGAGCTACGTGCGGAATAGCCATGGTGTATGCGACTGAAATGCTGGAAGCAAGACGGATTGATGACCCTGTTGGGGCATTCCCCGTTCATGGCATTAGCGGCAGTATTGGCACATTGGCAGTAGGATTATTTGCTCAGCCCGATTCGATTAAGAAAGGGACCTCCGGTCTGTTCTACGGAGGAGGCTTCGAACTGCTTGGCGTACAGGCACTCGGACTTGTAACGGTCTGCGTTTGGGGCTTCATCATCACGTGGGGTTGTATGAAGCTGATTAATTACTTAGTTCCGATTCGCGTTAGCAGAGATGAGGAGCTTGTAGGACTTGACGTAGGCATTCACGGCGTTCCTGCTTATAGTCAAGAGGACGGATTTATTGACTTGGAGCAATTAAAGAGACGATAGAACAGCGAAAAACCCTCCCATAACGGAAGGGTTTTATTGTCTGTGTTAAGATAACTGCTCTTCAATCTCTTCAGGTATCGAGATGACATCCCCCGGCTTGGAATCCGTCATTATTTGTTTCGCCTGCGAAATTTCTGCACGGAGCTTCCTTACTTGCTCCATCGGCTTTTTTACATAATGAATATATTCGACGGCTAAGTGATGATCCGGCTTCTTACCAGAGAACATACGGCGCAGCGATGACATCGTCTGATAAGCACGTTCTTCTTTCATTCGCTTCACTTCGTAACGTTCAACAACCTGTTCAATCTCTAAGACTTGTTGCTCTTTGCGGGCAATATAGGCTTCTAAGAATGGAAACACCTCTGCTGCTTTCCTTGGTGTCCCTTGAGGCCTTCCGTCCGATCGCAATGCTTTCAGCATCATCACTCACCTATCTCCCCATGTCAACATTCATAACAGTAATCTTATTTTACACTAAAATTTTCGATTTGAGAACTATTATTTCAACATTAAGTCAATCCCAACGACACCGATGGGAGCTCCTATGTCATCATTGATCGCTTTAGACAATGTAATACACGGTTTTTCCGTAATAGCTGACACATACTCTGGCCAAACGAATAATTCTCCGCTCATAGCGCGCTTCCACCATTCTCTTCCTCTCGAGTTAACAAGACCAGCCTCGGGTTGAGAAAAAATGAATGTTGAGAAGACAATAAAAAGCAGAGATCCTCTCAGATCTCTGCTTTGGCTTACATGTAATATGGGTCTTATTTATTTTGGTTTTGCGTATTTGTTTGTTGCGTCTTGTTAGGTACTGATGTTTCCGCAGCAAATTCTGTATCTTGTGCTTGTTTTTTGTTACTTTTGTTCTTTGCCATGTCCAATCACCTCCCGTATGTATAGGATTACCCAAACAGGATATTTTATGATGGGAATTTTCAGCTAACTTTGTTTTTAAAGTGCTTTCGTTGGAGCTATAATTTCGTCCTTTAGTTGGTTCCAGATCAGCTCTGTCACCTTACCGCTGCCATTTTTAACGATAAATACTTTGACCGTTTTCTTTCCCCATTCTTTGTACACTTGATCCTTGGTGTCGAAATACAAGTCAATTTTTTTCCCTTTAATGGCGCTGCCTGTATCCGCCACCACACCATAGCCATAACCAGGAATAAACAAGACAGTTCCAAGCGGGAACACAGATGGGTCTGCCGCGATTGTTGATAAAGCTTTATCATCCCGTTTTACCTTAATGCCTGAGTAAGTAATACCATATTCAGGATGGTCAGGATTTTTCCCCGTAGATTCTTTTCCTGCAAAATAGCCGGTTGCTGTCACTTCCACCGCTTTAAGCTTGGACAAATCGGAGTCTAACCTAGGTACATAGCGATAGTTGAGTTGTTGTTGGTCTTGCGTGACCGGCAGTGCAACAGGCTCCGTATTTTCCGGAGTGTCCATTTGTTGCGGTACTTGTATATGGTTGAGCGTTTCTGCCGTTTTGTAACTGATCGTGTCGTAGTTGGCAACGTCCGTTTCTTTAGCCTGTTCTGCAGCGAGCACCACTTGATGCTGTGGCTCCACCACTTTAACCTCTTCCTTCCCCTGTCCGAGTAAGGCAAACAAAACATTCATAACCATCCACACACTAATCCACTTAGACTGCATAAATATCTCATTAAATATCATTTGCGATACCTCCCCCTACTATAGCAGGTTGTCCAATTTGCTCCATGTTTAAACCTCCGGATGCAGACCCACTCATTAAGATTTCCTACTCAGGCCCTCTTATACATACCCACCATAGTTAAATTTGAAAAAAAATAAGCAGAGGAGCGGCTGCTCCTCTGCTTATCCAACTACTTGTATATGAGTTAAAGTTTTTTACTGATTTCTTCGTTAATCATGGCAACTACTTGCTCAATCGGATGGGTACCTAAATCCCCTTGACCCCGTTTACGTACAGATAAACTGGCATTGGTCACTTCGTTTTCTCCAACGACCAACATGAATGGAATTTTTTCAAGTTGTGCCTCGCGTATCTTATAGCCTAGCTTTTCATTACGGTTATCCGCTTCAACGCGGATACCAGCCTCACGCAGACGTTCAGTCACTTGATTAGAGAACTCCTCAAATGCTGGGGATACCGGAATCACTTTGGCTTGAACCGGCATTAACCAAGTCGGTAAAGCTCCCGCGAAATTTTCAAGCAAGAAAGCTGTCATACGTTCCATGGTGCTGATAATACCTCTATGGATAACAACAGGACGGTGCTTCTGTCCATCTTCTCCTGTATATTCAAGCTGGAAACGTTCAGGAAGCAAGAAATCGATTTGCGCAGTGGAAAGTGTCTCTTCCTTCTTCAGAGCTGTTTTGATTTGTACGTCAAGTTTAGGACCGTAGAAGGCAGCTTCGCCTTCTGCTTCGTAAAATGGCAAGCCTAATTCTTCAACAACCTCGCGCAGCATCCGCTGTGAGGTTTCCCACATTTGATCATCCTGGAAGTACTTCTCTGTATCCTTAGGATCCCGGTAGGAAAGACGGAAGCGATAATCGGTAATGCCGAAATCGGCGTATACTTGACGAATCAAATTAACAACACGGGAAAATTCTTCTTTGATTTGATCCAAACGACAGAAAATGTGCGCGTCATTGAGCGTCATAGCACGAACGCGGTGCAGACCTGTTAGAGCACCTGACATCTCATAACGGTGCATCGTTCCAAGCTCAGCAATACGAATCGGAAGATCACGGTAGCTGCGCATATCCGTCTTGTACACCATCATATGATGCGGACAGTTCATAGGACGAAGAACAAGCTCCTCATTGTCCATCACCATTTTTGGAAACATATCTTCGCTGTAATGTTCCCAATGCCCGGAAGTTTTGTACAAATCCACATTCGCTAATACAGGCGTATAGACATGTTGATAGCCTAGGCGTTCTTCCAGATCAACAATGTAACGCTCCATGGTGCGTCTCAACTTAGCTCCATTCGGCAACCATAGCGGAAGACCTTGTCCAACTTCTCGTGAGAAAGCAAACATCTTCAACTCTTTACCCAGTTTACGATGATCCCGTTTCTTCGCCTCTTCCAAAAGGTGCAAATGCTCATCCAGCTGTGCTTTTTTAGGAAAAGCTGTGCCATAAATACGCTGCAGCATTTTGTTTTTCGCATCCCCGCGCCAGTAAGCACCTGCTACGCTTAGCAATTTGAATGCTTTAATTCGTCCAGTCGAAGGTAAATGAGGTCCGCGGCAAAGATCAAAAAATTCACCTTGATCATAAATCGTCAAAACGACGTCTTCAGGCAAATCACGAATCAATTCCAGCTTGAACGGGTCTTCCAATTCAGTGAAAATGCGAATCGCTTCTTCACGAGAAACAACTCTACGCGTAATTGCGAGATTTTCCCCGACGATACGTTCCATTTCTTTCTCTATCTTCACCAAATCCTCTGGATTAAGCGGTGTTTCCAAGTCGATATCATAATAAAAACCGTCTTCAATAACAGGTCCGATACCTAGCTTAACAGCTTTATCCCCATAAATGCGTTTAATCGCCTGAGCCATTAAATGCGCAGTGCTGTGACGGTACATTTCTAAACCCGCTTCACTGTCTACTGTCAAAATTTCCAGATCAACATCGTGCTCCAAAGCAAAAGATAAATCAACCGATTTCCCGTTCACTTTGCCGCCAATCGCATTTTTCTTAAGTCCGGATGAGATAGATTCCGCGACTTGCTCAATAGTCGTTCCAACTGCATATTCCCTAATCGCGCCATCTGGCAATTTTACTTGTACAACCATTTTTGTCATCCTCCCTAGAGCTATACATCGTTTAGTTTTTCTTAAGTTGCTTATGTTCAATGATGTTCAATTGAACGCAAAAAAGCACACTGCATCCCATAAGGGACGAGTGCGCTTAGCTCGTGGTTCCACCCTAGTTCGATTCGCTGCATGCCGTCGGTATGGCGAATCCTCATCAGCATTCGGTAACGGGAATGACTCCGGCATCGTATACTAGCCAACCTGTCAAAACAGGTCAAGTTCCACAATGCGGCTACAAAGGGGTAAACTTTTCTGTTCACTGAAGGAGATTACAGCCAAGTCTCCTCTCTCTGGGCAGTTCTTGCAGAAAGCTCATGTCTTTGATCTTAACGCCTTCGTTCATTATTATAATTCGCTCGTCCCCGAAGGTCAAGGGGATAGTTGATCCTGCTTTTTACTTTCACCTAAATAAATCTCACAGGTTCGGCAATAGGAGCAAACCGTTGTCCGATCTTCGAATATTTGTCTAATCGTTTTGATAATGGTCATTTCAGGATCACGCGTGTGAATATAAATGGTGGCCGGAGATACCGAAATGAGTGTACTCACAATCATATCCTCGAAATTAATATCTTTTTCGAGCACCTCAAGTTTGCACGTAGCATCAAACTCATCCGCATCAATCAGCTCATGTCGATCATTCAAAATAATAAACTCATGCCCCCCCTTGTGGATGAGATGGGCAACTGGAATTTTGGCTTCTTGAATGTATACAAAATACTGCAGCAGTGAAATAAATTCTTGATATTGACGATCCATCATAAACTCATCGATCGCATACTCAGCAACTTCGCGAAGTTCCTCTGTGTATTCACCAACGCGAAACCGAAGAAATCCATCCAAACTCAAGGTCGGTGTCTCTTCCAAAGATTGCAACAGCAGCTGAGTCAATACCTCCTTACGACGAACCCTGCCAGAATCAATACTGGAAATTAGCGAATCATCTATACTCGGAATGCCATTTAACGATAGCTTACAATAACCCTCTATCGCTTCCACATCGTCTTTGGCCTCATATTTAAACTCTTTAATTATGAGATTCCGAAAAATCAGGGGCTCTATTTCTTCCATAATGTGCTCAGCTAAAATATGCGCCAAGCTCTCTGCTGTTTGATTACGAATCGACAGTGCATCCTTTTCTAGTAAAGTCGTTTGCACTGTTAGACACGCGTGTGTCTCAAAGTGATCATACACAGCCGTTAAACCGCCATCAACGATATGTAAAAGCTTAAGCTCATCAGCTACCTGAGCACTTAGCGAACGAATGTAAGTCTCATCAACCTGCATCACAGTGACTGAAAACAATTCCATGGGCTCACTCCTAACGATCTGTTAAAATGCCTCCTCTAAGAGTATATGGTCGATCAGAACCAGATATACAACGAACTATTTGCCATTTCAGAATCGTAATTTATTGTCGAATCTTCAGGGAAACATATTCCAATCGTGGAGATATTCATGTTATGATACTAACAATAGTGCTGAAGTAGCATATCTTTTGGAGTGGGTATCCATGCAAATTAACGCATACAATCAGGACAAGAAGATCTGGAATCGAAAGTTGTTGAACACCTACTGGGGACTCGTTTTGATTCAAATCCCCTTTGAACTCCTCTATTCGATGTCCGGAGAGCAACCGTTTTCCTTCTTTATTCATCGAATCATTACCTTTTGTCTGATCATGTTTTTCCTTATGTGCTTGATGGAAGTCGTCAATCTATATTGTAAACGACTGCTGGATTACCACATTATTACCGGCGGCGCTTTATTATCGTTTACTATTATTTACTTCAATTATGATGTGAAAATGGTTCCACTCTATTTATTTCTTCCTATGTTTGTGTCGATCTTTTATTTTCAGCGTTCCAAGATTATTTACTCCGTTTCGCTATCCCTTCTATCCATTACTATTCTATATGTCTTTCGACTAAGCGCATTATCCCAATACAAACTGACTGACCTCCTTGCTGTCTTGCCAATTTTAAGTATCGTTTCTTTCATTGCCTTAGGGATCATGAGACGCGGTATAGAAATTTTAGACAACCTGCAAGCCACAACGGAGCTCAAACAAGAGCTGCTGATCAAAAATATTATTATGGATAAATTATCCAAAATAGATGCGTTAACCGATTTATATAATCACATCACCTTTCATGAGTATTTGGATGAACTTATCCAGCAAAGCCAATCTGTTCACTTCTCCATTCATATCGCTGTGCTAGATATCGACAACTTTAAAAGAGTGAATGATACCTATGGACATCGCGCGGGAGATGCCGTGCTAAAGAAAGTCAGCAGCACATTGAAAGATCGCGTAGGATTAAACGATTTTGTCGCGAGATATGGCGGCGAAGAATTCGCCATCATCTTCACAGAAAAAAGTACAGATGACGTATTTGAATTGTTGGAACGTATTCGTTGGCATATCTCACAAACGAAATACGAAGAACTGCAAGGACAAGCCGTGACCATTTCAATCGGCCTTTGCGAGTATCGCAAAGGTACAGGCAAAGAAGTATTGTTCTCTGGGGCAGATCAATCGTTATATACAGCTAAGAAGGCAGGCAAAAATAAAACCATCGTTTTCACAGCACCGCTCAAGGAAGCTAAATAAAGATGAAATGTTACTATATAATAAAGAAGCCTCACAAACCTTAGAAACAGGTTGGAGGCTTCTTTCTGACGCATCGACACATTCATCAAATAATTTATTAACCTCAAAAATCTCTCTAGAGGATACAAAAATAAAGGAATCGTTTATGAATATCATTGCTATTTTGCCAAAAAAGAAGTACAGCGATCCTATCTGATGAATCGGCTGCACCAAAGTCTTATTGATGTCTTAGCTAGTCTCACTTAATCATTGGCATTTCGTCCTTACTATCAATAAGAACAACTTCACTTGGATTCACATGGTACTTCCAATACGTCACCACGCTTTTACCTCCAACAGTCAATTGATAATTCTTCGTCAACGTTACTATAAATTCCCTGCCACCTAGTTCCTCAACCTTCGTTGTAAGTAGAACTTCTATCTTGCTTCCCTGCTTACCACCAACATCTTCATATATCGTTTTTACTTGATCAGGACTTGCAGGAAATTTAGCCTGCTTTGTAAGCACTTTAGCTAATGCGTCCGTCTGCGTAAACCTGAACACATCTTCTTGACTCCAACCTTTTTCAATCCACTCTTTTAGTTCAGGCGATTTAAGGCGCATTGCTTTAGTACCACTTTGGACAAGCGTAATTTGATTTTCTACGGTCATGGATTGGACAAGAGTACTGCCATTATCTAATTTCGATAAAACACTATCAAAAGCATCTTCAAGAGTGATACTTGTACCATTTTGTAGCATTATCCCTAATGTTGTTGGATTGCTTCCTAATGAGACAAACCCATTCTTTGCTTCTCCAATGATTGTAGCTGAATGTAACCAACCTAAAATTTTGGTTATTACCTCATTTTCTTTAGAATCCTCTTTTCTTAATAATAAAGAAAATGCACAGCATCCTGCATGGGAAGGTATTAGATTAGCAGATGCAATACCCTCTATTTTCATATTTCTTAGGAAATCAGTTCCTCCATATAACCTATCAATCACTTTTTGCACGTTGTAACCATTGTTTGGCTTCCTTAACTCAAATATTAGCACATTCCTAACTTCATAAATATGTGAATACTCCAACATCATCGTTTCCGTTTGTTTATGGAAATCATCCCAACCTTTTTGGCGATTATCTTCAGAATTGAAAACATAAACGACAAACTCGCCATCGTCTGCTTTAAACATTCTAGGATATACACCATTCAGTTTAAAGTAAGCCTTGCCTTGCCAGTTTTCAAGGTGCAGACCCTCTTGTTCAAAAGCCGCTTTAACATTAGCGAATGTGAGTAGTTGGTTGCTTGTCACGAATGCCTTCTTGCTACTTACATCATAAAGGATACCTGATACGCCTAGAGACGCTATAATAATCCATATAAGTATGTGCTTTATATCCAAGATCAATTTCTCCTTCCTTTCATTACAAAATCATAACTTACCTTATATCTCTTCCAGATGACAAAAAACGCTTATCCATACTAATCCTCCCGTGGATTTAATATTAGATAAGCGTTGTAGTCATTACACGCAATTTACGTGGTGAACACACTATACGGTGACGTTCATACACGTAAAACAAGCTATGAAGTTTTAGTTCTGCATCACAAAATCTCTATCAATCTTCACGTTAACGTCATCAAACACACGCAAAGTCTGGTACTTCGTATTCCGCTGCGCAGGAATTTTACCTGCCTGACGGATGATATCGAGCGTGGAGGACACGTTGACTTTGTGCGTTGTGCCCGCCGCGGAGACGACGTTCTCCTCGATCATCGTGCTGCCGAAATCGTTGCAGCCGTAGCTAAGAGTCTGTTTACCAACCTCTGGCCCCATGGTAACCCACGATGATTGAAAGTTAGGTACGTTGTCCAGCATAATTCGGCTGATGGCCAGCGTCTTCAAGTACTCCTCAGGCGTTACTTTTTCCGCCTTCATATTGGTGTTGTCCGGTTGGAACGTCCATGGGATAAAAGCAAGGAACCCTGGAGTATTCAGCTTTTGCAGCTTAACATCGTCCTGAGCATCACGAATACGCAGCATATGGAGTGCTCTTTCTTCCATCGACTCCCCGAAACCAATAACCATCGTGCCCGTCGTATGCATACCCAGTTTATGCGCTGTTTGCATAACGTCCATCCAATCACGCCATGAGCCCTTCAGTTTGCTGATTTTGCGTCTTGTGCGGTCATCCAGGATCTCAGCCCCGCCGCCAGGCAAGGAATCAAGTCCCGCTTCGTGGAGTTGTCGCACGACTTCCTCAAGGGAAAGACCATCAGAAACATCTTTCATTTTCATAATTTCGGCTGGTGAGAACGAATGCATCGTAATGTCAAAACGCTTCTTAATCTCACGCAGGATATTCGTATAGTAGCTAAATGGCAAGTTCGGATTCGTACCGCCTTGCATCAAAATTTCAGTACCATCCACATCCAACGTCTCTTGAATTTTTTGGAAAATAGTCTCATCCGGCAGCACATACCCTTCAGCTGATCCGGGAGGACGATAAAAGGCGCAAAAACGGCAATACACATCACAAATATTCGTGTAATTGATGTTTCTTCCAATGACGAAGGTCGTAATTGGATCTGGATGCCATTTCTTCATAATTTGATTGGCGGTATCACCAATTTTTTCTATTTGATCGGATTCGAACAGCGTGATGCATTCCTCTATATCAATCCGTCCGCCTAATTGCGCTTTATGTAAGATACGGTCAATTGGTTTCACGACTACTCACTCCTTCACTTTGATGAAAGCTTGTATCCATTCATCGTATCATATTCATGCCAAAAAAGCAGCACGATGCTGCTTTTAAGAGGTGATATTCCCGAACAGTTATGAACATTTTCTGAATCCATTCCCATTAACTAACCCCGAAGCGCTTGTTCCAAGTCTTCAATAATATCTTCAATATCCTCAAGACCAACCGA
The DNA here is from genome assembly GCF_008017805.1 of Paenibacillus sp. N3.4. Lineage (GTDB taxonomy): Bacteria > Bacillota > Bacilli > Paenibacillales > NBRC-103111 > Paenibacillus_E. The sequence continues at coordinate 105,152 of NZ_VRTT01000003.1, read as the reverse complement.
ATAACGGACAAGTCCATCTGTGATTCCACGCTGCAAGCGAACTTCCTTCGGCATAGCCGCATGTGACATCATCGCTGGATAGGAAAGAATGCTTTCTACTGCGCCCAAACTCACTGCCACAAGTGGAATACGAACTTTGCTGAGCAGCCTCTTCGCTTTCTCGCCAGAACCAACATCGAAAGAAACGACCGCTCCATATCCTAAGGATTGTTTCTCATGAACTGCTCTGCGAGGATGGTTTGGTAGTCCAGGATAAAATACATAGTCAATATCAGGCTGTTCAGAAAGCCACTGCGCGAGTCGACGAGCGCTTTTTTCAGACGCTTCCATGCGAGCTTGCAAGGTTTTCATGCCTCGAATGAGCAGCCACGAATCTTGTATGCCCAACACATTCCCCATGCCATTCTGAATTTGTTTCATTCTGCGTCCCAAGCTATCATTCGCCACGACAGCCAAACCAGCGAGAACATCGCTGTGTCCGCCAAGGAACTTCGTCGCACTATGCAGCACAATATCAATACCAAGCTCAATAGGACGTTGATGATAAGGTGTCATAAAAGTGTTATCGAGCATAGTAAGCAGTTCGTGCTCTTTGGCAAAAGCCGCGACTTCACCGATATCCGTAATTTTGAGCGTCGGATTCGACGGTGTCTCAATGAAGACAGCTTTCGTATTTGAACGCAGCGCGGCACGCACTTCCTCGATATCGGTCATGTCCACGAAAGTTGACTCAATGCCCATCCGATTCATAATGGTCGTAAGTAGGCGATATGTACCACCGTAAACATCTTCCGTACAGATGACGTGATCGCCATTAGACAACAGCATCATAGCTGAAGAGATCGCGGCCATACCGGATGCGAAAGCGAAGCCGCGGGTGCCTCCTTCAAGCATAGCAATATAGTCTTCCAAAGCTTGGCGAGTAGGATTGCCTGAACGCGTATAATCATACTCCGGAGAAACTTCCAAATCTGCTTGATGGAAGGTAGATGCTTGATACAAGGGGACACTGGATGCCCCCGTTACTTCATCAATTTCTGCACCGAAATGAATCAATTTAGTAGCAAATTTACCATGTGGCTTACGATTGTCATCCTTAGACTTACTCATTAGTGAGAATCTCCTTCCAGTTCAGCTTGTGCCTTGCTAAGTGCGTTCGACAGATCCGCAATGAGATCATCAATGTGCTCGATGCCAACCGAGAAGCGCAGAAGACGGTCATCAACACCAATTTGTTGACGAATCTCAAGCGGAATATCAGCATGTGTTTGTACAGCCGGATAAGTCATTAACGATTCGACGCCACCTAAGCTTTCTGCAAAAGCAATGAGTTCAATGTGGCGAAGAATGGGCTCAATCAATCTCGCGTCTGTTACCTTAAAGGAAAAGATACCCGTGTTACCGCTAGATTGCTTGTTCTGTATAGCAAAACCAGGGTGGGTTTCCAATGCTGGATAGTATACCTCATCAATAAGCGGATGCTCCAGTAAAAACTTAGCAATCGCTGTTGCATTAAGCTCATGTCGCTCCATCCGCAGAGCTAGCGTCTTCATCCCTCTCATCAGCAGCCAGCTGTCTTGTGGTCCAAGTACGGCTCCAAGGGAGTTATGCAGAAAAGCCATTTGCTCGGAAAGTTCTTTGCCTTTAGTCACGATAAGACCCGCCAGTACGTCATTATGACCGCCAAGATACTTCGTAGCGCTATGGATGACGATATCGGCGCCTAATTCAATCGGACGCTGAAGGTAAGGCGTTAACAACGTATTGTCAACGATCGATACAATCCCCTTCTTACGAGCCCACGAACAGACTGATTCGAGGTCAGTAATCATCATTAACGGATTCGTCGGTGTTTCAATAACGATACCTTTGGTGTTTGACTGATAGGCAGCCTCCAAACCGTCTAAATCATTTGTATCTACATAGGAGGCTGTTACACCGAATCGAGACATAATTTTCTCAAGCAGACGGTAAGTGCCGCCATATAGATCCAAAGATACAATCAGATGGTCTCCTTGGCTGAAATAAGCAAAGATGGTTTGCAGGGCAGCCATACCTGATGAGCAGGCAAACCCTGCATCGCCAGATTCAAGCTGGGCGATCGCATCTTCGAGCACTTTGCGCGTTGGGCTTTTCGAACGTGCATAGTCAAATCCTGTGCTTTGACCAAGCTTCGGATGACGAAACGCAGTAGCTTGATAAACAGGGAAACTGACGGCACCTGTCACCGGTTCTTGAATAGAGCCAATCTGGGCGAGACGACTTTCGATTTTCAACAAAGGAAGTTCCTCCTCAAAGGGTTAAGTTTCAATTACAATTGTGCGCTTGCAAGACTTTCATTAATGCTGGCGTTCAAATCAAATGGCGTTGCTTGATACACATAATAATTCAGCCAATTGGAGAAGAGTAGATTCGCATGAGCTCTCCATGTGTTGTAAGGCTGTTTACTGGGATTGTTATTCGGATAATAATTTCGTGGAATATCGATGGGAAGCCCTTTATTCACATCCCGATCGTATTCCCATTTCAAAGAACAAGCATCGTATTCCGAATGTCCTGTTACGAAAATATGTTTCCCATCACGCGTTGCGGCAATATATACGCCGGACTCCTCAGAGTCTGATAAAATCTCCAATTCCGGACATTGCTGAATGTCTTCACGGCGAACCTCAGTGTGACGCGACTGCGGCACATAGAATACTTCGTCAAAGCCGCGCAGCAGTTTCGTATTCTGCACCTCAACCGTATGTGGAAATACACCGAACATCTTGTTATCAAGCGGATATTTGGGTACACCAAAATGATGGTACAAACCGGCCTGAGCAGCCCAGCATATATGCAAGGTCGAGGTCACATTTTCTTTGCTCCAGTCAAGGATCTGCGTTAGCTCTTCCCAGTAATTCACATCTTCAAACTCCATCTGTTCGACAGGAGCTCCTGTAATAATCATTCCATCCAGCTTCTCGTCTTTAATATCATCAAATGTTTTATAGAACATTTCCAAATGCTCAGCGGACGTATTCTTGGAAGTATGAGTTTTGGGATGCAGAAGCACGAATTCCACCTGCAGTGGCGTATTCCCAATCAACCGAAGCAGCTGAGTCTCAGTTGTTTCCTTCGTTGGCATTAAATTCAGCAATGCAATACGAAGCGGACGTATGTCTTGATGATACGCGACAGATTCATCCATAGTGAAAATGTTCTCTTGGTTTAAAATTTCTTTGGCTGGCAGGTTGTCAGGAATCTTGATCGGCATCCTGTTCACTCCTTTTTCTCAATTTTTATGGGCAATAACGCAAAAATGACCTTCTCTGGGATCAGAGAAAGGCCATAGTAAAATACAAAGTCAATGTCCTTCTCTTATCTCCCAGATTCGCTATACATAGCGTTTCCGCAAGAATTAGCACCGTGCATCCCTTTGCTTGCAAAGGTTTGTCGGTTGCCGGGTGTCATAGGGCTAGTCCCTCCACCTACTCTTGATAAGATCGTAACTTATTCAGTTGTTATTAATAATACTATATAATCCGGTGTTGTCAAGCAATTGAGTCCTTCATCGAGAGCTAATTAGTCTCAACACAGGGATTCACTCCCCCACCCAAGCCCCCTCTCCCCCGAATAGGGGATTTATTTACTTCAAACTGCTGTGCTAAAATTTTAATTAAATTTCTTTGTGGCAAGAACAGGAGTGTAATTAAATATGCCTTATTATGAATTCAAAGAGCTCTGGACTCCGCTTAAATTAATTGGAATACGTTTCTATAAAGATGAAAACGGGAGAACGTGGGTCAAGTTGTTCCGGAAACCAAGGCGTTTACTGCGCTAATCTTTTCTTTTACATCAGTCGATACTTTCATCTCAAGCAATATATGTGATTGTCATCTATTTTAGAATCGTCCTTGTTTGGTCTGCCGTTTTTTCTGTCATTCAGATCGATCAATTTCGTACATGCGGAGTTCGTGCAAATGGTACCAAGCCTTTAATGTTTTGTTATAATGCTCTTTCCCTGCCCATTTCGGAATGGGCAAGCATCCATTTGTTTCAATGGCACATAAATTGTTGTATCCACATTGAACTTGGAGGAGATTATTAGATGGCTTTTACCAATTACACTTACCCGCAATATCCCGTTGCAACTCCATATTCCGTGGTAACTGGCTATTCTGTAGCAACTCCCTACCCTATTCCAGTTCCAACCCCCTACTACCCTTACTATCACCATGGCTGGCATGGTGGTCATTGGCATGGAGGATGGCACGGAGGACATGGTGGCCACCATTGGCATGGAGGTGGTCATCACCACCGCATTGATCAACCAAATGAATAGCTATCTGTATAGAGAAGGGGATTTCATCCTTCTCTTTTTTTATTCATTCAGATACTTCAATTGTTGCATCTTTCACTGTATAGGCAGTATTTTGCGTCTTCTCTGCCTCTCTGAGCTTGAAAAGTTATTTAATAACTACTGTTCCGTCTTTATTGACGCTATACGATATAATAGATGACTGCTTTCCCTCATCGTCTTGAACGAAGGCTTCATAATCGCCCAATTGCGGAGGATTGAATCCCATGGACCCGCTTGTTTTTTTCGTATGATACCCATAAGTACTAAATCCTTTACTAATGGGATACGCGAACAATTTAAATCTCTTGGAGGTCTCACCTTCCCAAGAAAAAAACAACGTCTTCTTCCCTTCGTCATATTTCACTTGAAAATTTGAAACGCTCGCTTCGGCCTTTTCGGCGAATGCACTAGGAATAATCAAAGCAGCCGCTATTAACAAAATCCATTTTTTCATTCTTACCCCTCGACAGTCCTTTTTTTGGGAACCACGCAAGCTACTCTATTTATCTAACTTCTTAATTCATTTATCTAGATACCTACATTTTCCAACAAATGTTACTATTTGTAAATATAAATTCGAAGTTTAGGAGTGATAAAGCCATTCTTGAAAGTAATTGTTTGAACAGCCTGTCATATGGTTAAAAAGATAGTAATATGATTAAACTTATTCATATATCATTTCTCTAAGGAAAAGAGGTCATTTTATGCTGACTCAAACTTCGGACAAATTTTCCGCCTTCATTTCATTAAATCGGTATTTCACTTTAATTGAGACTACCAAGCCCACAAGGCAGCAAGCTGAAAAAGCTGCCGCCTTACTTTGTCGCATCTACGGTGCAGAAAACGAAAAAGAATTGTTTCAGCTAGGTGATCCCGAATTGATTGCAACCTATAAAGAGATAAAGCATGAGATATTGAAAGCCGCTATGTAATTTCATAGTGGTTTTTTTCTGTCCATTTTCATCTTGTATCCGAACCCAGCGAGCCGATAATCGCTCAAATATTTTGGCATGAAACGGGTCTTGAAACAGGTATAATGAAGGGTTATACTAGACAAGTATTCGACACGGACGGAAAAGGGGGGCATACGGTTGGACGGAGACCCGAGGAGTAGTACCTACGACGAAAACGAACAATTACATAGTGTAGGAATGCAGTCGGTTCTTCCTTTATCCGGGGCCTCGCTCATATAGACGGATTGAACAGACTGATTCCCTTCAAAGGGGTGGAGTCAGATGAAAATACGATGGGTTCAAGATGGCATATTTACGTTAATCGATGACGTATCCGTCGCATTAACACCTCCGGAACGAGGCTTTTATTGGATAGACGCAGGAATAGAAGACTTAGAGCTTCTCCAACCTTTGTTCCATCTGCATGATTTGGCCGTGGAGGATTGCTTAAGCGAAGAAGAACAACGACCAAAAATTGAGATTTATGATTCGCATTATTTTATTGTTATCAACAGCATTCGATTTGACGATGAGGAAATCTTTCTACGGGCACTTAATCTTTTCCTTAGCAAACATGTCATTATTACCGTAACGAGGCAAAAAATTAATGAGCTTCGCGCGCTTAAGCCTTTCTTGTGGGAAGAAGAAGTAAACAGCGCGGATCGATTTCTCTATCATCTAGTCGATCTTGTCGTCGATAACTACGTGGCGGTCGGAGACCGTATTGAGGCCAAGATCGAAAAGTTGGAAGAAGATATTTTGATGGCGACCAAAAAGTCCCATTTGAATGAAATCATTGGGCTTCGGTCCGAAATTTTATGGCTCAAAAAGGTGCTCGTGCCCCAGCGCGATGTTATAGGTACACTCGGTAAAAAGGAGCTTAGGCTCATTGACCATCAACTGCAAAAATATTTTGGCGATATCTATGAAAATGCTGTTAAAATCGTGGACACGTTCGATACATTGCGCGATCTTATGGGCAACTTACGAGAAGCCTATCAGTCCAGCGTAGCTAACCGAGCGAATGAGATTATGCGGGTGTTTACTGCTCTTACAACCATATTCATGCCGCTAACGTTCATTACGGGTGTGTTCGGAATGAATTTCGAAAACATGATGTTCGTGCATGTCGAGCATGGCGATGAAATTGCGCTCGCATTTATGGCGGCTTTGGGTATTGCTATGTACGTTTTATTCCGTAAAAAAGAATGGCTGTAGAATTCATCTTCCTACCTAAAAATAAAAGGGCTTCTTGAAGCAGTAATCTGCTATCAAGGGCCCTTTTATCTTTTAACCTAGTCTCACTTTAACGATTTTCCGTTTGCCGACTTGAATGATATCTCCATCCTGCAGGAGAATTTGTTCATGGATGTTAGCAATCCTCAGCTCATTTATTTTGACGGCACCTTGTTCAACACTTCGCCGTGCTTCTCCTTTGCTGGATTGCAGCCCTATCGCGACTAATAGGTTGATTATAGAGATTCCACCCATATCCAGTTCGCTGCTGTCAAATTGAACTTCGTCGATTTCATTCGGCAAGGCTCGTTTTTGAAATACCGTGATGAAATGCTGTTCTGCCTCCGCCGCCGCTTGATCACCATGATACATCTGCACATAAACCTTCGCCAGTTGCATCTTGGCATCTTTCGGATGCAGCGTGCCAGCATCTAGTTTTTGTCGGAGTTCATCAAGAGACTCATTAGAAATAGACGTTGTTAACTCATAGTATTTGAGCATAAGCGTGTCTGGGATAGACATCGTTTTGCCAAAAATTTCGTTAGGCTGCTCATCAATGCCAATGTAATTCCGTAAGCTTTTACTCATTTTCTGTACGCCATCCAAGCCTTCGAGCAGCGGCATCAAGATAGCGATTTGCCCATCTTCCCTCTCATAAGCGTTTTGCAGCGTTCGCCCCATCAAAATATTGAATGTTTGATCGGTTCCACCCAACTCAATATCGCTTTGCAAAGAGACTGAATCATACCCTTGCATCAGGGGGTAGAAAAATTCGTGCACATGAATAGGTTGATGATTGGCGTATCTTTTGGCAAAATCATCTCGCTCCAGCATACGTGCAACCGTAACTTTACCTGCCAGCTTCAAAACATCATCGAATTTCAGCTCTCCGAGCCAAGCGGAGTTATAGTAGAAGGTTGTTTTACGGATATCTAATATTTTGGACAACTGCGTTTGATACGTTTGCGCATTACGCTTAACATCTTCCTCCGTCAATTGCTTGCGCGTTTCAGACTTGCCGGTTGGATCGCCGATGCGTCCTGTGTAATCGCCAATAATGAGCTGAACCTCATGTCCCAAGTCTTGAAACTGGCGTAGCTTCTGGAGAACGACGGTATGGCCGATGTGAATATCCGGTGCGGATGGATCTAGGCCGAGCTTTACTTTAAGCGGCTTGCCTGTGACGACGGTTTGAATAATTTTCTGTTTAAGAGCCTCTTCCGGCACAATATCGGCGACTCCGCGTTTGATGACAAGCAGTTGTCGTTCAACCTCCTGCTGCTGATCCTGTGTAAGCTGATTCCATGTTGACATCGATATCCCTCCCCTAGCGTGAAAAACAAAAAGACAACCTTCTCGTCCCCAAAGGGACGAGAAGGTTGTCTCGCGGTACCACCCTAATTAAAGAGATGCCTTCGCTGCAGCTTAGAAGCCCGCCAAGATTCTCTTTCACTTAGATCGTTAACGACAAATAAATGCCGGGTAAAAGCTACTGGTGCTTCTTACGAGCACGTTCCCTTCACCTACTCAGAACTGTAATTCGGATGTATGCTTGCATCGGTTTGCACCTTACACCGACTCTCTGCAGCAGAGGCATTTCTCCTACTCAGGGCAACGCCCATGTCCGTCATCGCTTTAATCGTATTTAGATTAATGATCATTTAATCACAAAGCTATATCCCTGTCAATCTTCTTAGCTGGCTGCTTGAGAAGCCAGACTCTCCTTCTCGCGCCGGAAGCGCAGACGGAGCAATCGCAGCCACTCATAGGCCCGATCGAGCTCTTTGCCCTTGAGCTCCTCTGTACCGGTAATACGCTGCAGCACCGGTTTCAAATAGCGATCTCCTTCCGTCTCGAAGGCATTCCATGCTTTAATCTGTTCTTCTTCCGGAACAGCGGCAAGTTCCACTTCAACTATCGGGTCCATGTCATAGCCCTCCCGCTCCAGATCTTCCACCCACAGCAACAGCTCTCTGCGCGGCATCGTTAATACCGCTTGCAGGTCAGCGAGGCTGCCGCCTCCTGCGACGGTCTCAAGCAGCTTGCGCTTGCTGGCCTCACGGTCCAGCTCCATGCGCAGCTTTTGCTCCTTCTGTGCGAGAAGCCACGCCTCAAACTTAGCTGTGTCGACGCTCTTGGCCACCCAATCCAAAGGAAATCCGTTCGTACGTGTATGCTCAGCGGTTAGCGCCAGCACATCGGCCGCGTACATCGCCGTCTTCTGCTCCCCGAAGCCTGGAATTTGTTGAAGCTCTTCTTTGCTTTGGGGCAAGAAGACCGAGATCATACGCAGTACACGATTCGTTGCGAGAATATAAGGCGCTTTGCCTTCGCGAGCAGCTTGTTCGCGTCTCCAGGCGCGGAGCGTTTCGAACACGTCCTCACTCGGATGTTCTTCGCAATAATACGTCAGCATTTGCGTCATTTTGGCTTTCCCTGACAGTGCTTGGGCAGATTCCAAATCTGTATGCACAAGCGGCCTGTAGCCATGACGCACTTTTTCCCTCAGACCTTGTCGGAAAGAACTCAGCATTTCATCCCAGCTAATCCCTTGATACCACTGATCCTGCTGCATACTACCGGCACCATTAGGCTCATTCCAAAAAACGTGCCAGATTCCTTGGGATTCTCCAATCGATACTTGCGCAGATTGAACCCGATTATCCCCCGCTTCTTTCTCTAATGTGTTTAGAAATACGACGTTCATGCCATCTCCTCCAAATCGTACTTGAAATAGTTTCAGAAAAACGAAAAAGCACCCTCTCTGCGCATGCGCGGAGAAGGTGCTTCCTTTTTCCAATATCCAAATCATACCATGTTTGTCAGATGGGCGCAAGATGTGTTTTGTAGACGAGCCTCTTTCAGGTATAATAGGTTTATACTAGAAAGAGAATGGAGAGCCCTTATGTCTGATTACGACTTTTTATACGACCATCAGGAAGAAACAACGACACGTTTTGTTTGTTTTATAGGCGAAGCGCTGCATCGTTTTGATCTCGCGATTATGACGACAACCCGCTACTTTGGCAAGAAACTCGTAATCGATCTGCAATCAGGACGGAGCGCAGTCATCGGGCCGGATGATTTGGCTGAAGATGGCTATATCGAGTATGCTTTCAAGCTTAATGAAGAACAAGCTGCAGAACTTGTTGAATTTTTATCGCAAATTATTGGTTCTATTCATTTCACGGATATTTAAAGGCATGACGGGGGACACTGGAAAAAGCTTTAGCAACCTAAATTAGGAGGCTTCTTCCATGAGTGCCGAATCACATGAAGAAAATCGACGATCAGCAGGCTTCATTGATGAAAATCGAGATGCGTACACAGATCTGGAGACGGTTGAATCACAGCGAAATGACTTGATTGCCGAGGAATTTCCTGAAGGTCCTTACGGCACAAGCCTGAACACCGAATCCCTGGGCAAAAGCACGCCGTGGCGTAAAGATCAACGTCCGCCTAATCAATTCTCCTACGAGAATCGTGAACTCCACGCAGGTATTAAACGAGACTATCCCGGCGAAGACGATAAACGAAACGAGCCACTGAATCAGTAAATTTGCGCATGGAAAAACCAGTCAACCGCTCAAACTTGGAGTGGCGACTGGTTTTTTGTTGTAGGTGTGAAGCCTGACTAGGCTAAGCCTTATAACGGTCTTCTTGCAGCCAAAGGATGCTGGTCACGCCGCGGGGATAATATTTGCTCCCCAGAATTTCACCTGACAGGATTTGATCGCTCCAGCTCCAGAAACTCAGCTTCGGATGCGTGAGCCATGCGACGTGTGCAGCGTCTGCCGCCGCTCCTTGTTCATCCCAAGGAAGTCCCAAAATTTGACGCGCTACGAATTGGCACAGGTAGATTTTGCTCAGCCATGAATTGTTGCTTGTCGATGAAAGCTTCCAGCCCCCATCAGGAAACAAACAAATCCCAGGAACAAGGACGGTCGCAAGATGCTTCTTCAACGCCTGGATGTAAAAGCCGTAACGGCCATTCTCATCGAGAGCAGCCGTGCACCCTGTAAAGTAAGGAAATACGAGACACTCTATCGCAGGTATAATCTTGGAATCATTCCCTTCGCCGATAACGGCGGGAATATAGCCTCCATCGGTTACAAATCCAACGAGCGTCGTTGCACATTTCAATGCCTGGTCAGCAGCCATTCGCGCAAGATCTTCACGACCATTTTTGTTAAAAATCCGCTCCATCGCTACGTAAGAAGCCCAACACTTCCCAGCCAGATAGATGTTATTTCGCGCCTGCCCCAACGAAACGTCCAAACTGTCGTAGGTGGTGATTTCCGCTCCACCCATTGTACGGGTACTGTCGAGCGCCATAATCCCGTTGCGTACAGCTGGATCCGGATGATCCCTATTTAACATACTTTGCAAACACTGCTCGAAGATTGGTATGTTTTGCTCCAGCCACGACTGATCCCCTGTTTTTTCGATATAGACAGCGCCGCATAAAATCCAGTTGACCAACTGCTCATGTGTCATGTGAGAAAAACAACCATGCAGTCCATACAGTTCGTAAGAAGAATAGCTTGGTCTTGAAAGTGTATTGGCCACGCCCATATCATGCGTAAAGCTAATGCCTCCCGGATACTCGGCAGCATCACCTGGAAAACATACCCGATCCTCATACCTGTAGCGTTTGGCAAACATATCAAGCTCATTTTTAACCGTCCAGGGATTCAATTCGAGTTCATAGAATAGCTGATCAACCGTGAGATCGAACGTGTTCATCATCCGATATTCTCCTTCATTTACAACCCAGAACGGCTCATCATCCATTTCCAATAGCTGTGTGCTGCCATAGTAGCTCCGAATCGCATGAGACAGCATGTACTTCTGTTCATCAGATAATCGCGAAGCTGCAATACGCTCATTACTTTGATCGGCAAGAGCTGACAACTCTTCAAAATGCTCCAAGGCGTAGCTTGCCACAGCTTCAATATTTGTAAATAGACGGGCATACAAATACGTTGCGTCATGACCTGCTGTAACAATACCGGAACGATGGAAACACAGCGCAAAGCGATACGTCCGTTTCTGGCCAGCAGGCGTATCTGCAAAAAGCGCACCTACAGCACCCAGTCCAAAGGTCAAATTTTCAATCGGATGCACAGTCAAAATATCTTCCAGACTAAAATGCAACGCTGAACGAACCTCCGGATCTCTAGACACAATCGCGGTGATCCGACCTTGACCTACACCTGCCGCCCCATCTATCGTGTCATCCAATCGACGCATCGAGCTGTAAGGATCTGACCCTTCATAACCAAAAAACATGCGTCTTGAAGCGTTCCCTTTCGTATTATCCACCGTGATTTCAGCAAGAACAGCCGGTACCAAGGCAAGACGAAGCTCATCATCCGTCGCGGAGCGAGGATCGGGCACAGACTGAACTTGCGAAATGAGACGAAAGGTCAAGTCACCCGCCGACCAAGTATCCGTACCGACCTGAAATTGCCTTTGTAAGGCTTCATGCGCAAAAGGAAAAACAATTTTAAGTTTATTCGGATTCGGGTCCGGGTTATCGATGTCATAACGTTGACTCTCATCTTCTCCCTCTTTATATTCAAAAAAAGGCAGAGCCTCGTAGGTGTTGCCTTGCGCGGCTTCCAGACCGATATAAAGGTTCTGTTCTGGCGGACGTCCTTGCTCTAGGTCAAATCCCCCTTTCTTACCTGGGAATCCAAGCGTGAAGCTTGCAAACGCCCCGATTGGAGAATGATGGGCATTAAAAAATGAGTTAGCAGGCATGAAATAGTTGCTCCCTTCATGATCATATGCCCTAATCATATGATCACCTCATCCTTATTCCCATGGGCAAAACTTGCTAACATTTGGACAAAAGATACATCGATTATCTGGCAGTCGTGATATACTTAGCCATAGCAAAGTGATGAAAACAGCAGCCATTCAGCCGAGCCGTTAGGGATTGAGCAGCTTGCGGAGTACTTGGGCTACAGCCCCACGCATTGCAATCGCGTGTTTCAAAAAGCATACGGGATCTCGCCGCGCCAATATGTGAGCATGATCAAGCTTCGTAAAGGGAAATTGCTGCTCATGGACCCAGCTCTGTCTATCGAACAAATTGCTGATCAGCTAGGCTACAGAGATTTGTCGCAGTTTAGCAAACAATTCAAAAGATGGACAACAATGTCTCCTACAGCCTATCGGCACTTATCTTACTAACACGCAAAAAAGCCGACCTCCTTAACGTCAGGAGATCGGCTTTGTCTTTATTTACCCAGCAGTTCCAAATGCTTGCCAATGTGATGGCGAAGACCAGCAGCAAAGGTGTCTTCTTGATCAGCCAACGTTTGAAAGAACTCGTCAGCAAATGTTTTGCTGCCATTGGCATTTTTCGCTTGCAGCAGCAAACCATAGGTGATGTGCAGCAATTGGCGGGCATTATTTTCTTCCATATAATTAGGAAGCTCAGCATCTGTTACATCTGCAAGTGGCACAATGGCATCAATGTCGGTTGTTACATGGTAATATGCCGTCGCTTCTTCAAAATGTTCAAGCGCATATTGGTGCATACGACGATAGAGAGAAGGATTCACTTTGGCCACAACGCGAACAGCTTCTAACCAGTTCGTACCTGCGGTCTTGATATGAAATAGCCCCTTAGTGTATTGTCCGATCAACGGGAATACGCTGAATTTATCGCTGCCGGAGTGGATGCTTAGCTTATATTCAAAGTGAACGGCAATGGCCGCATGGCTGGCTAATTCACGCTCAAACTGCGCAATGTCTCCAATGTAGTCAATGCCTTTCTGAAATTCCCCACAGAAACGCGGAGCCATACTGAAAATCGTAACACCGCGCTCGCGAAGCTCGTTTGCCACCAAATAATGCGCTTCAGGCGAGGTTGGCGTTGCGGTTTCATCAATCGATATTTCGAAATCCACAGCGCGATCAAGCGTCGCGATATACTTCCGATAAATAGCTTCCATGAAATTGATCGCTGCATCATAAATTAAGACATCTTTCTGAAGCGCTTCACGCGAATAATCCAATGTGGCTCCAGGAACGTCAGCCGCGGTTTCCAAGTAGCGCTGCTCGTAGTGACTACGTACATGTGCCGGCAACTGCTCGTACTTCGCAGCAATTTCCGTTTCGGAAAGCGATTCAATCGTATTATCGATATTTTCAGAGCAATCGAGTGTCAACATCGTAAAGCCAAGACGCAGAGCATACTCGATATCCGCTTCTTTCTTCAAATGGTCACCGTCAGCGCCATAGCCGTCTTTGTAGCCTTCTTGGAATACTGCATAAGCAGCAGCATCGAGTACATCCTCATACGTGCGTCCTGTCAGTGCAAGCTCACGAATGCTTTGCTGCGCCAAGACAGGACGAATGTCCTTGCCGCGAATCGTTTGAATATGTCCGGGACTAGCTATGCCAAGTCGGTCTCCGAGTCCCATTGTGGCGACTTGTGTACCAAACGCCTGTGGAGCTGTATAAGGCAAAAACGTGTTAAGCACCAAACGATTTTCATGAGAAAGCGGTGCTACTTTTGCGCCATCAACTGCTTCTCCATCTAGTTGATCATAGAGGCTGCCTTCACCTACAGCGATAAGCTTCTTGCCTGCTTCTGTCTTTACCAAAAGAAGCGAAGTGCCGTCTACTTGTGTAAATGATGGCGCATACACTTTCATATCAGGTGAAGAGAATGCGGATAAATTTCCGGATTGGATAGCTTCGATTAATGTTTTCATTGTGAGTCCTCCCTTATTTTCGTAAACGCTTGCTAAAAAGAATGATTAGATTCATCATATCGCAAGGTACGAAAATTTTCTCTTCATCTATTCCTATTTTCAATAAAAACTATTCATATTTTTCACTAAAATCATGGTATACTGCAAAGAAAACCATTTCATATAAGGAGGCACCTTAATGTCGCAGACAGTCACCTTCGGGAATGAAGATGAAGGACCTTTTTATATCCAGCATATTCATCGTACTGGTTTATTCGAAAGAACGCAGCACATGCATGACATGTACGAGCTGTATTATTTATATGAGGGTGAGCGCATGTATTTCATCCGTGATCGCTCCTATTTGATTCTCCCAGGGGAACTGGTCCTCATAAACCGGCGGGATCTGCATGCAACTTCGGATTCCGATAAATTAGGTCATGCGCGCGTGGTCATTAATTTTGACGATCGTTTCTTGGAAAATAGGCAAGAAGATGCCCCCTTTCTACTCGATGCCTTCACTCATGATACCCCGGTTCTACGGCTGGATTTGCCGACGCGTCGCCTGGTGGAAGACATACTCGCCAAATTAATTCACGAAGCCAAGGAATCGCAATTGGGGCAGACCTTTGCCCTTAAACAATATTTGAGTGAGCTTCTTCTGTTCACGGCACGATACGTTCGTATGAATCCCATGGTCTCTCCTGAACATGTCTCCCCACTGCACCGAAAAATATCGACAATTGTGCGGTTCATCAATACGCATTTCGCAGAGCCTATGCGTCTGGAAGAATTGGCTGTTCAGTTCGAAATAAGTCCCGCTTATTTAAGTCGGATGTTTAAAGAAATTACAGGATTTTCACTTGTCGAATACGTCAATTTGGTACGTGTTCAAGAAGCTCAACGTCTATTGACCGTCACGAAATTCAAAGTTATTTTAATTGCGGAACAGGTCGGTTTTGGATCTCTCGTCCAATTCGGCCGCGTATTTCGCCAAATTACGAAAACGACGCCGCTTCGCTATCGTCAATCAGCCCGTACTTAACTTAGGGTAACTTAGTGAACAAAAAACGAAGAAATAACCTTTATCCAACAAACCCGAATATCTGTTGGGATCATACAACAGCTTAAAGCTCAAAGAAATTGCCGAGGAAGAATAGGCACGCTGAAGAACCTTTCTTATCAATGTTGGAAGGTTCTTCACTGGAGTGAGAAGCGTGTTATTTAATCCAAACTGGTTCTGGCCGGTATATGACCTAGGTCTTGCATACGAATAGAAAAGGACAGACGGAAATGCAATCATTTCCTCTGTCCTTTTTCTGTTGTATCAAATGCAATTAATTTTTTTGAACTCACACATACCTGCCTCAACGGCTGTATTGTTGTGTTGTGGCAAGTATGTTGTTTTCTATTCAGACTTCATTTCTCCGCCTTCGGCACGCCATTCAAAACGATGCTCCGTGGACGCTTCTTCAATGTGACCAAACGCCCAATGAGTACCAGGGACGTCAGACCATGTGGGGATCTTCATGCCATACAACGGTCCGCGCTGCAGCAATCGATTCAGTATTGTGACCGCCTCCGCTCTCGTTAGCTGGCGCTCTGGTTGAAAAGTACCGTCAGGGTAACCATCCATCACTTCAGAGGCCATTACACGGGCAATGGTTTGCTCTCCCCAATGTCCTTTCGTATCGGAGGCTCGTACCTCTGCAAACTCACGGAGATTCATCCAGGCAGAGACGATGGAAGCCATTTCAGCCCGGTTGATAGAACGCTCCGGCTGGAAAGTACCATCCCCCATTCCTTTCATGAGCCCTAAGCGTCCAGCTTCCTTAATTTCTTGATACGCCCAGTGAGCTGCATCGACGTCCTCATAAGTTGATATTTCTCCCTGCCTGTTTTCATACACACGCGAGAGCAGCGCAGCCATTTCCGCGCGACTGATTGCTTTCTCGGGCCGGAACTTTCCATCGGGGTAACCAAACACATAAGTATGATGCTGTCCCGTGTTTTTCACCTTCATGCTAAAGAGTTTCTTTCGGATATCGCTATTGCTTGATAGGTCACCCGTATAAACAACAGCTGTAAGATCACCCGGACGAACGGAATGCTCAAGAACGAGAATTATTTTGCCATTCTCCAAAATGACCTGGGTGACGGGAATTTTTTTCCCGTTTACCGTCACTTCAAAATGTTCCTTCACAATTCCTTCATTGGCACCGTCATGCTCAATCGTGATGCGATTTCCATCCAATGTGGCTATCGCCGTCGTATCTGCAGGCGAAGAATCCGCTGAGCCATTGGAATTCGATTTTGACGTTTGATCAAGCTGCACCAAGGTGAACGTGCTGAACTTGTCGATTTCGATTTCAATGCCGTAAGGCTGTCCATTTTGATATACGATCTTCCCCGTAGCCAGTTCCTTCTCTCCATCACTGTGCTCAATGAAAACCCGGATCCCCTTCAGAAATGCGTCTTGATTTCCCGCCGGCACAATGCCGTTAAATGGAATAAGCAGCTTGGTCGCAAAATTCCGGTAATTGGTTTCGATCTTCTGCGGAGTGCCGACGACCGTTGCTTTCCCGTTGACACTGCTGGCGGCTTGATTCACTAACTGCTCCTGTAGTACTCGTGTCGCGACCACTTCCCGCTTCTGTTCATCGCGAACAGGAACTATGCGGAAATACAAATCCATGGACTGCTGCTTCATGCGCTGCAGCACGCTGTTGTCCAGCCCCAGAATTGCAGTTTCCGTCTCCACCTGAATGGACATGCCGTTATTGGCCAGTGTCGAGATACCGCCTGCCGCAATTTGAATGGCTTGCTCATCCGGCACGTCATTCGCAGGATGGTCCATTAGAAGACGTGAAACCTTTTCTCCCGTCACCTGACTTTTGTCGATGATTTGATCGACGGCTGATGAGTCCATGATTGTCTTATCAATACGAGACTGGTCTGACATGACGATTCGGGTAATACTGAGCAGATTCGTGAATCCGCCATTTTCCCCGACAACCTTGACGGTTCTGACATTGTCTTTCACCGATGTTTTGGTGGCGTTCTTGCTCTTGATAATCAACAAGAACGGGCGCGAGGCCGAGCGATTGTTTTTGGACACGCTCGCGGTTACAACTACGCTTTGTTCTTCCTCCTGGTGCTTCACCTGACCCTCAAAAGTCGTTCCTTGGCCATCACCAATAGACAGAACGCTCGGAAGGCTGGAGGCCCAAGATACCTTCGTTTCATGCTTGCCGACAGACAGCAAGAAAATATCCGAGGTGACGCTCTCCCACGTATCACCGTTGCGGAAGCCAATGCTCAATTGATTGAGCGCGTCCTCCAGCTCGCTGTCGATGTCTGTTCCGGCTCTTTTCAGCACAACGAACGTGGTTCTGGTTACTTCTGTTCCTTGACCGACAATCACCGTATATCTGCCTAGTTTCGCATCGCTGGCAAGCAGGAACGAGGCCTCGTAGCGCTTGTCTTGTACGGGAAGCGAGCGCACATAGTAGCTTTGGTCGGCAGGACTGAATACTTTCACAATCACATCGGACGTATCGGCCGTTCCGCTGATCGTCACCCGTTCTCCTTGAAGCTTATCGCTTATGGATGCTACGGTTGCCAATGACGGACTTGCATGTGCTGCCGGAATCGGAGCCAAGTAAATCAGCAGTGACAAAATAAGCGCCATATGAAAAACTTTTTGTACCCAAATGTTAGGTTTCAAGCGGATTGCCTCCTCCTCGTCCAGCCTTTCCTTATTTGCTTGGTTGAACGACTTCGATCTTTTCATCGGACAAGCTGAGACCTACGTTGCTGCGTGTGTAATCAGGCTGGGTCAGGACGACGATAAGCAGCTGGTCTCCAGCCACTGCATGCTTCATGTCGATCTTCATCGGCACCAAACGAATGCTATTCATCTCCCTGCTGGCTACAAACACCGGCACTTCCTGTCGCAGCCCTTGAATGACCAGGTAAGCTGAGCCTGTATACGGCTTCGTTCCCGGCTTAGGCTTTACTGTAACGATTAGCGTCCCTTCTTCCCATTCCGTCGCAACCTCATAGATAGGTCTCTGCGGCAGGTCAATAATGGCATTCGTCGGATCGCTTTCCTTCCTGCCCGGTTCTATTGCCGTGGCTTGAATTATATCGCCATACTTGATACCCGGAGTCTTGATCACAACAGGCTTCATGCCTGGCCCTGGGTTCGTTCCTTCGCCGATCGGCTTGCCGTCTTTGTCGTAGATCGTAATCTTCGTACCTTCCGGCACATTTTTCACCGTCACTTCTTCTTTCTTCGGATCGCCGCTAATGTCTTCTTCTTTGATCGGCTTGCTCTTCTCCAGCTGCTGTTCAAATGTCACATACGCGCGCTCCGCGATCTTCACTTGGTTCGTTTCATCCTTCGCCGTATAGACGACTTGCTCGGCTACCTTGTTACTTACAGTGAAGGCCACCCTTCCTTGCGCATCCGTAATTCCTTGCAGCGTCTTGATTTCCGAACTGCCGCTGTCAGCCGTCAAGCTGACCGTCTTGCCGCTTACTGCCACATTATTCACGTCAAGAAGCGTTACTGTAATCGTGGAAACCGCAACACCGTCAGCCTTCACCTTCGTTGGCGATGCTTTGACGGTGGAACGAACCACGCTGCTTACACTCCCCGCATCTGGCGAGGTGCCGCTGCTGTAAGTCTGGAAGGTCACCGTCGCTTTGGCAGCCAAATGAACGCCATCGGTAACATCCTTAGCGGAAAAGACAACCTGTTCGGCAACCCGGTTCGTTACTGTGAAAAGAGCTTGACCGAATGCATCGCTTATTGCTTGCTCCGTCTTGATTATGGAGCTGCCTTCGCTTGCGCTTAGGCTCACCGTTTTTCCACTTACCGGGCGACCGCTTGTATCCAACAGCACCACCGTTACGGTAGATTTCTCTGTTCCATCCGCCCTCACCGTCACCGGCGATGCCGTGACGGTAGAACGGACAACGCTCGCTATGCTGCCGCCTGTTCCCGGAGACGTTCCACCTGCATCCGTTTGGAACGTCACGGACGCTTTGGCGGCTACTTTCACACCGTCCGTCTCATCCTTCGCTGAGTATGTCACCTGCTCGGCGAACTGGTTCGTTACCGTAAATTCGGCACGCCCTGACACATCGCTTACGCCTCGCACCGTTCGAATCACGGAGCTGCCTCCGTCCGCCGTAAGGCTGACCGTTTTCCCGCTCACGGGCTGACCGCTTGCATCCAGAAGCACCACGGTTACAGCAGATGTCTCGGTTCCGTCCGCTTTCACGGTCACGGGCGACGCAGTAACGGTCGAGCGTATAACGCTCGCTACGCTTCCGCCTGTTCCTGGCGACGTTCCTCCTCCAAAGGTCAAGAAGGTAACGGTCGCTTTGGCAGCCAAGCTGATGTGATCCGTATCGTCCTTAGCCGAATACGTCACTTGCTCGGCCACCTGGTCGGTCACCGTGAACACAGCACGTCCTGTCGCATCGCTTACGCCCTGCACCGTCCGAATTACGGAGCTGCCTCCGTCGGCCGTGAGATTAACCCTTTTCCCGCTTACAGGTTGACTGTTGCCATCCAGCAGCACGACCGTAATCGTCGAGGCTGCCGTTCCATTCGCATCCACAGAGCTTGGGGAAGCTGTGATGGTGGATAGCATAACGCTCGTTCTTGCGCCGCCTGCTCCTCCACCCGGATTCGGGCTTTCGAAGGTAACGGTCCCGTTCTGAGCAATGGTCACTTGATTGGTTACATCCGTTGCCGTATAGACTACTTGCTCCGCCATCAGGTTCGTTACCGTAAATTCAGCCTTGCCCTGGGCATTGCTCGTGCCATACACGACCGTAATAACGGAGCTTCCCCCGTTCGTCGTCAAGCGAACGTCTTTGCCGCTCACCGGCTGTCCGTTGGCATCCTTAAGCGTTACCGTAATCGTCGACTTCGCCGTTCCGTTTGCTTCCACGACAAGCGGAGCAGCAGCAACCGTGGATTGCAGCACGCTCGTTGCCGAGGCACCGCCACCTGCTCCCGCTGCCGGGCTTTCGAACGTCACCGTTACGGTCTGCACCAGAACCGCATGATCTGTTTCGTCCTTCGCTTGATACATCACTTGCTCGGCTTTCCTATTTTTCACTGTAAAAGAGCTTGACCCGCCGCATTGCTCACACCCACGCCGACAGGTGCAATAACCGAGCTGCCGCTTAGCGGCTGGAGGACAACCTGTTTGCCGGAAACCGGCTGTCCATTGTCATCCTTCAGTGTCACGGTTACCGTAGAGAACGCCGTACCATTCGCTTCGACCTTGGATGGTGCAGCTTCTACTGTAGAACGCGTCACGCTGGTTTTCGGTGTCGGGGTTCCTGTCCCCGTACCCGGCTTGGACTCGAAGGTCACGGTAGCGGTTTGTGCAATCGCCACATGATTCGTTTCATCCTTTGCACGATACGTTACCTGCTCCGGAGCCGTGTTCGTCACTGCGAATACGGCGCGGCCCGCAGCATCGCTCACGACTATGCCAACTGGCGCAATGACCGAGCTGCCTCCTTGAGCCGTCAGCGTCACGTTCTTGCCTGCCACCGGCTGGCCGGAGGCGTCCTTCAGCGTCACCGTTATCGCAGCAGCCGCAGTGCCGTTCGCTTCCACCGTTGCCGGAGTAGCCGTTACTGTCGATTTCGTGACGCTCGTTCCTGTTCCTCCTGATGCAGTAGTTTCGAATGTCACAACTGCCGTCTGCGCGATCACCACCCGGTCGGTTTCATCCTTTGCGCTGTACGTCACTTGTTCGGCAAGCGTGTTCGTCACCTTAAACACCGCTTGACCCGCCTCATTGCTTACTACTGCGCCATCTGGTGCAATGACTGAGCTGCCGCTCTTAGCCGTCAAGCGTACCGACTTGCCTGCTACCGGCTGACCTGCGGTATCCTTCAGTGTCACCGTTATCGTCGAGGCTGCCGTACCGTTGGCTTCCACCACAAGCGGCGAAGCAATGACCGTCGAGTCGGTTACGCTCGATTTCGAACCGCCTTGGCCGGGACCTCCTGGACCTGCAGGTGCTGACGCTTCGAACGTCACGACCACCGTCTCTGCTATAGCTACTTTGTCCGTTTCATCCTTTGCACCGTACGTTACTTGCTCGGCGATTGCATTCGTCACTGTAAACACCGCTTGACCTGCAGCATTGCTCACAACCAGTCCTGTAGGGGACATGACCGAACTGCCTCCTTGAGCTATCAAGCGCACGCTCTTGCCGGAAACAGGCTCTCCATTTGCATCCTTGAGATTAACCGTAATCATCGAGGCTGCTGTTCCATTTGCCTCCACGATAGTTGGCGAAGCCGTCACACCGGACTTCAGCACGCTGGTCTTTGCACCGCCAGTGCCTGTCGACGCTTCAAAGGTTACGACAGCCGTTTGCGCAATTGCTACCCCGTCCGCCTCGTCCTTAGCCTGATACGTAACTTGCTCGGCGACCGTACCCGTCACCGTGAACACGGCTTGACCCGAAGCATTGCTTATAACCGCGCCCTTAGGCGCAATTACGGAGCTGCCTCCTTGAGCTTTTAGCGCCACGCTTTTGCCGGCCACCGGCTTCCCGGCAGCATCCTTCAGCGTGACCGTCACCTTAGAGCGAGCCTGTCCGTTTGCTTCCACTACGGACGGCACCGCCACAACCGTCGAATCCGTCACGCTGGTTTTCTGCCCTGTTCCTCCAGCAGGAGATTCAAACGTCACCCTGGCGCGCTGCTCAAGGCTCTTCTTATTAATAACCGCGGCGTATGTTACCTGCTCCGCCACCGTATTCGTAACGCGGAACAACGCTTTACCCGCTGCATCACTTTCGGCTTGTATGACCTCGATGCGAGAGATTCCCTCCTCAGCCACGAGGCTCACGGTATTGCCGCTAAGCGCATGACCCTGCGCGTCCTTCAACAACACGGTAATAACAGAAGCTGTCGCCCCGTCCGCGGGAACGATCGTTGGAGATGCCGTCACGCTGGAGTTGCCTCCATCGATCGGACCTGCCGTGAATGTTACTGCCGCTTTCTGCTCCAGTTCCGTTTGGCCTGCCTTCACTGTGTACGAAACATTCTCTATCTTGTCATTCGTTACTCGGAAAATAGCCTCACCCTGGCTGTTCGTTACCTCTTGAACAGCCGTTATTTGCGAGCTGCCCGAATCGGCGATCAGCTCTATCTTTTTGCCGGGTAGCGGCTCCTTCGCATCGCCCTTCATCACCACAGTAATGGTACTGTAAGTCTTCCCATCAGCCAATACCGTCTGCGGAGACGCTTGAACTGTCGAGTAGGCAGAAGCCCATTTCGCATACAAGGTTACATTTTCGGTAATAGGACGATTGAAATCGAAAACTGTTTTTAATTCATTATCAGAGTACCATCCAAAGAATATGAAGCTTTGCTTCGTTGGCACTGTTGGCGCGATTGCTTTCGTATTATAATCCGCCATCTGGCTTGCGACAGCACTGCCTCCCTTGCTGTCGAAGGTTACGGTGTATTTGTTAATGATCCATTTCGCATACAAGGTGGCATGTTCGCTTATTGGTGTATTGAAATCATACGTTGCTGCCAACCCGCGATCCGCATACCAGCCAGCGAATGTATAGCCTTTTTTCGTTGGGTCCTCTGGCTTTAAGCCCTTCTCATTGTAGTTCACATTCTGACTGCCTACCGAGGAGCCGCCATTGCTTTCAAAGGTGATGGTGTACTGATTCATTGTCCACTTGGCGTACAAGGCAACATCATCGATTATGAAGGAATTGAAATCAAATGCTGTTTTTAAGGCACTGTCCAAGTACCACCCGACGAACTTGAAATTTGGCTTCGTCGGAGGCACGGGTTCTATTGCTTTCGTATGATAAGCTGCGGTCTGGGTTGCGACCGTACTTCCCTCATTGCTGTCGAAACTGACGGTATATTGTTTAACCGACCACTTGGCATAAAGGGTTGTGTCTTCAGTTATCGCGGTATTGAAATCATACGCTGTTGCCCACCCGCTATCGACATACCAGCCTGCAAACGTATATCCGGTTTTCGCCGGGTCGGCTGGCTTCGCCGCTTTCTCCTTGTAGTTCACACTCTGGTTATCCACCGTGGAGCCGCCATTGCTGTCAAAAGAGACGGTGCTCACGTTCTTTGCCCATTTGGCATATAACGTTACATTCCCAGTAATGGGACGATTGAAATCGAAAGCTGTTTTTCCATTGTCAGAATACCATCCAAGGAATATAAAATCTTGCTTCGCAGGTGCTGCAGGCGAAGCTGCTTTCGTATTATAATCTACGGTCTGGCTTGCGACGGCACTGCCTCCATTACTGTCAAAGGTTACGGTATACGGGTTGATTGTCCATTTTGCATACAAAGTCAAATGACTCGTTATCGATGTTTTAAAATCAAATGCTGTGTTAAATTCACTATCGGTATACCATCCAGCGAATGTATATCCGTTTTTCGTTGGGTCCTGCGGCTTTGAAGCATTCTCATTGTAGTTCACATTCTGGCTTACGACAGAGGAGCCGTCGTTGCTGTTATAGGTGACGGTGTACCGATTGACTGTCCACTTTGCAATCAAGATCACATCATCAATGATCGGAGTATTGAAATCAAACGACGATTTCAAGTCAAGATCCCCATACCAGCCTTCAAAAGTGTAGCCTGTCTTAGTAGGCGTACCCGGCTTTGTCGCTTTCTCCTTATATTTCACATTCTGACTTTCGACAGCGGACCCGCCATTGCTGTCAAAGGTGACGGTATTCATGCTTTTTGCCCACTTTGCATATAGCGTTGTATCATCCGTAATTGGATTTCTGAAATCATATGCCGTTTTTAAAGCACTGTCCAAGAACCATCCAACGAACGTGAAGTTTGGCTTCGCTGGCGGTACCGGTTCGGATGCTTTCGTCTGATAATCTACGGTCTGGCTTGCGACCGTATTCCCCCCATTGCTGTCGAAAGTGACGGTATAATGTTTAACCGACCACTTGGCATAAAGGGTTGTGTCTTCAATTATCGCGGTATTGAAATCATAGGCTGTTGTCAATCCGCTATCTGCATACCATCCAGCAAAACTATATCCGGTTTTCGTCGGGTCGGCTGGCTTCGCCGCTTTTTGATTGTAGTTCACATTCTGACTATCCACCGAAGAGCCGCCATTGCTGTCAAAAGAGACGGCATTCACGTTCTTTGCCCATTTGGCATACAACGTTACATTCCCGGTAATGGGACGATTGAAATCGAAAGCTGTTTTTCCATTGTCAGAATACCATCCAAGGAATATAAAATCTTGCTTCGCAGGTGCTGCAGGCGAGGCTGCTTTCGTATTATAATCTACGGTCTGGCTTGCGACGGCACTGCCTCCCTTGCTGTCGAAGGTTATGGTGTAGGAATTGATTGTCCATTTTGCATACAAAGTTAAATGATTCGTTATCGGTGTATTGAAATCAAAAGGTGTTACAAATTTGCTATCTGTATACCATCCTTCGAATGAATGCCCCTCTATGGTCGGGTCGTTCGGTTTCGCTGCCATCTTATTATAATCCACGATTTGGCTATTCACTGTATTGCCGCCATTACTGTTGAACGTAACCGTGTATTGGTTAATTTTCCATTTGGCGAAAAGAATCGTATCCCCTACAATCGGAGTATTGAAGTCAAAAGCCTGGCTAAACTCGCTGTCCTTGTACCACCCGGCAAACGTGTGTCCTGCCTTCGTCGGATCGATTGGTTTCGAGGCAATCGTATTATAATCCACGGTTTGGCTGTTCACTGCAGTCCCAGCATTACTGTTGAAGCTAACCGTATATTTGTTTATCGTCCACTTCGCATACAGGCTAAGGTTGCCTGTAATCGGATTGTTGAAGTTGAAAGAGTTGGTCAAATTGCTGTCGGTGTACCACCCGGCAAAGGTATAACCTAGTTTCGTCGGATTGTTTGGCATAGCCGCCTGCGTGTTGTAATCAACCTTTTGATTCGTAACCGTACTACCGCCGTTACTGATAAAGGTAACCGTATATTGGTTAATCGTCCACTTGGCGGAAAGTGTTGTATTCGCAGATATCGTGAATGTTTTGCCGGCCGAATAATCGACTCCCTGCGTGTTTTGCCAGCCGGCAAACGTATAACCGGTTTTAGCCAGATTCCCGGTATTCCCCAACACAGTTACCGTGCTGCTGGGATCATATTTTTTGCTGTCTGTAGGCACATTCCCTTGCGTATGTCCATTGCCGGCATAGGTCACCGTATAGGTCAATGGCGTATACTTCATAGCTTCACCTTGATAATAAATGTAAAGCTCGCCGTTGCTAGCCTTTAGATTTACACCGCCGGGATAGGCCTGTGAAGAAAATCCTTTCATACCAACGGCGACCCAGTTGCTTCCGTCAAATTTCTGAACAGTCGCTTTTCTTGATGCATTGGGATCGGCGTAAGCTACATAAGGAGTTCCATTCAAGATTGTCATAGAAATTTCGTTTGCATTATATCCAGCAAACTTTTCGGTTCCGACCGTCACCCAACTGCTGCCGTTAAAGGATTTTACAGTGAGAGAATAATGGGTGTTAAATGGCTCCTCAGAGTCTGGATAATGATCTTCGTAGGCCACATAGGGAACTCCGGCATCGCTAACCGTTAAGGATATTCCTCTTTGTCCATATTTATCCCCAGCTACTCCGGAAGAGAATCCTGCATTCCCTACGGTCACCCAACTGGTTCCATTAAATTGCTTGACCGTTAATTTATCGCCTTGGCTTGAATCTCGATAAGCAACATAGGGTGTTCCTTGATATACATACATGGAGGAATCTAGTGCTTTGGACGGTGTAAAGCCTGTATTGCCTACTGCTGTCCACGTGCTGCCAACCAGCTTCATCACCGATAATTGGTTAGTAGAACCATCCATTACAAGAACATACAGATTGCCGTTATCCCCAACTAACTTAACGTTGGTCACCCCAGCATTATTAGGGACGAAAGCAGCAGTGCCCACGGTTACCCAACTAGAGCCGTCAAACTTCCTTATTGATATATACCAATTACTATTCAAGGGGTAGCTCGTATAAGCAACATAGGGTGTACCGTTATATACATAAATAGAGGGAGAACTCCCCTTGGTCTCCGGATTTACTTTAGCTCCGAGTTGAACCCATTTGCTTCCATCCCACTTTTTTGCGTAAATATCATTGTCCGCAAGATAAGCGATATATGGCGTTCCATTATCTACAGAAAGAGACTGGTATACTGTATTTGTTAAGGGCGCTTCGGGTTTCGTACCCAGACTCTCCCAAACACCTATCGCTGCATAGGCTTTATTTGAAAATGAACCTATAGCAATAAAAATCAGGCAGAGGCTTAATAGAATTAATCGAGTAAAGCCAATATTTCTTGCATTCATATGCAAACACTCCCCCTTATACGAATAAAAAGACAAGTACTAGTATTAATCGCTAAGCAAATGACGAACTTCATCTTCTAACCATTTTCTTCCTCCTGATTATAGTGATAATCATCGTGAACCCACCCTGAATGATTTTATCAAAGCCTTCTCTCAAAATTCTCACAAAACCGCAGTTTTTGGAAAAAAACATAAAAAAATGTCTATTCCCTCCCTGAGGGATCACGCCCTCGGCGCAACATACAGCAAAACGCACTACTTAGTGTAGTGGCTGTTTTGTCTATATGAAACCTAAGAGAAAACCCCTTGTCCCATTCTATGTTGAATAGGCCCACTCACTCGGGCCTATTTAAACCTTACGATGTCTGCAAATACTTCATTAGCCCTTTAAACTCCAATTCCTCGAACTTGCTAAGCACCTTTTCCGGTACCATCGCCCAACCACACTCCTCAAGCGCGCAGGCGATTGGCACATCCAATCGAATGGTCGCTAAATCGCGCGACAGATGAAGCATCTCGATTTCTGCCTCGATCTTGGCTCGAACACCCTTCGGCAACGCCGCGAGATTCTCCAAAATTCCTGCGATATTCTGGTACTCCATCAGCAATTTTGTCGCTGTTTTCTCGCCAATTCCTTTGACTCCCGGGTAATTATCCGCTGTATCACCGGTCAGCCCTTTTAAATCAATAATCTGCGAAGGCGTCAAGCTCTTCTCGACCATCAATGTATCCAGCGTGTAGACCATATAGTTGGACTGGCCTTTTTTCATAATGATGACTTCTGTATTCTCATCTACAAGCTGGAGCATGTCATGATCCCCAGTCAGAATCTGAACTTTAGTTGTTGGGCTGTATGTACGAGCTAACGTTCCGATGCAATCATCCGCTTCATATCCAACGAGACCAACATTCGGTATGTTAAAGCTTGCCGTCACGTCCTTGACTAGGTCAAATTGAGGAATCAACTCTTCGGGAGCGGGTCCACGGTTGCCTTTGTAAGCATCAAATTTCTCCGTACGAAATGTTTTACTGCCCATATCCCAGCAGCAAACGACATGAGTCGGCTTGAACGTTTGAATCGCATCGAGCAAATATTTGAGAAAGCCATATACCCCATTTGTTGGCGTGCCGTCGCTTTTTCTCATAATGTAACCACCTGAAGAAGTGGCGTAATAACCACGAAATAATAAAGCCATGCCGTCTACCAGCAGCACGGAGTCAGAAGATGTTTCGGACAAAATAATCGCTCCTATTCTATGATTCGAACTATGCAAATATAATAGTATTATAACATGGCAAAGATCGACCAGCACGCAAAAAGCAACTGCTTGTAAAACCTACCAGCAGCTCATCTATGAGCATAACATAGAAAAGACCGCCCCTTCCAAATAAATGAAAGAGCAGCCCTTTATGATAGACAGCTTAGCGGCTTGTATGCCACTTAATTTCTTGAATAAACTCAGCCACCGATTCTTGCAGACGCGATGAAACTTCATCGTCCAAAATCGCCTGTCCTTGGTCTCCCCAAGTGACTTGCTTATCAATGACATAAACGCCTTGCAAAATGTTTTGAGCTCCCAGGGATGACAGCACTGGCTTCAATGCATAGTCGATCGCGAGCAAGTGGGAAATGGTTCCTCCAACAGCCAAAGGAAGCACAATTTTGCGCTCAAGACCTTTTTGTGGGAGCAGATCAAGAAATGCTTTAAGAACGCCTGTGTAAGAAGCCTTATATACAGGTGTCGCAACGAATACCGCATCTGCCTCCGCTACATGAGCGTTAGCTTTCAGAATAGCTTCGCTATTGAAATTGGCATAGAGCAAGTCCTCTGCCGGTATATCGCGCACCTTGATCCATTCGACCTCTAAACCTGCTTGCAGCAACGCACTTTTTGCTAATTCAATGACGCCGTGCAAACGGGATGTCGGCGTTGGGCTTCCTGAAATAATAACGACTTTAGCCACTTTATTCACTCTCCATATCATTAGTTTTGAAAATAAGAGACTCCGCCCTTTGTAAGGCACAAAGTGGGAGTCTCCAGCTATCCGGTTGACTTGTATTAATCCGTAGTAATTTACTTGGATTTATAATACCACTGCCTTTTTGCAACGTCAACACTTATTTGTTAAAAGAAGTTCCATCCAGGCAGCCAACGAAGAAAGAAGGAATACATAGTAGGAATCATCATTCCCGAAAGAAGCGGGTAGAAAATCACGAACAGCGCGAACACGGCAATTAAATAGCCGTACACCCATCTCTTTTTATGAATCGGGCCCTCTTCTAAATAACATTTGATATAGTACGTCAAAATGAGAATGAGGAAGGGCACCATCGCGAAATAGTGATAAATAAAGGTAAGTCTTGGTACCAAAATCCAAGGTAAATATTGTGAACAGTAGGCAATTAAAAGCATTCGCAGCTTTTTGTCTTTGTTCTTAAATACGGCGTAGAACGAAAATAATACAGCGATGAATCCGGGCCACCAGACGAGCGGATTGCCGAAGGATACGATGCTCGACAGCATGCCTTGGGGCATCAGCTTCGCTTGATAATACCAGATAGGTCTGAGCATCATCGGCCACTCCCACCAAGGGGAGGAGAACGGGTGCGTAGCAACCAAATCCTTATGATATTTATACATGTGAACCTGATAGGTTATAACATCTTTTAAGCTATGTCCTGGTCCTGGTACGAGCATAAATGGAATGTAGGACAAGGTGTATACACCCAAAGGTACAATAACAAACATGAACACACACCAAAGCAAGGTTAGCAGTGTGTTTCTTAAGAAGAGCTTCTTCACAAGCTCCAGACGGCTGCGTTCCCCTTCGGTAAGGGTAGTTTCAACGCCACCTGTGAGCTCATCTTTTACAGTTTCAATATAGCTTGAAGCAGCCTCTTCATCCTTCTGCAGCAATCTACGGGCGAAGCGGTATTCGCTGAATCGCTCCGCCAAAGAAAGGAACAATAGAACTGCTAGACCTGCTCCACCATAGATCACAATCCATTTGGACGCTGCCCCGATCCCGAAGAACAGCCCGGAAAGTCCAAGGGGGATCAATGTCGTCCACAGCTTTTCTTTATAAAAGCTAAGCGTTGTATAGCGATACATGAAATAAAACATCAGCATAATAAAGAACACGCCATACACGTCAATCGTCGCAATCCGCGTTTGTGCGAAATGCATGAAATCGAAGGAAAGCAGGAAAGCCGCGATGAAGGCATATTCCGATCGACCAAACATACGTTTGGCGAATACATAAATCAATGGAATCATCCCAACGCCGAACAATGTCCCGATGATTCTCCAACCAAACGGATTTAGTCCAAACACATAGATCCCGATAGCTATCAGTATTTTACCGAGTGGGGGATGTGTGCTTTCGTAGGGTTCTATTTTATAAATATGCTCATACGCCGTTCTGGCATGATAAATCTCATCGAAGTAAGTCCCGTTCATATAGGTAGGCGTGTAAGGAACCTTGCTTGCCTCATCGAACAGATTCGCTGGTTTCCCTTCATCAGCTGGATTGATATCTTGCTCTGTTAATCCCACAATCGGCAAGATAGCCGGATTGTCTTCCCCAAATATACCAACCTCATGAAGATGAAGCTGCGCACTTTCCTGGGCGTCCATCGTTACCTTTACATATCGCGCATCCTTGCGGGGCTCCACCGTGTTCCAAGTGAATACCTTCGTATGATCTGATTTTACGGTAATTTGATCCTTCCAATCCTGACCATCCAGCGAAAACCAATACGAGTAGGTACCCTCCCCTACCCCTGCAAAGCTATTAATTCTGGTAATGTTGTGCGGACTTCCCAAATCTGCAATAACCGTTTCCCCAGAGCCCGTCGGTTTCCAAAACGATGTTGGTTCTTGGTGACCACCAAGATGATACAAGGCAATAATCGTATAAACGAGGATTAAAGCGCCCAAATAAAGCACGTCTTTTTTGGAGAAAAAGCGTCCCCTCGGACTCCTATCTATCTCATCGATACTTGGTTTAAATATAGCGTTCCACCGTTCTGACAGCGTTCGATGACTAGCTTGGATTGGGGGCGGTGCTGCATCCACAACCTTCTGCCCTTCACCTTGAGCTTGCTGTGATTCCACGAAAAGCCTCCATCCCAATACACATGCATAAATAAACATAATAACATTCAAAGCTGAGACAATCAGCATCAACGAATCGTAACGCGGAATGTGATAATCTTGATGAAAGCTACGCAGGAGCACATCCGCTATATTGATAAAGTGAGTTATACTAAAACCGATAAAAAGCCAAAGAATTCGCCGGTCTTTGATATAAATGAAGCTAGTTAAGGCTAACAGCAAGCCATAATGCAAATAGCGCTCATGCATTTTCGTCATGCACATGAAAACAGCGGTTATGAACAAGAAAGCCACATATAACAAAGCCCCGCGCTGTCCTTTACTCTTTATATATAAAAAGCATGTGTAAACAATGGATAATGCCATAAGCACCCAACCTATCCATTGATAAGAAATATGTAGAATGCCGCTTTGCATATCAATAAAATTCCCGCCCAGCAGCGCCATAAAATTAAAAGCATTCAATGATGCGTAAGGGTAGGAAGCTAAGGTGCCCATATAAAGCTCCACTAACCATCCATACCCTCTTCCAATGGCAAAAGGAAGAGTAAGCACCGCGATCGTCGCGAGACCACTTAGAACACTAAGTAAGAATACCATGAGATTCCGTTTCCGCAAAACATCAATCAACAAGAAGATACCGAACAGTAATGCTTGCGGCTTAAGCAAAATGGCTAACGCCATCCAAACCGATGCTTGCGGCAGCTTCCCACGCTGCTGAAACAATAGCGTTGTCAGAATAAACAGCATGAAAAACGAATCGACTTGACCCCAAATCGCTGAATTCGACCAAATGGCTGGGTCAAATGCGAATAAAGCGGCGATGCCAATCGCTTGAAGCCATGTCCGACCACCCTGCTTTACGCCAATCGATAAACGAAATAAGAGATAGACCGAGACGATATCGGCCAGTATGGCAGGAAGCTTTAGAAGTAAGAGAGAATCTGCACTTTGCCATGGAATGGAAAAATGATGATGCAGCCATCCGATCACATAAAGGACATACATGTATCCAGGAGGATAATCCAGAAAATAATCTTTGGCATTCGCGTATAAGCCCGATAAGCCAACCGTATAGGCTCGGTCTGACCAGGCCATAAATGTGCGTACATCGGTATCATAGCCAACCCAAATTGGTGCCAGATACAATCTTAGTAACAACGCTGCCAATAAAAGTAAAAGGAAAAGTACAAGTTGATTAGGGGTAACCCTCTGTTTCTTAAACCAGCTTAACATATGGAAATCTCCTTAGCGTTTTTCGCCAAACATGACCTATTTCTATTATACCCGTCCACTCCCTTGCAGAAAAGGAAAAAAGCACCGACCTGTTCGGTCAGTGCTTCGGCTCAAGTTTTTCGATGCGTTCGCAAACTTCATGCAGCCATTCATAGTCCCCCGTGAGTGACGCGCAAAGCGATAGATTCTCCAGCTTCAAACGGCTCCACACATACGTTGCATTGGCTTCCATACACAGCAGCAGCTCATCCTGCTCCGCTCGCGTTAGTTCTCTTCCTCTGCGCAAAGTCCATAACTCCGCCATACGTTGATGAACAGCCAACATGATTCAAATGCCCTCCTGCTAGTTAAGTGGCTAACATTATGCAGTATGGACAAAGATGAAACGAATGAAACAGAGGGGTTTATGCTGACGTTTAATATCCATGAAAAAAATGGTGGATTCCATTGGTGTCGACATCGTCTTGAGCAACAAAGGCGGACTCCGCCTTTATCGGAAATTTGTTACATACTCATTCAGAAAAGCGTCTAGCTTGCGGGGCTCTCTACCGAGCAATCGCTTAACAGTGTCTGTAGGCCTTTCCGGCACTATCCTAGACATCGCTTGAATTTCCACAACGTGGTTGGCGAGCCAGGGAGGCATGTGCCCGTGCTCGATTAGATTGCGAAGCAGTACTTGAGGGTCCATATCGATGTAGCGTATCTCCCGATCAAGCAGCGCGGATAGCTGACTCGCGATCTGGGGATAGCTGAAAATCTCTGAACCGGTAAGCGTATATACTTGGCCTGATACCTCACGGTTGGTCAGAATTTCTGCGGCAACATCTGCGATATCGCGACAGTCAATGAAATTACAGGATGAATCACCCATGGAGCCGAAGAAAACATTTTGGGTTGTGATCGTTGGTGTAAAACGCAGTAAGTTTTGCATGAACGCATAAGGGCGCAACACGGTGTGGGTAAGACCCGATTCGCTCAGCACTTTCTCGATTTCTTGATGCCAGCCCGCCACTGCCACTGGAGAGCTCATCTCAAAGGCAGGGCTGGATATTTTTACGATATGTTTGATTCCAGCTTCGGCGGCAATCTGAATGATCGAAGTTTCCAATTCGATTTGTCTTGGACTGTTGGACATAGCAAGGAAAAGCTGGCTAGCTCCTGTAAACGCGCGACGCAGCGATTCGGGGTCGGTAGCATCAGCCGCTGCGACCTCGATAGTCGACTGGCCTTTTTCTCCGAGCTTATCGCGCAGCTTCTTTGGCTCTCTGCTCAGCGCCCTGGCGGGTATGCCAAGATCAACTAAACGTTCCAAAAGCGCACTGCCTATCGTACCTGTTGCTCCAATAATAACTATCATTTTTATCTTCTCCTTTTGGATGAAAAATTTGTTGTGACTCCAAGACGCCATCGCCATGTCACGATCGTGCTTGCTATGAATCCAGACAACGGGAAATCGATCCAAATACGACCGACCCAGGCCAAGTGATTGCTCGGAATCATAATTTCCAGTAAACCAGATGTTGCCCATGCCGCGAATAAGCCGAACATTGCCCCCGTAAACGCGAATATCCCAACCACAATCAAGTGCGGGGCGCCGATGATCCACCGTATATGGCCTCCGCGGCTGCGCAGCCAGAGGGCAAGCAACCAAGCCACCAAGGCTGATGTTCCGCCAATTGTGGTCAAGGCCCCTATTTGGAGCCCCTTGTCGGCAGTGATTAATCCCCCGATACCTGCCATAATAGCAGGAGATGCATAGGCCATTACAACTTCACGCCACAGTACAAATGTCTTTGCCTCGGAACCAGCAGTTTTGATACCGTAGACACCGTCTGTCTGATTCGGGTATTTCATTTTGTTCATTTCGTTACTCCTTTCTTCTTTTATATAGTTCAGCAAAACATAATTAGGAACCTAACTATATGAGGGTAAAAATAGGCTAGCTGCACTAGCCCGTTCTACTCATTACTGATGTTTTCCTTCGATTTGACTGTTTTGTCCGTAAGTGCTGAGATACCTTGGGTAACTCGGCCTAGCAGGTCGAGAAATACGCTGCGCTCCTCGATATTGAGTAAGCCCACCATTGCTTCCAGCCGAGCGAAATGCTCAGGAGCCATTTCACGGAGCTTCTTTGCGCCTTCCTCCGTCAACATGACCGATCTTTGACGGCCATCTTCTGAACTAAATCGCCGCGATACTAAGCCATCTCGCTCAAGAACATCGATAAGACCTGTCACTGTAGCACGCGTAACGCCTAGATGCTCCGCTAATTGCGAAGGCAACTCTTCTCCTTCGTTATCTTCAAGGTCTGCCAATAAACGATATCGCCCTGTTGATAAACCAAATCTGGAGAAATGAATCTCCGAAGCATGTCCAAGCTTGGCTCCCGCTGCCATTAGCCTAGACGCGACGAGTATAGCCTGTGCGTCCATGTCTAGGTTATAACGATCAATCTGACGTTGGGATTGTACAAGTGAGGGAATTGCGTCAATGTCATTTGTTGCTTTATTGTTGTTATCCATACATATAGTATGGCACCTAATCACTTTTTTTGTCAAGACATTTTTTTAACACATCAAGCACAACCGCATCAGGGAGCATCCAAACAAAAAGTACCTGCCAGCTTAAAGCGGACAGGTTCTTCATCGTTCATTTATTCAGATATTAACGCCGAAGCGCCAAAAATTTGCTGCAGCATGCCAGTAGCAGCTCCTTGCAGCGCGCCTTTTTCCCCATAAGAAGCAGCGGAAAGTCGATCTTCGGTGAATGCGACAGGGAATGGGAATACTGCCAGTTCGGCGTGAAGTTCACGTATGAACCTGGGACTCTCATTCATCCAGCCTTCGATAACCAGCATTTCGGGACTCAGCAGATTAATGGCAGAAGCAACCATCATTGTCATCGTATTCAACACTTTTTCAAAGACAGGTTGAAGCCACTCCTCACCGTTCTCGTAGCCAGAGATAACTTCCTCCATCGACTCTGGGATAGGCTGTTCAGCTGCTCGGGCAGTCACTTGGCATTTGTCCAAGAGGTAAGGCGTTGTAATCACCGTCTCAATGCAGCCATGCTTGCCGCATAAGCACAATGCCCCATTAGATTCAACGGGAATGTGGCCAATTTCACCAGCGGCTCCCAGAAAGCCTGAATAGATTTCCCCATTCAGAATGATGCCCGCGCCGATCCCCTCATGGATGGAAAAATAGAGCATGCTGCGCTTATTTTTCCCGACACCAGAATAATATTCGGCAAAAGCCGCCGCATTCGAATCGTTCATCACGCGAATCGGAATACCCGGATAGCTTAGCTTGAGCTGTTCTTTTATGTTAAGATTCGCTAGTTTCAGATAGCTGGAATAGACAATGGTCTCTCCCTTTTCATCAATAATTCCCGGAGCTGCAATGCCGACTCCCTTAACCGTACCGGAATCCAGCATATTCTGCTGATCCAGGCAGCTCTGAAGTGCAAGCCGTATCTGCTCTGCAACAGCTTCATTTCCGGAAGCAATTCTTGTTTTGAATTCCGCGATACATTCTCCGTGAAGGTTAAGCACCGCGCTAATTAAATACTTGCTGCCCAGCGAGATGCCGATCACATAACCTCCGTCTTTATTGATTTGCAGCGCAATTGCCTTGCGCCCTGCTCCGACGGATGGTCTCTCGCCCGTCTCGGTCACGATGTTTTGCGCGATTAGATCCTCGACCAACGCAGAAACGGTCGTCGCACTGAGTTTCGTGATCGTCGATATTTCTGCGCGCGAGAGTTTGCCTTCTCGATGAAGCAAATTTAATACGGACGCCGTATTGATTTCTTTCATGAGCTGCAAATTTCCTTTGATTGCTTTCATAAGTATCCCTTCTATCTTCCCTGCTCTTTTCTGCTAACATTATACCAAATAATGCTTAGAAATTAGAAAGTATATTCAACCAACATTTGGATATCAAGCATTTGACTCAAATTGTACAATGCAGCTCTGCAAATGCACGCATGGCGTATTCCGAAGTTGAACAGATGAATACCTTGCTGGTCTTTTGCGGCAAAAGCGCAGCATCATAAGGATTGCGCAATACGAGGGTGATCAGCGGTTTAGCATCGGCAAGCCTCCGGGCCAACTGAAGCTGATCTTCAAAAATATGCGCATTAATCGTACCTAGCATAACAACATCGTACGGCGTAAGCTCAGCCATAATGGCTTCAATTTCTTGCGCGTCTGGTTGCATGGACGTATAAATGGTCTTCACATTGATGTTTTTTCCCAGCAGCTTCGCCTCCAGAGTCAGCTCACTGGCAGCTGCATTATCCGCAACGGTTAACTTCTCCTGCTTTGGAACAAGAAGCAAATACTTCTTCGACGGAGTTAACGGCAGCAGTGAAGCAGGATCCTGCTCGACGACTATGGTCGCTTTGGCAAGTGCCAGCGCCTCCTTCTCCCAAGAATTCATGGGAAGCGGCTGCGCCTTTTCTCGATACATGACAAAACTGTTTTTGAGCCGCTCTATCCTAAGCAGCGAAGCGTCGATTTGCGATTCGGCAATGTCACCCGCACGCACCGCTTGCACAATGCCATTCATGACTCTCTGTTGAAAATCAGGCGTATGACACATGAGAATCATGTCATTCCCCGCCTGAATCGCCAATCTTCCGACTTCTTCCGGCTCGAAATTATTTTTGATTGCGCCCATCTCTACATCATCCGTGCAAATAACGCCTTCATAGCCTAACTGTATCCTCAACAAATCCGTCACGAAAAATGGGCTTAAAGAAGCTGGCAGCCCTTGCGACTCCGGAATGTTTGGAAAAATAAGATGCGCCAGCATCATCGAGTCAACTTGCGCTTCAATCGCCCTTTGAAAAGGGATTAACGGTCCCGCCATTAACTGCTCCAACGTAAGCTCGCATTCCGGAAGCACATAATGTGAGTCTCCGCTCACCTGTCCGTGGCCTGGAAAATGCTTGGCTGTGGAGGCAATTCCTGCGCTGTGCAATCCCCGGATATAAGCCTCCCCATATGCCGCGACAAGCTTTGGATCTTCGCCAAATGAACGGACACCAATCACCGGATTATCGATGTTCGTATTTACATCCAGGACAGGAGCCCAATTCATTGGAATACCCAGTTCAAACAACTGACTGCCTATCAATCTGCCAAGCGCATAAGCAGCCTGCGGATCTTCGCTTAACGCTACTGCCCGGTTCCCAGGGATATAAGGAAAAAAATCTTTGAAATTGGATAAGCTGCCTGCTTCCTCGTCGATTGAAAGGTAGAATGGCAATCCGCCTCGTTGCTCGCCTGCAGCTTCTCGTACTTCCTGTAGAAGCTGCTTCGTGTAAGCATACGACCCAATATCGTGTGGGAAAATACCGACGCCGCCAATTTGTCCCAGCCTTAACTTGTCTGCTGACGGCAGCGTCTGCTTCGCAAGTCCAAGCACACACATTTCGGCCACTTTCTCTTCCAGCGATAAGTTCCGCATGCTCTTGTTGATAGGTTCAAAATGATGTAATGTCATAGTTTCGATTCCTCATACTTCTTATTTTTTTGCTTTATCAAGCACGGCTTGAGCAGCTTTGTCCCCTTCGGTCAACAATTTGTTGATATCGATTTTGCCGGACAAATAGTCTTTAATGATCGGATCTACGGCACCCATCCACTCTTCCCATACGACATTGTCGCCTAAGTCACCCGCGTATTTCATATTGTCTAGGAAAACTTTGATATGTTCTGGCGCACCTTTGTGATCAGCGATGGAGGCTTGCGCTACTTTTTTATTAGCAGTAATGCCTTCTGCAAGCGTTGAATTCAGCTTTTGAGCATCTTCACTGAGGAAATATTTCATAAACTCCCAGCCTGCTTGCTTCTCTGCCGCTGCGGCTTTTGCGTTCATCACCCAAGTATTAGCAACAAATGCGCTGTAATTAACGCCGCCATTCGGACTTTTTGGAACCACGGCCACATCGTATTTAAGACCCTCTTTATCGTTGGTTAATCTTCTGGCGTAGTTATCGTAGAACATCGCGACGATTTTGCGCGACATCCAAGTATGGTATTTGCCGCCGATTTCGCCTTCTTGATCCTTCAAGCCGGGCGTCAAGCTTTCATCCCAAAATTTCTTCATATATTCAAATGCATCTTTCGCTTTAGGATCGCTGACGAAGGTACTTTTCGTTCTTTCCTTGTTGAGCAAATCCCCGCCAAATTGACGTACAACTGTATACCAGCCATAACGAATATGCTGTGGAAGTCCGATTCCGAACTGCTTGGTGTTCTTGTCGGTCAATTTCTTCGCCGCTTGATAGACATCATCTGTTGTCCAACTATCTGTCGGGTAAGCTACGCCTGCTTTATCAAACATTTCTTTATTGTAGTAGAGCGCATTCACCTGAATCGCCTGCGGAATGCCGAAGATTTTGCCTTGCGGCGTTTTAATGGCATCAAACCCGTAGTAATCGTCCAGCTTGATATCCTTTGTAAAATCGGTTAAATCCTGAATCGTTTTTTCCGTCGAATATTGAGGGATGTATGGACCATCCAGTAAGAACACAGTCGGTCCCTGCCCTGCCGCAAGGTCCACTTTCAGGTTGTCATAGTGAGTCTGCCAATCGGTGCCGATATCTTCAACCGTTATGTTCTTGTTCGTCTCCATGAACTTCTTGATGATGCTGCCCATCGTGGAACGTGCCGTTTCATCAGCGTAATAAGCAACTTTGATTTTGACAGGAGCTTTCGATGGCGCAACGCTTGCAGAACTCGAAGCACTCGGTGCTTTCGATGCTTCAGGACTGGCAACAGTTCCGTTATTGGAACTGCAACCGGACAACGCGATAGATGAAGAAATGACGGCCGTTAATGATGTTAACAAAACTTTTTTCAAGACAAATCCCCCCACACTTATGATTGTTGTATGACTATATAAAAGGATGCTATCCTTTCACACCGGAAGAAGTGATACTCTTGGTAAAAAACTTTTGAGCAACAATAAACAAGATGATGACCGGAATGATGAGTAGGACATCCCCTGCCATTTCGAGTTCGGGCCGAGCATTATACTGGCCTGTGGAAATGTCTTTGATTTTCAACACCATTGTCCATAAATCTTTGTTTTTACCGATAAAAATCATAGGATACAACAGCTCCGCCCACTTTTCCTGGAAAGTGAGCACCGCAAGGGTAATCATGGGAGAAGCCACGATGGGCAGATGAATTTTGGCGTAAATGGCCAACCATCCGGCTCCGTCCATTTTTGCCGCTTCATCGAACTCCTTCGAGATCGACCGATAATACTGCCTCATCAGCACGATGCCAAAAGCTCCACCGAAAAAGGAAGGAACAATAAGCGGCAAATGCGTCCCAATCCACCCGAACTCCTTGAAAATAATGAACTGCGGAATCATCGTTATTTGAACCGGTAAAAACATCGATATGACGGCAAAGCCGAAAATAAAGTTCTTGCCAGGGAATTGAATTCGCGCAATAGCGAAAGCAACAAGGCTGCATGACGCTACCATGCCAAAAACGGATAGCACCGTAATCTTCACGGTATTGAACACATAGAGCATAAAACTTGGTCCCTGTTTGGGAAATAGCAGTTCTTTATAGTTGCTCCATTGCAGCTTGGATGGTATCCAATGAAAGGAATTGTAAAATTCCGCATTGGTTTTTAGCGACGCAAGGATGAGCCATATGAAAGGAAGCACCATGCTGGCTGCTCCAAGCAACAGGATAATTGTGCTGATCATTCCCCCTACCGAGTGTTTGGCGGAACCTACTATAGTTTTGCCGCTGAATAAGGCAGAGTCCAGAACCGTGTTATTTTCCATCTCGTTGTCTCCTATTCTTCATAATGGACCCATGTTTTCTGGAGTTTAAGGATGAACAGTGTAATCAGAATCAAGCAAACAAAGACGACCCAAGCAATCAGCGAGGCATAGCCCATATCCAGAAAACGGAACGCCTTTTCGTACAGATACACCATGAGATGCGACTTCGAATACATGTTGCTGCGGTTATACACCATCACAAAATGTTGATCGAATGTACGGAAAGCATCGGAAATCGCCATGATAAGCACTAAGAATATCGTAGGAGACAGCATCGGTGCTGTTATGTTCCGCAGTCTCTGCCAACTGTTCACCCCATCGATTTCTGCCGCTTCATACAGCGTTTGAGGTATGTTATTGAGGCCTATGTAATAAATGAACATCGCATAACCCAAGCCTTTCCATACGCCTACAGCGGCAAGCGTTGGGA
The DNA here is from genome assembly GCF_008017805.1 of Paenibacillus sp. N3.4. Classification (GTDB taxonomy): domain Bacteria; phylum Bacillota; class Bacilli; order Paenibacillales; family NBRC-103111; genus Paenibacillus_E. Next base: position 64,898 of record NZ_VRTT01000003.1, on the reverse strand, counting down.
TAATCGTCGCCGATTCTACCTGGAGAAACGCAATCTTAGAGACGCCTAGGAGCGACAGCAGTTGATTGACAATGCCAATTTCGGGGCTGAGCAGCCAGATCCACACCATACCAATAATGAACCAGGACGGAATGGCCGGAAAATAATAAACCGCTCGCAGGACGCCAGCCAGTTTTCCCTTGATATAACCACCCGAGCTGTAAAGCAGCACAGCAAATATCAATGGGATTATGACCTGCATAGGTACGTAGAGAAGTGCGAATACCCATGTGTTTTTAAATGCGGTCCAAAACTGCTTGTCGTCCATTAATTGGTGAAAGTTGGCCAGCCCTGTGAAGGTGGGAGCCGAAATGACCTTGAATCTTGTAAATGAATAATACAAAGACATGATGGCAGGGATGAGGAAGAGTATGAACGCCCCGATCAGATAAGGAAGTGTGAAAGCGTAGCCAATTACATAATCAGAATATTTTCTTTTCACGTTTTGCCCCCTCTTTAATTTATACGTCCACTGGACTAATTATTTTTATTATAGAGCTTAATTGTTGTTTTCGTCAATAAATATTCCAAAAATTTACTGCATACTGTGCAATATCGCAATTAATCTGGCCTTTCTCATTATTTTAATTAATCCACTGTACAAATTAATCATTTGGGTTTACACTTGGACAACCCCTAAAAAATCTATTCAAAATCCCGGGCTCCTCGTTCCTTACAGTACAACCTGTATTCCGTAACCCAGGGCACCCACTCCAACTCAATTCCCAACCTGATGCCCTCTTCATAAGTTTCAAACCATCCGGCGGGAGATGTGGCGCATCCTCACGTAAATCGGATAATCGCCGGACGGCTCGCTTTTATGCTCGGCGTTGACGGCAAATACGCAGATATGTATCTTTTCTCCGTTTTGCAATTCTTTTTGAGTGAATTCCGTTAATGGCGTCAACCCGACAGCGCTCCAAGTTTCACCGCCATCATGGCTTTTCTCGATCCGGTAAACCTCCGTGCCTGCCGATTTTGTGTAATAAATTGTCGCTCCTCTATTCACATTCATGGATCGGATTATAATCGGTCGAATCGGGATCGGAAGCTGCTCGGTCCACTGCCAAGTGTGTTCTCCCGGAGGCAGAAGAACGGTACCTGGTTCCGTTTCTTACAACTTCCTGCTTTGCTGCAATTTTTACTTTGCACCCATAATCCGTATTGGTGATGAATAAGTCATCCCGATGGCTGACTACCGCCATACTATGTTAGGCAGAGCATTTTCATCTATTGTATAAATCGTTTTGCGAAGCATGGCTTAAGCCTCTCCAACAAGATTTCCACCTGCTAAACTTCACAACCTAAGCTTGATCGCACCGAAAGTTGAGGTATAAATATACTTAATCGATAAAATTGTTACAAAACTATGAAAATTCTTTTCCTTTTTAATTGGATATTATAGTATTAAAAGGAAAATAAAACCTTTTTTATATAAATGGAGGTGATTGACAATCTATCATTTACAGGTCTTAAACTATCGTCTGTCATAGTCTTTGTCTTATTGTCATAGCTCAATACATTGAAAGGATGAATGATCAATGTCAAAAAAGATAATTAAAACAGCTGTAGTCACTACAATTTTTACACTATTAATAGCTAGTTTCTCCAATTCAATCTATGCATCCAATGATCAACAGCTGAACAACCCATCTGAAAAAAGAGACTTTACACTTATAAGAGGTTCAATTGACGAAATAAAAAGGATTACAGAAGAAAATAACCAAAATGAGATTCCAAGCAATCCTTTTTTGAATTTACAAGGTGATGAGTTAGAAAAATATAAGGAAAAAAATAAGGTAAAAAAGGACGCTCCGATTATTAAAAAGATAATTGAAGAAAACCCAAAGGAGTTTGCCGATTTTTATTATGACAGTAATGATGGAACAATCGTTGTTCAGGTAACACAAGATGAGGAGAAAACTAAGAGCAAGATTAAAGAAAAGTAAAATCAATTGAGAAGATTAAGTTCCAAAAGGTAAAGTACTCTAAAAATGAGTTAGACAACGCTAAAAAAATCATTATGACTAAAGCAGAGCCCGGGTCCATCCAAGCTATTATTCCTGATACAAAAAATAATAAGTTAATATTGTCAGTTGAAGATATGAGTAGTGTAAAAACGAGTAAATTCAATTCACTTTTTGGTACAGAAAAAGACTTTCTAGCATTCATTCCAAAAATATCTACGAAATTAGAAGCAGATACAACTAACTATGGTGATCCATTCCCTTCAGGCTCATTAATTCAAAGCAACACCCATGGATGTACGGCAGGGTATTTTGGAGACAATCAAGCCAATCAAGTTGTTTTAGTAACTGCGGGTCATTGTGCGAATGTTGGTTCAACTGAAGCATGGTATCAACCTTGGACTGAAGACCCTAAAATAGGGAACTGGACATTCAGGACAACATCATCAAATAGCGATGGTTCTGATGCAGTGGGCGATGCTGGATATATTACACTGACCTCCAGAGGTGGGAATCCAAGAGTGCCGTATCCCAATAGTTCCACATTAATTCCTTATACAGGTGTCTACACGTCAGATATGGTCGGTGATACTGTTTATTTGCGCGGTGCTTTTACAGGTGCTCTATCCGCTGGTGTCATTACTCATAGTAATGTCTTAATATGGTGGGGTAATTCAGGTTACGGCTATGAAAATAATTTGGTGTTTGTTCAATCATACGCATCTATAGGTGGAGACAGTGGTGGTCCAATTTTGACGGACTACGCATGGGATAATTCCAAAGGCAGCTATACTTTTGATTTGGCTGGTACTCATGTTGGTGTTGCGACTTTTAAAGATAATCAATATATCCCAGATGGAGCATATAAGGTTTACAACCCTATTTGGAGATCATATACTGACCTCAATCTTGATAGCATTTATGTAGTACATTAATTTTCAGTATAACCCCTAAATTGTTAATATTTAGGGGTTATACTGAAACATTTGCCGCATCGTTTACGTTTGTTATAGTAAATGGAAATGAGGTGCAGTGACTTGAAACAGGTTCTAATCAAATCCTTAATAATAACATGTTGTTTTTTTGCTTCAACTGGTTGTCTTGAAAATAAGCTAGAGAATGTCGTTACTAATAATACGGATATTCTTTCAAATGAGGTCGAGTCTCAAAAAGTTCAATCGATGTTTAAAGCTGGTCTTTCATTAACACAAAAAAGAATTAGAACAAATCAAGAAGTAAAACTAGAAATGACCTTGGTTAATACTTCGGATAATCATCATAAAATTGGAACCGGAGATAAAATTTTTAGAGTCTACCTAATGGATGAGAGTACTCAAAAAGTGGAAAATATTCTACCATTAACTTCGGAAGACACAATTAGATTTCATACATTAAGCAGTAAGGATCTATTGAAAGAAGTGGTGACGTATAAATTTGCAAATCAAGGAACTTATCGTATTTGGGCAGTAGCTGAAATACATGAATTAGTTGAAAAGAACTATAAAGTAACCGAGTATAAAACGGACATGTTGCAAGTTACTGTGGAGTGAGGAAAGTTGTATTATTTAAAAAAGACGAACTGATGTTTCATGTTATAAAGGCAACCGAAGTAATATGGACTAGTTGTAAATAAAATGCCTTTGATACTCATGTTTTATAAAAAATATAAAAGGAGCATTATTTGGCAGACTTCAAAGTCCCATCGAAAGAAGAACATTAGTTTTTGTCTCCTGAGAAACCATTTATGAACGAGTTATAAAAATCTATATTTATCCATTTTTGTTGATATTAAGTGAGGTTCAAAACAAATAATCCTGCCTGATCTATTAAACAATCTATCCTTTTTTGCAGGAATACCTTCGGGTTTGTAACATAAAATACAATATTTTGGAAATTGGTTACCGTGCGTAAGTCAGCTACATGTAGATCAACCATTATGAGTCTCATGTTTTCTGCTACTCGGGCCCCGCCTGTGCCTCCGCCATAGCTGACAATCAAAATAAAAGAATCGTACATGTTACCCCGAAATACAAACAAAGCGGACTATAGAGCCATGTATCATTTCTAGCAAACACAGTGTGATTGACTTTCTTAAAAAATCCTATATGTGTAAGGTCACCTATCGCCCGAAGAAAAAAAAATCCAGCACAAACCATACACCCTACTCTTGTAACGGTATTTGCTCTAAAGAAATGCACATAACCTCCCTGAATCAGAAGAATGGAGCACACGACTAGAAGAAGGATCGCCACAGCTAACGTACCCATCTTACGAGGAGTAAAGGCTGGTTTAGACTCCCCTGCTTTCGATGGTATGGCCGCATGGACACCCCAACGACCACCATACGCCCAATAAACATGTAAGATACTGATCAGGCCTAAAAGACTTACAGTTGATAATGTCATAACAAATTTCATTTGAACGCCTCCAAAATTATTTTATTTTAACGTACTCACAAATCCTAACAAGGTTTCCACAAACATTAAAACCACCAATGATTACAATAAGGCTCAATATGTTCATATAAAAGCTCCTTTCTCCAACTTTATATCGAATATATTAGAAGGCCATAAACATACGCATTCGTATGTTTATGCATTTTTTATGCCCCTATGGGCTGTAAAACCACATAAGGACATGCGTAATCAGATCTGTAATAAAATCATAAACATTTTTTCTATATTAAAATTGGTATTAGCCTCAAATCGGGTCATCCACCCTACATAGGTTAAATAAGTAAGTCTGGCTCTGTCGATTGCATCCGAAGGCGTCAGACCCTTCCGTTGAAACAGTGTGGCCATAAAGTGAATTCGTTGTTCCTCAATATCAACTAGACGGGATGCCATAATAGGGTCATGTTTGGCCCAAGCATAAATGCCAATCTCAATTTTCTTGTCCCGACTGATACTCATGTGAAGCAGCTGCTCCAAGGAGGAATGATCTTGTTCGATACTTTGAATAATCTGTTTTGTGGCATAAGCTTCCCAATCATCCATCATGGCATCCAGCAGTTCTTTACGGTCGCGAAAATAGTGGTAAAAGCTGCCTTTACTAATTTTAAGCTTCCGTGCAAGCAATTCAACGCGAACTTCATGTATGCCAGCTTCTGCTAATTGATTTAATCCAGCTTTTACCCAATCTTCTCGGGTTAGTTGCATGATTCACCTCTAAATACGGTAGCGTATATTTTCACCAGATTACTACCGAGTTTGTATTTTGTCAATAGAAGGTGGTTCTTTCTCGATCAACGGGTAGTTGGAGATAATCAAAAAACCTTTCCCGCCCAAAGGTACATTGAGCAAGAAAGGTTTTGATCGTTCAGGTTAAGCCGGAGAGGCCACTTCGTCCTCATCACTGTTGGTGCCGTCTGTGCCTTCTAAGAAAAATTGCACAAGCTTCGCATGCTTTTTCAGCGATTTCTCGTGGATTAAATTGATCTTGCCATTGTCCAAAGAACCGAAGACATAAATCAGTTCCTCGTTATCATGCGACCAATCGAACCCTTCAAGCAATTGCAAGGCATTCGTCCACTCTTCATTATATTGCCCATCCGGGAATAAGAAACGATTGGCGTATAGCGCAATGCTTTCTTGAATGACGCGATTCGCAGAGGTATACTGCGCCAAGCCCGGCTGTTCCGGCATCATCGGCAATATGGTATTGAAAAATTGATGCAGAATTTCCACATAGGTCGATGGATCGTGACGGATTTTGCGTTGCAGTTCGTAAGATGGCTGCATTCTGCCAGAAAATAACATGGTTGCCGTCGCGTACAACCAACTGAAACAAGTGAAATTCCGGTTAAAAGAAGTCAAATTGCTGCGTCGCTCAACACCGGCAGCTTTCAGATACACATTATGGTCTACAACTTGTTGAATGACCAAATTAAGCGGATCAATCGAGTCAAAGGAATGACCAAGCTCTTTGCTCACCAGCTGAACTTTGGAGTTAATATCTCCAAACAACTGCTGCTCTTCTTCCTCCGTCAATCCGATATAGATTTGCACAGCCAACTGTGTTTCCATCAAATCCAATCGTCTGCCCTCTAGCTGATTCACCGTACCTTCGGCTTCCTCAACCTCTTGCTTAATATCAGCGTCTTGTGGAAATTTACGCTGTTTAATCTTTAAGAGCGCTAATTTCTTCTCGTAACGTCTAACTTCTTTTTGCATTTGCTCGTTCACATAGCCAAGAGCAAGTATGCGATGCTGTCCATCTAATATGCTTAGTTTAGATCCATGTCTCAACACGAATTCTTTCTCACCCTTGGACAGTTGATTCACTTCACGAAGCGATAGTGTTACAGGTCCAAAGAACACATGATCCAGTTCGCGCTCTTGCAAATAGGTTGAAATTTTACGTCTTTGCATGTTGCTTAGCTTACGCTGTACCATAGGGTCGATCATCGTATAATTCAACAAATCCTGAACGCGCAAAGCTACGGTTGAAAGACCGAACTTGTCGCAAAAAGGATGTATCGTCATTTTAAGTCTTAATCCTTCCATTAGCTGACATCCTCCTTAGAGTCTTGTTTGCTAAAAGCCTCAGCATCGCTGATAAGAAATAGGTTCTTCTCTTGATAGAAGCTTTTGATATACTGATAAGCCTTCATGATGCGAGTACGTCTTGGCAAGCGATCCTTCTCATCTCCAACGTAGATACTGTTCCAATTCACATGCGGAAGAATTTTCAGCGCATGTTCAAGCGCGTAGCGATTGAAACTTCCCGTTTTTGTTGCTTCTTCGTGCATGAAGAGCGCTAAGGCAATTTGGATGTTTTCAGTCCATACCAATTCACCCTTCTCTGGTGTTGGCAAATGATTCAACAAGCCGTTGAAGTAAGTGCCCGCCAAAGATACGTGATCCTGTAAATCTTTATTATCATATTGATAGTTGTTATTTCTGGCAGCAGATTTCATGCGGCCTTCAAACAAAGCAATCAAAATTTCAATGAGCAAGTGATAGGAAAACAAATATTCTGGCGATTTTCCGCGTTCGGAAAACATATCAACCGTCAATTTTTGCATCGCCGGAGCTTTGGAAGCTAGTTCCGTCGCAGCGACATGATAGAATCGGCGTTGGTCACGCAGCACAGCTAAATTGCCGCCTAGTTTACGCGGAAGTTTGTTAATGTCTGAGAATAGTTGACGTTCTTGGCGAGCATTAATGTCCAAGTACGTCATTGTCGAAATCGGGAAAGCGTACAAACGGCGCAGCTTCTCTGTAATCTCTTCCATCTTGTCATATTCACGGCGATCTTTGGCGCGTGCCATCTGACTTTGCAAGGTTTCCATAATACGTTGAAAAGCAGCTAAACGATGCTGACCATCTACCACATACAATTTCTCAATTGGCTGTAAACGAAGGGATTGATGATCATCGTCGTAATGACCTGCTCCCCTTGCCGAGAAAATAATTCCCGGGAAGTAGATTGGTTGACGATCTTCTAAATACAAATTGACGTAATCAATGAGTTTGGACAGATTGCGCGGAATGATTGCCCGCTGCACTTCCATGTCAACCTCATAAATCGAAAACAACTTACTCATAGGCAATGTAGCTGCAATCGTGGATTGCCCAAACGTCTGCCCCAAAATTCCCGGAATTTCTACGTACGATGATGGTTTCTGATCGGCTAAAAGCTCTGATAATGAGGATATTGCATCCATGTGCTTACCCCTTTCAAATAATAAATATTGTTGTTACGATAACAGTCGAAATGTCTCTCATTCTCCTATTTTTACCAATATCTCTAATTTTCATTCTAAGGTATACAGCCAATCTCTTATTCGCCTTGCAGCTTCAAGTAATCGAGCTTCGTCTTGTACTAAGGCGATGCGGACGAAACCTTCTCCTTCAGCTCCAAAGGCATCTCCTGGGATAACAACTACACCGGTACGGTAAAGCATTTCCCGGGAAATTTGTCGAGATGTCCAGCCTTTTGGTATTGGTGCCCAGATAAACATTGTCGCTTTGGGCGGTGTAATCTTCCACCCTGCTTCTGCTAAAGCCTCAATAAACACATTCCGTCTTTTTTCATATACACCGGCGACAGAATGATCATGCTCCATATCTTCCTCTAATGCTGTAATTCCAGCCGCTTGAATGGCTCCGAACACCCCATAATCAATATTCGATTTGAGCGTTTTTAATGCTTTGACTACATCAGCATTCCCCGTTAGGAATGCAATTCGACACCCTGCCATATTAAAGCTTTTGGACAGGGAGTGAAACTCGACAGCAACCTCCTTCGCACCCTCTATTTCCAAAATACTCAGCGGCCGATAGCCGTCAAAAGCCATTTCGGAGTATGCCAGATCATGCACGACAAGCAAGTTTTGCTTCTTTGCATAAGCAATTAACTGCTCAAAGAATGCTCGATCTGCAACAGCAGACAGCGGATTGCTTGGGTAGTTAAGCAGGATGAATTTTGCCTTCGCAGCCACGTCTGTCGGAATGTCCTCTAATTGTGGTAAAAAATTGTTCTCAGCTCGTAAAGGCAGTAAATAAGGTTCGACACCCGCCAACACTAAGCTTGCCGAATATATGGGATAACCTGGATCGGGAACAATAGCCATATCTCCCGGATCGCAGAGGGAAAGCGCTAAATGAGCAAGACCATCTTGTGAACCCATTAAGGTTAAAATTTCAGTTTCGGGATTAAGCGCTACGCCAAAACGATATTGATACCATTTGGCAACCGTTTCTCGAAATGCGAGGCTCCCCTCGGAAGTTGGATATCCGTACATAGCAGGATTACGAACAGCTGCGGTAATCGCTTCTATAATCCGTTCAGAAGGAGGCAGGTCGGGGCTTCCTATACCTAAATCTATGACGTCTACCCCTTCGTTCATAACCTCTCTCTTCCAACCTGCAATTTCCGAAAAAATAGCCGATCCTAGTTGGCTAAGCCGTTTCGATCCTGTAAATGTCATCATTCATACCCTCATTATAATAAGTTAGTAGCATTCATTCCTATATGGCAGGTCACAGGATATCTAATTGATGAACAAGCCTAATCATGTATAACAAAAAGAGCACGAGTGAGGTAAGACATACCAAACTTCCAACGGGTCTTTGTGGATACCTCATAATAACGCTCATCCGTTCCAAGCGGTGAAAAATCAACTTGCACTTGAATACCTAAGATGAACTGATTTTCTCTCTGAATGCGTTCCACCTTGACCACTTGAACTTTTTTCACGATCGATTGCCGAGGCAAATACGCATGCCCCTCGAAACCGATACCTTGCCAATACATAATAATCGTTTGTCTGCTATCGCCTGAACCGTGCAATTCAGAAAAGGTCGTATATGCCAAATCACGTGTGTGATTCTCACCGGGAAGGATATATCCTTGTTGAAGCAAATGATCCGCATAAAATTCAAAGCGTGTAGAAACAGATACAATTTCCTCACGATTTCTGTATTTCACATATTTCTTATATAAATCCCAGGCAAACATAGCCCAAATCACAAAGAAAATAAATTGACTAAGCCGGCTATCTACATAGTAAATAAAGACTAATCCACCAATTAATCCTAAAATCCACAACCAACGAGTAACTGCCGTCGAAATTCGCCCTCCATCCAACGGATGAATGGGAAGTAGATTAATTAAATTCAAGTAGAAAGCAGTATAAGCTATAGATACGATGGCAGGAGATTGTGTATATACACCTAAGGCCAGTGCGGCTACCCCGCCTAATGTCCCTAAAATAGGCCCGCCAATGCCAACAAAGGCTTCTGTCGCAGCATCCGCAGGATTTTTTTCATCATAATCAAGGCACCGAGAAATGGGATAAAGACAGGCGCCGATACCGGAAGACCTTTGATCTTCGCAGCCAAAACGTGTCCAAGCTCGTGAATGAGGATCATGACGACAAGCCCTATAGCAAAAGGTAACTTAAACATAATCGCGTATGCCCAAATCGTAATAAACATACTGATGACGGCACCGCCAACTTTACCTAATTTGAATACCGTTAAAAGCAGCTTGCCTTGAGAAAGGAGTACAGCTAAGAACCCCCCAATGGCCAACGGTGACTTTTTGCGTGCCGGTTTCTGCTTTTCTTCCAACCTTCTATCCCCCCTTTGCCCATACGTTCTCAAACTCAGAGTCCTTGAATCCGACCGTCACCGTTTTGCCGTCTGTTACGATAGGTCTTTTGATGAGTCGCCCATTCGAAGCTAACAGATTCAGCTTCTCCTCGTGAGACATCTCCGACAATTTGTCTTTGAGTCCCATCTCTTTATATACTTCGCCGGATGTGTTGAAAAACTTCTTAATATCAAGCCCGCTGTCCTGAAGCAATTTTTCCAGCTCCTTAGCAGAAGGTGGTGTTTCAAATAGGGGGACATTTTCACGGATATCTACATCATGGGCTTTCAACCATTTTACCGCATTTCGGCAAGTTCCGCATTTATCGTAAGCAAATACTTTTACTTCCATTTATTAAAGCTCCTTCAGATTTAATGAAAATAAGGCTATTTAAAATTTTGGGCTAATTGCCTCGGAAAGTCAAGTTTATAGCACTAGAAAAACCATCCAAAGAGGGATGGTTGGCGTATTTCTAGGTGCTGGCTTGCAGCCAATTTTGCAATTCTGCTAAATCAGCAGGCAATGGAGCCTCGTATAACGTCCATTTCCGTGAACCCGGATGTATAAAGCCTAGTTGATATGCGTGCAGGGCCTGGCGCCCCAACCGTTCACAAACTTCTCCGGCGGCTTCGCTTAGCTCAAATCCAGGCAGCGTGTACATTTTATCCCCTAGCAGCGGATGTCCAATATGTGTCATATGTACACGAATTTGATGCGTTCTGCCCGTCTCCAGCCAGATTCGTACTAAAGCGGCGTGCTTGTATTGTTCAACGACTTCATAATGAGTAATGGCTGAGTAGCCTGTTGGTGTGACTATCCGGATATGGGGCTGTTCGGGATTTCGATCGATGGGTTCATTTATAGTTCCGCTTTTGTCCGTGACGACACCCCAGACAAAGGCCAGATACTCTTTTGCCACTTCATGACGAGTCATTTGCTCCGATATTTGCTGGTGAACATATGGTGTCTTAGCGATAGCCAGAACACCGGAGGTTTCTTGATCCAGCCGATGAACCGGACGAAAGCGACACGTAATGCCGGCCTGCTGCCAGTGATAGACGACACCGTTGGCGATTGTATTCACATAATGCCCATGCGTAGGATGTACAATAATGCCAGCTTCTTTGGCCAGAATTAATACATGCTCATCCTCATGAATAATGTGCAGAGGAAGATCCTGCGGTAAAATGTCCTCAGACTGCTCTTCCTCCATACGAATCTCGACACGGTCCCCGGCTTTCACCTTTATGCTAATGTATTCTCTAGTCCCATTTACCGTGATGCCTTGTTCGGTCAACTTAATCCGTGATATTAATTTACGGGAAACCATTAATCTTTTCTGCAAAATGGTCTTCAGGATAAATCCTTCCTCTTCAGGCGGCACGATGTAGACGAGCGGTTCATAGTAACTCATGATTTACGTCTGAACACCTCTGCACTGCGGACATACTCTACATCGGCAACACCCTCACGGAAATTAGCTGTACGCGCTATGGTAAAAAATAAATCCGAAAGTCGATTCAAGTATCTGCGCACTTCAGGATTAATTTCCTGCGTACGAGCCAGCGTAACCACTCGGCGTTCAGCCCGGCGGCATACAGTACGACAAATGTGGAGCGTCGAAGAAACGCTGCTGCCCCCCGGTAGTATAAATCTCGTAATATCTGGCGTTTCGGCATCATATTTGTCAATCCAGCCTTCGAGCGCCTCGACCATTTCGGCTGTTACTTTATAAGGACGCAGTTCTTGCTTCAAGAGCGCAAGATCCGAACCGCAGTCAAACAGTTCATGCTGCACCTGCAGCATGTCTTGAAGCAAGTCAGGATATTTATCCGGCGACATGAAGCTCATGGCTTGACCTACGAAGCAGTTCAATTCATCCGTTGTGCCATAGGCTTCAACGCGATCATCATCCTTATCAACCCTGCCACCAATTACGCCCGTTTGACCGGCATCGCCTGTACGTGTATAAATTTTCACAATTATCGTCCTCTCTCTATCAAGACTTAGTTACCTTCATCATCTCATAAACACGGCTCATATCCAAGTGGCTTCGCACATGATTTGCGAGCCTATCGAAAGCTTGCTCTCGCCGTTCTTTGTAACGAAGTCCATCCGCAACAGGCAGCAATCCCTTATTCACACGAATGCGATTTAACCACGCCCGACGAAATTCATCATTGTGCAAAATTCCATGCAAATAAGTTCCCCATACACGTCCCTCATCCACAGTTGCCCCATCCCCATGACGTTCGCCGCTGGCAGGATTCGTCTCAAAAGCCTGTAAATAGAATGGGACTTCCACATCTTGTAGATAGCTCGTGCGCCCCATATGAATTTCATAGCCATCGATGATGATCTCCGAACCATCTCCGGCGAAAAGCGCTGTGCTCCCTTGGACTAAAATCGTCCGCTTCTCCGCTGTAAATACCGTTTCCGTCGGCAAAAGTCCTAAGCCTTCCAACTCCGGATGATCCGATTCGTAGCCTTCCGGATCCAGCAGCTTCATGCCAAGCATCTGATACCCTGCGCAAATGCCTGCGACTGAGCCATGCTCCGTTTGAGCAAAAGCTTGAATCCGCTCAGCCAGACCAGTTTCCTTCAAGTGTCGAAGGTCATCCATCGTGTTTTTGCTTCCCGGAAGTAAAATAACATCCGGCTTGCCCCATTCGGAGAGGTGAGTGATGTAGCGGAAGTGCACGTCCTTTTCTTCTTGCAAAGGATCGAAATCCGTAAAGTTGGACAGACGCGGAAGACGGATAACCGCAATATCTAACTGATCTGCGGATTTTCCGTGTGAAGCCTCTTCACGCCTGCGTTGTACACGTTTAGAATCTAGTGACGCCGAGTCCTCGTCCTCAATACCTAATTGGGGCAAGTACGGAATGACGCCAAGTACTGGCTTACCTGTTCTTTCCTCCAACCAATCCAGGCCTGGCTTTAATAGACTGACATCTCCGCGAAACTTATTAATAATAAAACCTTTAACCCGCTCTCTTTCCTCTGGCGTCAATATCTCCAACGTGCCGACAATGGAAGCGAACACACCACCACGATCAATATCTGCGACAAGCAGCACAGGCGCGTCCGCCCAACCGGCCAACCGCATATTCACGATATCCCGATCTTTCAAATTGACCTCAGCAGGGCTGCCAGCGCCTTCCAAAACGACGACTTCATACTGGCTTCGCAGCCGATGCAGAGCGTCCTTCACGATCACTTCAGCCTGAGGCAAATAGGTCTCTCTGTACGTCCTCGCATCCAGATCCGAGTATGGTTTTCCGTGAACGACAACCTGGGCTACCATATCTTGTTTAGGTTTAAGTAAAATAGGATTCATATCGGTGGTAGCCAATATTCGACAAGCGTCAGCTTGCACACCTTGAGCCCTGCCGATTTCTTTTCCATCGTAAGTGACATAGGAATTGAGCGACATATTTTGCGACTTGAACGGCGCAGTTTGCCAACCGTCCTGAAACAGAATGCGGCAAATCGCGGCCGTAAGAATACTTTTCCCTACATCCGAGGCTGTGCCCTGAACCATCAGTGTGGCCGCCAACTTGGTTTCTTTACTCATTCTTCGGCCCTCGATTCTTCTGCAGCATCTCGCGCAACCCTTCAACCAAACGCTCATTGTCAGCGCGAAGTCGAATCGCAACACGACAATAACGATCATTGAGCCCTTTGAACAAAGAGGCATCCCTAATCAAAATCCCTTGATGTCCCATATGCGTTTGAGCTTGTTTGACCGTAATTCCCATATTGTCAGGAAATGAAAATAGCAAAAAATTAACATCACTAGGGGTAACTTCCAAACCTAACTCTCTAAGTTGCCCAGTCAGCCATGGCTTTTCTGCCTCCAGCCAATCCCTGCTGGATTGCTCAAAAGCTTCGTCGTCTAGCACCGCAGCTCCGATTCGTTGAGCCAAATAGTTAACACTCCACTGTACTTGTAGTGTCTTGATCTGCTTAATGAAATCTGGGTGCGCGACCATAAAACCAAGACGAATGCCCGGTATGGCAAAAAATTTGGTCATCGAACGAATAACCACAACCTGTTGGCTGGCCGATGCCAACTGGATCAACGAGTAATCTTTCTCCTGTGGAACGAAATCCATAAAGGCCTCGTCAAGAATGACCCTTTGTCCATACTGAATAAGCATATCCAGGATGTGGCGAGGAAGAAGCTTGCCTGTCGGATTATTCGGATGCCCCAAAAAGAGTAAATCTGCAGCCGAACACGCAGCTTCCAAGTCTTGCTGTTGGATTTCAAAACCGTAGTTAGCATAAAGCGGAATGTTATAAAGAGATCCGCCCGATTTCAAAATCGCTTCCTCATACTCGCTAAAAGAAGGTCTGGCTAATCCTGTTCTATCTGATTTCAATACGCGCGCTGCCAAATCGATCAACTCAGCGGCACCATTGCCCACGAGTATACTTTCGAAAGGAACATCATATTTCTGAGCTAGCTTCTTCGTCAGTTCACGAACGGCAGGGTCCGGATATTTCACAATGTCCTGCCAATCATCATGTAGAATGTGCCTGACAGCAGGTGGGGGACCTAACGGATTCATATTGGAGCTAAAGTCGAGAAATTGCTCCTTCGGCCTTCCAAATGTTTCCTCCGCCGTCCATAGATCACCTCCATGTCCGTAACGCTCCAGCATACTTCCCTCTCCTTTCAATTTACAATATCGCCGTGAGACCCAATAATAAAAGCACTTCAAGCAGTTCATTCAAAGCGCCGTAGGTATCTCCCGTTAAACCGCCAAGCTTGCGGCTCATATACATAGCTATAACCCAACCGATCACAAAAGTGACGATGGCAAAGCCTATAGGAACTGAAAAGATTGAGAACACATGGAGCGATGTCGAGATTGGTTCACACATATATGTAAAGAGCATCGTAGTTACCAACGCTAAGAACGTGGAAAAAGCTAGATGCCATTTCGTAACGCCACGAAACAAACTGCCTAATCCTGACTCTTTCCGGGCATAGGGCCAACCGCAAATAGCTGCAACCATAAACCAACGACTCCAGATGGGAACGACGGTAAGCAGAAGGCTCGCTCCCTCCCAGCCTTCCATCTGGACTCGCTCTAGTATCGTATAGAGCAGAGAAAACTTGAGCAATACATGCAGGACGCAAACAATAACACCCATGGCGCCTACTCGGCTATCCTTCATAATTTCCAGCATCTGCTCTCGCGGCCTGTGGCTAAGAATGCCGTCAGCCGTATCCATCAAGCCATCCAGATGAAGACCGCCTGTCAGAACGACCCAAAACGTCAAAAGCACAATAGCTGCCGGCATGGGGGGAAGAATCAAGCTCAATCCTTGACAAGCAAGAACCAAGAGCAAACCGATAACAAAACCGGCTAGTGGATAAAAGCTGACGCTGCGCTGGAAAACACGGTCGGTATAAGCGATTTGCACCGGAATTGGCAGCCGCGTTAGAAATTGAAAGGCGGCTATGCAGGCACGCAGCCAATCTAGTAAAACAAGACGAGCAGTACGCATAGCAATCCTCCCATGACTAGAAAGCTGACGCCGTAGAGCATCCTTACGGCGTATACAATATCCCGCTGCGTCCGCGGTCGCAGCGGCCAACCCATGCGGGCGCGCTCGCTCTCGACGCCGCCGTAGACATTCAGCCCGCCCAGCTCAATACCGAGTGCTCCGGCTACCGCCGACTCCGGTATTCCGCTGTTCGGGCTGGGGTGCAAGTGCGCGAAGCGGCGGACTGCAGACGCCGCTCGCTGGGCTGAGAGCCCCGGCTTCAGCAGGGCGACAAGGATCAACAGCAGGCCGGTAAGCCGGGCCGGAATCCAGTTCATGACGTCGTCCCATCGCGCCGACGCCCACCCGAAATGACGGTATTGGTCATTTCGGTAGCCTACCATCGAATCCAGCGTGTTCGATGCCCGGTACAGCATAGCAAGCGGCGCTCCGCCGAGCAGCGCATAGAAGAGCGGCGAGATGACCGCATCCACGATATTCTCCGCCACCGTCTCAACGACCGCGCGCGTCAGTTCTTCCTCACCGAGCTCACCAGTATCACGGCCTACGATGTAGCCTGTGTATTTACGCGCATCTTGAAGATTACCACTGCGCAGCGGATTATAAACCAGATACGCCGCATCTTTTAAACCCTTAATCGCTATCGTTGTTGAAATGAGCCAGGTTGAGACCACATAACCAAGCCATTCATGAATGGAGCGAGCAGCCAAAATAAGCAAGAGCACCGCTCCAAAGCTAACCGCTATGGTGAATACGGTAAGAAATATGCCCTTCGTTCTTAGCCTTTCAGCTGATTCAACCGTTCGTGCATGAGGTAAATCGCCGACTGCTGCTCCTTTTTCTTTAGGACGCAGCTTGTCTTCCAGCCAGCGAATCCAGCGCCCTATAAGAATAACCGGATGCGTTGGCCACTTCGGATCTCCTACGATCCAATCCACGACAATCGCAGCAGCCGTCATCATCACGATCTCCTGCCAAGAATATAACCACATCATTCATCACCGTTCCATGCTTTGTCCATAGCTTTTTAATCCAACCGATAAGCCATGCTTTTTAACTCAATCGGCACGCCTACGGTAACCAGAAAAACTTGCTCGCATACGGCAGCCAGTCGCTGATTCATCCGTCCTGCCAAGTCTCGAAAGCTGCGTCCGAGCGGGTATTCCGGCACGATGCCATCGCCAACCTCGTTCGTAACCAGAATCAAGTGGCCCTTGTAGGAAGAAACAGCACCTGCAAGCTCATCTATTTGCTTCATCACTAAGGCCGTGCAATCAGCTTCTCCTTCATATTTCAGCAGCCAGTTGGTCAGCCAGAGGGTCAAACAATCGACCATGACGACTGCCCCGGAACTGATGCCCGTCGTCTGCAACTGGAGCAGCAGCTCCTTCAGCGCATAGGGCTCTTCTCGTGTATCCCATGGATACCCGGATTCGCGCCGCTGCTGCTGATGCAAACCAACCCGCTCCCTCATTTCCTCATCATAGATGTGGGAGGTCGCGATATAAATGCCCATCTCGCTGCTGCGCATCGCCAGCTTCTCCGCAAATAAGCTTTTGCCGCTTCGCGCGCCGCCTGTAACCAAAACCGCCATGACGCCACTCCTCCCTAACTCAGCTTCCTAACGTAAGCTTACACTGTTCATCGTGCCGTTCTCTATTCTCGCGACACGCCTGCGCTTTCGAATGTCGCCATTTCCTTCATGATCTTGCCTGCGGCGTCGATCAAGTTGAAACAGAGCACCGCGCCTGTTCCTTCGCCCAGGCGCATATCCATCTGCAGCATCGCTTCGAGGCCAACGGCTTCGAGCAGTTTCTTATGCCCCTGCTCATGGGATAAGTGCGAGGCGAGCATGTACGACGCGCTTAGCGGTGCTAATCGGCTCGCCACAAGCGCAGCAGCCGACGATATGAAGCCGTCGACGACTACCGGGCAGCGGTTCTTCGCCGCGCCCAGAATCACCCCAACAAGTCCGGCGATCTCGTATCCGCCAACTTTCGTTAATACATCAAGCGCATAGTCAGCGCTCAGCTTCATCCCTTCATCCTGTTTGCCATGAAGGCTATTCACTTCCAATGCCTTGTTCACCACGGTTTGCTTATGGAGCCATTTGGCATCGTCTATTCCTGTCCCCCGACCAACGGCGATGTCCGCACCTAGTCCCGTTAGCGCACACAATATAGCTGCGCTCGCTGTCGTGTTGCCGATGCCCATTTCCCCCGTTGCAAAAAGCCGATACCCTTTACCTGCTAACTCATCCACAATGTCAACTCCGGCTTGTATCGCCTGGATCGCCTCTTCCGGTGTCATGGCCGCCTCACGGGCCATGTTGCGCGTTCCTTTTCTCACCTTGCGGGCAACAAGGTTAGGATGATCAAGATCCGCATTGACACCCATATCCACACATACAACCTCGGCTCCGGCATGCTTTGCCAGCACATTCACCGCAGCGCCGCCATAGAGGAAGTTAAGCACCATTTGCGGGGTTACCTCTGCTGGAAAGGCACTGATGCCTTCCTCGCAAACACCATGATCACCCGCCATAACAATTACCGCTTTTTTCTCAAATGCAGGCATGACTTCACCTGTTATTCCCGCCATTTGACGAGCGATATCTTCCAATTTCCCCAGACTTCCAGGGGGTTTAGTCAGCTGATCCAAGTGCGCACTAGCGAAGTTCACGTAATCTTCATGAAGCGGTTTGATACTGTCAACGATAAGTTTTAAATGTTTCACGATATGATTCCTCCGTTATAGGGGCTAATGGCCCGGTTGCAACAAGATTTGCGGCGCTTGATTGACAGGGTGCTGGAGCACGATAGGCTCCGTGCCATAGACAGCTGAAATTAACTCATTGGTAATCATTTCCTCCGGAGTTCCGATTCCGGCAAGTTTACCGTTATGCACAACCATAATTCGCGTGCAATATTGGGCGGCTAAGTTTAAATCGTGCAGCACGGCAACGACTGTCAGATTCGATTCTTGCTGCCATTCCTTGATATAATCCATCATCTGAACCTGATAACCGATATCCAGAAAGGTTGTCGGTTCATCTAACATGAGCAGCCGCGGCTGCTGGGCCATCACCTTACCAAGAGCAACACGTTGGCGTTCACCACCGCTAAGTCTTTCTACGGTTCGGTTAATAATCGGCTCCAGGTGCAATTTCTCCACAATACGAGCAATAAGTCCTTCGGCTTCCACCGAATCCTCACCAAGCCAATTTTGGAAAGGATAACGCCCCATTTCCACCACTTCTTTTACCGTGAACCCTACAGGCGGCAAAGCATCCTGCTGCAAGACAGCCAGCCACCTGGCCAGTTCCTTCCTAGAGTAAGACGCTACCTGCTTCCCATCAAGAACAACTTCGCCCGCATCTAATGGATCAATCCCAGACAATAATCGAAGCAGCGTCGATTTGCCGCTGCCATTGGGTCCAATAATCCCCAAAAACTCACCCTGCTTAACCTCAAAGGTGATGTCCTCCAGCACTTGCTGTTCCCTGAAAGATTGGGAGACACGTGCTACTTTTATCATCGCAATCAACCTCTTAACGTTTTCTTATCTTTGTGGAGTAAATAAGCAAAAAATGGAGCTCCGATAAATGCCGTAATCACACCTAGCGGTATTTCCGTTGGGCTAAGCAGTGTACGCGCAATCGTATCTGCCCAAAGCACATAAATGCCTCCCCCGATCGCGGACAATGGTACAATCAACCGATAATCCGGACCAACTAACAGACGCACCAAATGCGGCACAATAAGTCCAACGAAGCCTATAACACCAGCTACCGATACGGCCGCGGCCGTAATGAAAGTCGCTACAATCAGCACGATAAGCTTCGTTCTTTCCACATGGACGCCCAGATGAGCAGCCTGTCTCTCTCCAAGTGCCAGCAAATTGAGCGATCTCGCATAACTGATGATCACCACAAAGCCAATGATTAAATAAGGGGAAATCATGAATGCATAGGACCAACCACGCATCGCCAAGCTGCCCATGAGCCAAAAAATAATTTCATTAATGACTTGTTTGGAAATCGAAACCATAAAGGATACAATAGCGCCCAAAAAAGCCTGCATGACTACACCAGATAAAATAAGCGTCTCCATCCTCAGCTTCCCATCGATTTGCGCCAGCTTGAGAACCAGAAACAACGAGATAAGTCCGGTTCCAAATGCAACTACTGGAATGGACCATTGACCCAACCATGCGAATCGGAGGCCAAAATATATCAAAAAAGCTGCGCCTACTGATGCGCCTGAGGATACCCCCAGTGCATAAGGATCGGCTAGTGGATTACGCAGCACACCTTGAAAAGCTGCCCCCGCCACTGAAAGAGATGCCCCTACAAGAATACCAAGCAAAACACGGGGAAATCGCACTTTGTTTATGATCTGCTCCGAACTTTGCGGCCAGCTAACATCAATATGACTACCTACCCAAGGAATGTGCTTCGCGAGAATACTGGCGATTTGCCCTATAGGCAAGTTTGCAGTTCCCATGGCTAAACTCGCCAGAATAGAAAGAAGAAGGAGTACACCCCCTACTCCTCCCCATAGCATCAATTTTCTTTTCATTTATTTCACCAGTTCGGGATAAATGCCTTTCGCCATTTCGAGGAGACCATCGGTTAATCTAGGCCCTGGACGGCTCAGCATATTTTGCTCAAGACCAACCACTTGCTTGTTCTTCACCGCATCAATAGCATCCCACCCGCTGCGGCCACGTATAATTTCGTCCAGTGTCTTCTTGGTCTTATCATCGACAACCCCTTTAGCAAAGAGAATCACATCAGGGTTTTGTTGAATAACTTTTTCTTCGCTTATTTGATACCAGCCTTGCTTATCTCCTGCCACATTGACCCCACCGGAAAGCTTAATCAACTCATCCATGAATTCGCCACTGCCAACTGTCCAGCCTACGCTAAATTCAATGTACACCTTCTTCTTATTTTCTTGCTTCACATCTTTAACGGCATCGACAACCTTTTGGCGATCTGCTTTCATTTTGGCAACTATTTTTTCAGCTTGTTCCTGATGATCAGTAATTACACCATACGTTAAAATATTACTCATCGCATCATCCAATGTTTTAGGCTCAACCTTGAAAAGATTGATGTTCAGTGCACGTAATTTTTCCACTGTATCGACTTTCATAGAAACGCCAGTGAACACGACACCTGCATTTGCAGCAAGCAGCGCTTCTTGATTAGGTTTCGTAATGCTGCCGAGCTTAGGTTTGGTTTTAACTGCATCCGGATAATCATCAAAGTCCGACACACCTACAATATTAGGCTCTAGGCCAAGCGCAAACAGGGCTTCTGTTTCAGCGGGAGACACAGATGCAATGCGCTCCGGCGCTTTATCGAACGTAAATTCTTTCCCTGTTGCATCCTTTATTTTTAATGGATACACCGTCTTTTTCGCTGATGATGGAGCGGTTGAAGTGACCGGTGCTTTGGTTGAATCCCCGCCCAGCTTAGCCGGTGAGCTGATCTCCGTTTCTTTTTTGCCGCAACCTGCGAGACTAATCGCTGTAGCTACTGCTAAACTAAGTAAAAGTGCTTGTTTCATTGTTTGCTTTTTCATTCCTGTACCAACCTTTCTTTAACCCTGTTTCATTCAATCGTTCTTACAATCCATCTTACAATCCTTCTTACAAAAAAATCCCCTCTGTTCCTAAGGAACAAAAGGGGACGATAAATCGCGGTATACAGCAACCCTAAAGTTACATCCTGATTTAACGCGATCCTTTTCCTCGAAGGATATCGTAGACAGCACCATGGGCAGGTATCCTGACTTTCGAGGCAATGAGACGTATTGCCTGGAATACAGTGGCGGGACCGCGCCGGATTCCAACCGGCTTCCCTTTTAAGTGACACCTCAAGGTAAAGGAGTGTGCCAACACCTATGGCTGCATAATTGATCATAATCATCTTTGTCGATTATAGACCTCTTGCTACTTTTGTGCAATTGCTTTAAGTACTTGCTTTGCTTCATTCAACTTCGGTGCGTTCTGGGGAATAAATGCGACTAACCCTTTCCCTTCAAATCCCTGATCTTTCATCCATTTATTGTTCGTAAGCGGAATACCGTATAAATGCTTCTCGGCAGGTTTCCCTTCCTCAGCGACTTCGATGACTCCGTCCGGATAGTCTTCAGGCTTAATAGTATCATCCAGTGAGACAAATCCTGCTTGTTTAGTCAATGATTTGAACTGATCTTCTGCAAGAATGAAAATACCATTACCGCCAGCCGCAAGTTCAACAATCATCTTTTCCATCGAAAATATAGGTGATGTTAATACTTTCACCGTCGGTGTTTCTCCTACTTTTTCTTTAAGAGAAAGCTCCAGCTTGTCCCCTGCTTCGCTTGGATAGCCATTAGGTCCCATAATAAAAATGGATACATCCGGTTTCGGCCCGCCGCAGCCAGCAAGAATGATCATGAGTCCTACGATTGTAATGAATAGCCATTTCGCTTTCATGTTTGTAAGTATCCCTCCGTCGGTGGTCTAGAGCAATCGATAGTCATGAGAAAAGTCGGTTTTCACCGACTTTTTTTACCTCTATTCATATATTCATTAATTTTTTGGTCGAGGATGGTACTTAATTCGACGACAGAATCTGATGTCATTTCTTTGCCTTCAAGGACCATTTGCTCGAGCATTCGGCGTAGAGAATGAATTTCTTCTTCCAGTAAGTTGAGGGAGTTGAATTTCTTCGCACGCTTGGTCAACCAACGTTGTTCGGTATCATTTTCACGAATTTGAAGATGTTTATTATAGGTCGACAGTTGATATTCCAAAAAAGCCATGCTCATCCCTCCTTACTACAAGGATACCAGTTTTCGTCATCAATGAACATATTTTTTTAGTCTATCATGTTACATTTTTCTCAGTAGATTTCCTATTCTTTCTAAAGCCTCGTTTAGTTGAGAAACGCTGTATGCATAGGAGCAGCGCAAGAAGCCTTCTCCTCCCAGACCGAACACATCCCCCGGCACAGCTGCAACCTTCGCTTCAAACAATAATCGCTGCGCAAACTGGTCTGAAGTCAGTCCCGTAGCAACGATGCTTGGGAATGCATAGAACGCGCCTTGCGGTTCGTGACACTCAAGTCCGATGTCTCTGAACCCTTTGACAATCAAGCGACGACGCTGATTATAGGATTCGATCATGCGATCTTTCTCATCAAGCCCATTGGTCAACGCTTCATGAGCAGCCACCTGACCCATGACGGGTGCGCACATGACGGTGTATTGATGAATCTTGGTCATGGCCGAAATGAGCTCCGGATGACCGCAAGCATATCCCATCCGCCAGCCGGTCATGGCGAAAGCTTTGGAAAAACCGCTAACCAGAATCGTCCGATCCCTCATTCCCGGAATAGCTGCGAAACTCACGTGCTTCTGACCATACGTCAGCTCCGCATAAATTTCATCGGATATGACGATTAGATCATGCTCCTCGACCACTTTAGCAATCGGAAGCCAATCTTCATAGGTCATAATCCCACCTGTCGGATTGCTAGGGTAGCAGAGAATTAGTATTTTGGAGCGTGATGTCAGCACAGCGCGAAGCGACTTCTCCGTCAGCTTGAACTGATCCTTAGCGAACGTTTCAATCCCTACAGGCACACCGCCGCTTATACTCGTAATGGGAGAATAGGAAATGTAAGAAGGCTCAGGAATCAAAATTTCATCGCCCGGGGAAACCAATGCCCGAAGAGCCAGGTCAATCGCTTCACTGCCCCCAACCGTAACAAGCACTTCATCCGAGGGCTCGTATTTGACCTTGAAAGAGTTGTACAAATAGGCTGCGATGGCTTCACGCAGCTCAGGGATTCCTGAATTCGGCGTATACTTGGTTCTGCCGCGCTCTAGGGAATGCACAGCAGCTTCACGCACATGCCATGGGGTAGAAAAATCTGGTTCCCCTACGCCAAGCGAGATGATATCTTCCTTGCTATTACTCACTAAATCAAAAAATTTCCGAATGCCTGATGGCTTGATTTCGCGTACGGCAGGCGTCAAATAATCCTGCATCGACTTTACCTTATTATGCGGGGTCGTTATCTCATCTTTGATCATGGCGTTCCCTCTTCTTTACGGCGAAACGAGCATTCGGTGATCATCTTCTTGATCCTCGAATATAATGCCGTCTTGTTTGTATTTTTTCAATATAAAATTAGTTTTTGTTGAAAGCACACGATCAATTGGCGATAGCTTGTTAGATACAAAGGAAGCAACTTGCTTAAGCGAGTTCCCTTCGATTTCAACGAGCAAATCATATGCCCCAGACATCAAATAAACCGACTTTACTTCCGGATATAAGTAGATCCGTTCTGCAATCGCATCAAAGCCGCGGCCGCGTTCCGGCGTAATTTGCACTTCAATTAAGGCGGTAACCTTTTCGTCATCTACTTTGCTCCAGTTTACCACTGTCGCGTATTTGACAATAACCTTATCCGCTTCCATCTCGCTTATCGCTCGCGCCACTTCGGCCTCCGCCGTTCCTAACATGGTGGCGATCAGATCCGCACTCCTGCGGGCATCTTCTTTCAGTAATTCGAGAATTTTAAGCTTCAAAGCATCCATGGTTAAACCTACCTTCCTGAAATTGTTATTGTTCATCCTACAATCTTACAATGAATTGCTGTCCTAATTCAATTACTGATCATGTCTAAGAAGCGGATTATTTTCATATAGCCGAAATTTCCTCCCAAAACCAATACAAAAGACCACCCGAAAAACCGAGTGGCCTACCCTCTGAACTTATTGTCCATGAGTCAAACTATATTTGGATGTGGTTTGCAGTAATTTTTGCACGGTTGTTTCAATATCACGATGCTCATACGTAGGACGAACATGGATATGGAGAGCATCTTCCATACTTCCCAAACCGACAAGCGTATCCTCATCATATACCGATATGATGCATCCTGCCGTGATTTTGTGCCAATCCTCAGGAGCTGTTCCTCCCACTGTTATGCATTCTTCTGTATATAGCTGAATGAATTCATCCAGTTGATCTTTCTTTGGCAGTTCATTAACATAGGCTAATTTCACGATTTATCCACCTTTCAGGAAGAAACTACTTACTTTTATAATTATACACGATTATGAATTTTTATTCAATTTTCTTATTGTAAAAAATTAATAAAGGACTTTCTTGAGTCCATAAGACCCTAGAAAACCCTTTATTCGCTGGAATTAAAAAATGTCCATACTTAAATATCTCTCGCCT
This sequence comes from Paenibacillus sp. N3.4, assembly GCF_008017805.1. Taxonomy (GTDB): domain Bacteria; phylum Bacillota; class Bacilli; order Paenibacillales; family NBRC-103111; genus Paenibacillus_E. The sequence goes on along the minus strand of NZ_VRTT01000003.1, from coordinate 40,023 downwards.
GTATCCGGGGCGATACAAAGCACTCTTTTGCCCGCCCCTAGCTTACGCGCTATTTGGAGGCCAGTCCACACTGAAGCTCCGGACGAAGGACCGACCATAATGCCCTCTTTCGTTGCCAAATCTCTGGTCGTCTGGATAGCGTCCTCATCGGACACTTGGACGATTTGGTCATATATGCTCGTATTGAGGATTGCTGGGATAAAGCCTGGGCTCGTGCCAACGAGTTTATGAGGACCAGGGACTCCTCCGGAAAGTACAGGGGAACCCTGAGGCTCCACGACATAAATCCGGAGGTCAGGCAAATGCTCTCGAAGAACTTCCCCTGTTCCGGTAATCGTTCCACCCGTGCCTGACGAAGCGACGAAAGCATCCAAACGCCCTTCCATTTGCTGCAATATCTCAAGAGCGGTTGTTGTGCGGTGAATGTTGGGATTTGCAGGATTCTCAAACTGCTGAGGAATATAGCTGCCGGGAATCTGATCTCTCAGCTCCTTCGCTTTAGCAATCGCTCCCGGCATTCGAAGCGCGGCAGGGGTGAGCACGACTTCTGCTCCGTAAGCCTTAAGCAGATTGATCCTTTCCTTTGTCATATTATCCGGCATAATCAGAATCGCTTTGTAGCCTTTGGCTGCGGCACTCATGGCAAGCCCGATGCCGGTATTGCCGCTTGTCGGCTCAATAATCGTGGAGCCTGGACGCAGCAACCCCTCTTTTTCCGCCTGCACAATCAAATTATAAGCAGCACGATCTTTTACACTGCCGCTTGGATTAAAGTATTCAAGTTTGACATAAAGCTCCGCATCGCCGTCCTGTACCAAGCGGTTGATACGCACTACAGGTGTATCGCCAATAAGCTCAGTGATACTATTGACCATTTTTCTATTTGACAAGGGTTTCCCTCTCCTTTTCCCCATAACCATTACCCACATTTTTATAGGGATAGGCTCAGTTGTCAAGATTTAATTACGGTTAACTGTTTTTTCATAAAAAACCAGCTAACGAGTGTCGAGCTGCCAATCACCAAAAGCAGCACTTGGATAACGAGTGGAGCCGTACTCCACGATACAACCGCGATAAACAGAAGCACCCCACACACACGCCCTGCATTAAGGGCAAGTTCACGGAGAACGACGTATTCTTCCCGCTGCTTTGCGCTATCCTCCTTTGAGCCAATCAGGTCGAACACCGTAGAAACCATAGGTACCGTATACATTGGAAAAAAGAGAGATGCCCCTAAACCGAAAATCAGCAAGGTTCGATAGTCAATCACCCAGAAGAATGGAAGAATAACGACAACTGCCATAGCAGCGCCTATGAACATAGCAGTCTTCCGAAATTTAGGTTTAATATATCTGCCTGCGATCCAGAAACTAACCAATGAAACAGCCGATGTGATGAGAACAAAATTACCTAAACTAGCCTCACTGGAGGTCGAAATATATACTAAAAGTCCAATCATGAAACCAAAAACGCCTTCTCGAAACCCTTGTGCCACTAAAGCCAAAGCAACCCGTCTCCATGGTGTCTCTTTTTGACGCAAGCAGCGGATAGCGAGAAACCATTCATAAGTACCTTGTGTCTTCCTCTTTTTCAAGAAAAAGCTAATGATCACACCAAGCACAAAGATTCCCAGAGAAATTGAAAAGATTAGCCGGTATCCAACCATGTCCCCTAAGCTTACAATCAAAAACCCAGAAATCCATGGTGCCAGAATACCTGCCCCGGAACCTAGCAATCCCACCCAGCCATTGAATCGATCTCGATTGTAAGGATCTGTCACCTCGAAATAAACGACATTAAATGCGATCCAAAATAAACCCGATGAAACGCCTTGGACCATACCTAGCCATACGAAGTAATGAATGCTGTTAGCCCCAAGCCACAACACAAGCATATAGAAAACAGCTGAAACCGAAACGCCAATTCGTAAACAATTCATTTTGTTGTGTTCCTTCACCCATTTTCCGGCTAACCAGAACGTGAGTGCCATCGTCAAATGGGTAACTAACGTAAACCAACCGATTAAAGCGTAGTCATTCTTAGCTTTCCATAAATAAACACCTACGAATGTCCCCGACAAGGCATTTGCCGTACTAAATAAGGCGTTAACAATTAACAATAAGATAGCCTGCGCATCCAGCTTCCCTTTTAAGGAGGGTAGGTTGTCATTGACGGCCGCACTACTAGCTTCCTTATCATAGGGGCTTATTGATTGTCCGAGTCGTTCACCCGAATAAATACGCGGTCTGCTGCGATCCTTCTGCATGCTGCTCCCCACCTCTCACATGGTTCAAATAGCTCTTGTTAAGCTTCCCCAAACGAGTGAAATTATAAGGCAGCATATAGAAAAACCGAACCCCTTAGGACTCGGTTTGATATCAAATTATGATTTAATACGCTCAACCATCAACAATCGATCGGTATCAGATAAAATCTTCTCAACCTTGAAGCAGGATGGGCATACATAAACATTAACCGTAAAAGGACCCGTTAAAAAGGCATTTCCTAAGGTTTTAGGGATAAGCGGAACGAAGGAAGCCGCGTCGGTAACTTCATCACCGGCCAAAAGCATCAACTCATGGCAGCTAGAGCACTCGGGTGCTTCTTCTTGTTCATCTGAGATATGCTGTACTCTTTCCCCATATTTATCCAGTGGTTCGTCCGAATCTTCCCAAGCCAAGGATAAGTCTTCATCGGTGTCCTCATATTCCGATTCTTCAAAACGGAGAGGTTGGCCTGTTTGTTTGACCTTAAGATCAATGCTCCGATAATCGTTCAGTTCATTAAAGCAGTGCGGACATTCGTCCTCTGGTCCAATCTCCGGATCCCAGACGATTTCCGTCTGACACCATGGACATATAACTTCTTCGTTGGCGCTCATGTCTTCATCCTCCAGTTCCTTGCACTCATGCATATTTCAATAAATAATATACCCCTGCCGCCACAAATACAAATGCAATGGCAAACAAGGTGCCCCACAAGTATTTCATTGTTCTTCAAGCCTCCAAGCGTATGTATGAAGTAAAGGTACACAAGCTCCGACTACGTAGGGTAGGGAGACAGAATCGTTAAGGATAAAAATCCTACCGCCCGGGCAATCACACCCACGGCAAAAAAAGCAAGCACAGCTATATACGGATTGCTTTCCGTTTAATGATCCCTATAGCGGAGAGACTTTAAACTTCGTTTAAAGGTCCCTATATATGGTAGAAGAGACTGAGTATACTCAGTCTCTCGCAGGTACATTTAGTATAACATTAGGATTGTTTTTTTTCAGCAATCTTTGCTTTCATAGCTGCCAATTCATCGTCGATACCACTTTTGCTTGCGCCAAGCCCATCGAGCTCATCATCTAAGCTTCGGTTTTTGGCACGAATTTCTCCACTTGCTTGTGCTTCTGCTTCCATTTGCAGCACTTTCTCGCTCATGCGGTCAAATCCTTTTGCCGCGTTATCCGTACCAAAACCGGACATTGCTTGGTTGATTTGCTTTTGCGCTTTTGCTGTTTCAGCACGTGCAATAAGCAAATCTTTCTTGTTCTTCATTTTAGTGAACTCGTCTTTCATCTCTGTTAATTGACCGCGAAGCTGATCGGCATTCGTTTTGGCCAAGTCATATTGATGTTTGAGTTCGTCATAGCGTGTTTGATGCTCTTTCTTATCTTCCAAAGCGCGGCGTGCCAGATCTTCATTGCCTGATTCCAGAGCTTTCATCGCTTGCTCAGTCCGTTTGGTAACCATTTCTTCGGATTCTTCCACTTGCATTTTGAATTTCTTTTCAATCGCAATTTGCTTAGCAACAGCGGATTCTGCCTCCATGATATCCTCTTCCATGTCGCGCAAAAATTGATTTAACATTTTAACTGGATCTTCGGCCTTGTCGAGCAAATCATTGATTGAAGCCATCGTCATGTCACGCAATCTTTTGAAAATTCCCATTTTAATTTCCTCCTAAGGTTGGTAAGAATAATTATATTGGTGTTTCGAATTCGAATGCTTAATGAATCACCGGTTCATACACATACATACGCAGTCCCAAAGAATGAGTTTCAAAAATTTTGTAATTGAACAAAATTTATTTTAACTCAACGATGGTAACCCCTGCTCCACCTTCATTGTAATTCCCCATCCGATAGCTTTTTACATGCTTGTGACGGCGCAAATACTCCTGCATCCCTGTACGGAGGACACCCGTCCCCTTGCCATGAATCAAATAAACTTGCCCCATATTGCTTAAGAAAGATTCATCCAGGAAGCGGTCCGCTTCAATAAGCGCTTCATCCAAATTCATGCCGCGCATGTCCAATTCCATGCGTATATTGTCATCTCGTGTACGTTTGACAGTTGTGGCCACTTGTTGCGGCTGTTTTTTCTGAGCTGTCGTGCCGATCTTTTCTAAATTAGATAGCGCCACTTTCATTTTCATGATCCCCAGTTGAACAGTCGCCTCTGTACCACTAACGATCTCAACCACATGACCCTTCTGCCCCAGGGTCACCACGCGCACTTCATCACCGGCCTCGATTCGCTCAGGCCGCTTCTTCGCCACGCGAACCTCGCGCTTCTCGCGCAGCTCCGGCGCCGCTAGATCAAGACGGCGCTTGCTTCAATCAGCTTGTGGTCTTTAACGCCACCAGCTTCTTCCTGCGCCATGCGCCGCAGATCCGCGATGACTTCGTCGGCCTCGCGGCGCGCTTGGCGACAGCCTCGCGGGCGTCGCGCTCAGCTCGCTCAAGCAGCTTGTCGCGCTGCTCGTCAAACTTAGCCTGTTGCGCCTCCAGTGATAGGCGCAGCTCTTCTGCTTCCCGCCTTAGCTGTTCAGCAATTTGGCGCTCTGATTCCGCAATCAGGCGATTCTCCTCCAGTGAAGCGATCATCGATTCAACGCGTTTATCTTCTTCGCCTACCTGCGTGCGTGCATGATCAATAATGCGACGGGACAAGCCAAGTCGCTCTGCAATCGCAAATGCATTGCTTCGCCCGGGAACGCCAACGAGCAATCGATACGTGGGACTTAGCGTTTGAATATCAAATTCCATACTGGCATTGATTGTGCCTTGTTTTTGATAGGCATATGCCTTTAGCTCGGAGTAATGCGTCGTGGCAATAATCCGACAACCGATTTGATGTATATAATCTAATATGGAAATCGCCAATGCTGAACCTTCGGCAGGATCCGTCCCTGCTCCAAGCTCATCCAGAAGCACCAAGCTCTTCGGGGTCATGTCTCGTAAAATACGAATGATATTCGTCATATGACTGGAGAAGGTACTCAAGTTCTGTTCAATACTTTGCTCATCGCCAATATCGGCATAAATAGCATCAAACACACAGAGCTGGCTGCCTTCCTCAGCAGGTACAAATAATCCTGACATAGCCATTAAGCTAAGCAAGCCTACCGTTTTGAGAGATACCGTTTTACCGCCTGTATTAGGTCCGGTTACGATAATCGTTGAATAGTCATTCCCCAGCTCCAAATCCAACGGAACAACCGCTTCGGCAGCAATAAGCGGATGTCTCCCCCGTTTGATTTTTATAAATCCGCGGTCATTCAATCTTGGCCTTGTAGCCTTCAATTCTCTGGCTAAGCCTGCTTTGGCGAACGTAAAGTCCAGTTCGGCCAATTGATCCACATCAAACACAAGAAGTTCAACCTGTTCCGCAACAAGTTCGGTCAATGCCCGCAAAATCTTCTCAATTTCGACTTCCTCTTTAAATTTGAGTTCACGGATTTTGTTATTCAGTTGAACAATCGCATCAGGCTCAATATAGAGCGTAGCGCCGGAGGCAGACTGATCATGAATCATACCACCAAAGCTGGAACGGTATTCCGATTTAACCGGGATTACATATCGATCATTGCGTATCGTAATTAATACATCCTGCAGCATTTTCTGAACGGAAGAGTTCCGAATCATTTGTTCCAAGCGCTCACGGACTCTGCCTTCACCGGTGCGAAGCTCGCTTCGTATACGCCCTAATTCAGGACTCGCTCCATCCACAACGACCCCATTCTCATCGATGCAGCTGTTAATTTTGTCCTCTAATTGTTTATTTTCGGTCAGCAAATCAACTTGTTCTTTAAGCATAGGAATCGGATATTCCTCATGCACAGCAAGAATAAACCGTTTGAGCCTGCGTGTGCCAAACAGCGTTGTCGAAATATCGAGCAGCTCCACAGGGTTCAGCATCCCGCCGATTCTGGATCGGTGCAGAGAGGAACGTATATCCCTTATGCCTCCAAATGGGGCGTTGCCCTTCAATCTCTCAACGTTAACGGCCTCATCAGTAGCCTGCAAACGGAGCTTAACGAGTTCGAAATCACCTTTAGGTTCCAGCTTCTCGACAGCATCTTTTCCAAGTGAAGTGGATGCGTGATGTGCTAGTTTATGTAAAATCTTCTCATAGTCTAATGTTTTTATAATTTTTGTATTCAACTGTCTCCAACCTCATTTCTCTAACCTATATTATAAACCAAACGGAGCATGATTAGCTACGGAGACAATCATTATATGGAAGTTACTGACTTATATAATCTTTTGCACGAATGGATAGACTATACTGTGTACCTATTCCTACTGCCAAAGGAATTCCAACCTTTCAACACACCAAGGCTCTCGACAAAATGAAGGAGGTTCACGAAATGCATCTTCTTGGACATCTGGTCAGGTTTATTGTGTCCGCATTGGTATTGATGTTTGTCAGCTGGTTAGTGCCCGGGTTTCATGTCGGCGGATTCTGGAGCGCATTTTTTCTAGCGTTAGTTATCGCTGTTGCCGCATGGATCATTGAAGGAATCTTCGGTAAAAGCATAACCCCCTTTGGCAGAGGGATCGTTGGCTTTCTTGTAAGTGCGTTGGTTATCTGGGCAGCTCAATTTGTCGTGACTAACGTATCGGCAAGTCTGATAGGTGCCATTTTAGCCGCCTTAGTCATCGGGATCATCGACTTATTCATTCCGGTAAAGACCCCTTTTGAACAAGGTCTCCCCGAAAGAGAAAAGCACCGATAACGATCATCAGTTTCAATAACTGATTCCCGTGCTAAGAACCAAAAAGAGATCGGTCTGCTGCGGATATAATCGCCGGACCGATCTTTTCTATAGCATAGACACAATTTCTTTTCACTAGTTTGTCACTGTTTTTTTCCAGGCAGTCATGTACAATTAGGGAGTCAGAAATAAGTTTTTGGAGGGGTACCTATGAAAAAATTACTCGTTCTTATGCTGGGAATAGCTCTGGTTATTGCTATTACGGCATGCGGAAGCAAAGATAATAAAGCAGCAGAAACCAAAACACCATCTGCTTCTACGCAACCAGCTGGACAAACTGTCGTATTGAAAGCAACTAACTTTAAGTTTGACCAAACCGAATATCATGTGAAAAAAGGCGAGCCTGTGACGATTACACTTGATAATTCGCAAGGTGTACACGGCGCGGCAATCAAAGATTTTAAAATAAACTTGGATAACAGCAACAAAACCGCAACATTCACACCCGATAAAGCAGGATCTTTTCCAATCAACTGCTCCATCATGTGCGGAACCGGTCATGCTAATATGAAAACAATGCTCATTGTTGATTAAATATGATGCCAATGCCTTAATGGGGTTAAAGCCCTGTTAAGGTTTTTTATTATGAGCAGGATGAATGGTTTACAACACAAATAAAAGCTGCCTTTTTCTGATGACAGAAATCGGCAGCTTTTATTTGGGAATCGCATATGTCCAAAGATCATGAAGCTTTCCAGCCATGTTTGGCAGCTCATTGATAAGATAAGGTGCAATGGACGAACTTGAAAGCAACTTTTGCAGCCCCTCCGAAGGGATAATCGTGCCTACGTTGACAGCAATAATCACGATGAGACAGGCTTCCGCCAGACCCAATAATGCACCGCTCCATCGGTTTAAAAAGTTCAAACCTGGGGTTTTGGCTAGCTTATTTAATAATCTTCCCATGACAACGAGGGCAAGTTTAACACCAAAAAAAAGGATGGCAAAACCTAAAGCATTCAAGATGTAGGTATCTAAATTTAACCCTTTTACGATAAACTCATATTTCTGATAATTTTGGCTGGCTGGCAATGAAACCACATTGGGAAGTAAACGTGCCAAATCTTTATAAAAATAAAGGGCAATTAAATAAGCGAGTACAAAGCCTGCAAGTGAGACGATTTGAGCAATAAATCCTCTGAGGTAACCAAGCACCAGACCTAAAGCTATGATGGCCAGCATGACGTAGTCTAAACTATTCAGGGTCACTATGGTTTACCTGCCGGGACTGTCTGTCTCGACTAGCTCGATCCACTCATTGTACTCACTTTGAAGCTTCGCGTATTCCTCACGCAGTTCTTTATAATCTTCCTTCATGCTGTCAAATTCCTTCTGCAGTGCCTCATCAATTAAACTACGCTGCATCAACTCTTCTTTTTCTTGGCGTGCTTGAGAGGAAAACAATTCTTTCTCTTCTTCATATCGCTGAGTGAGAGCGCTTTTCTCCGATTGATGATTCTCCTTTATAACAGCAATCTGATCTTGAAAATGCTGAATAATGCTCGCTTTATGAGCGTCCAGTTCCTTAAAAATGCTGGCATGTTGTTCTTGAAATTGCCTGATAACATCCACTTTATCTTGTTCCAATCGTTGTACGGTGGCCGCTAATTCCTCTTGGGCCTCATTTCTTAATTGTTCAAGTTCCTTTTGATGTAGTTCAGCGAGAGACTCTTTTTCGGCTTGATCTCTAATTGCTAAACCTTGGATCTCTCCCCTAAATTGTGCCGAGATGGCATGCCTTTCCTTTTGGAACTGTTCAGTTAAAGCCATTTTTTCTTGGTTGTATTGTTCCGTAATCGTTTCTTTCTCTTTACGGTATCTTTCTGCTAATGAATCCTTCTCTGCCTGAGACTGTCTGACAAGCTCTTCTTTTTCTGCTTGGTACTGATGCTTTATCGCATGCACCTCTTCTTGATGCCGCATGTTTAAGATATCCCTGTCCTGTGAATGAAGCTGAAGAGCTTCCTCTTGCTCTTGTTGATGCTGCTGCAATAAAGTTTCTTTATCTTGCAAGTGGATTTCTGCCAGAGATGCTTTCTCTGTTTGATGCTGCTCAATTGCTAATTGAAGACGCTGCGCGTGCTGTTGCTTCTCTTGCTCAGATTCTTTTCTAACTTGTTCAATTTGTTGTTTAAGCTGCTCGTGTTGGCTCTTCGCTTGTTCCTGCTGCTGCTTGACGAGGTTATGTTGTTGTTTTTCCTGTTCGAATTGTTTTCTAAGCTGCTCGCGCTGATTTTTTTCTTGGTCCAGCTGTTGCTTCAACAAATCTTGCTGCTGCTTTCCTTGTTCCAGTTCTTGTTTTAATTGATCCTGTTGTTGTGTGAACTGCTCTTTGAACTGCTCTTGCTGTTTTTAGTTTGTTCCTGCTGCTGCTTGACGATGTTATGTTCGTTGCTTTTCTTGTTCTAATTGCTTTCTAAGCTGCATATGTTGATTTTTTTCTTGGTCCAGCTGTTGCTTCAACAAATCCTGCTGCTGCTTCTCTTGATTCAGTTGTCGTTTGACTTGTTCCTGTTGTTGTTTACCTTGATCAAGCTGCTGTTTTAACTGCTCAAGTTCTTGGTCCGCGGCGAATTGGATACTGGCCGCCTGTTCTTTCATCTGCTCTTGGTTATTTGCCAGCTCCTGCTGCAATTCGTTATACGTTTGCTGTAATTTATCGTATGCCGCTTGCGTGGCCTGTTGTTCTTTTTGTATTTTGTTTAACTCTTCCATTACTTCGTTCATACGGAAGCAGTCGTCTGCCATGTTGACAGCAGCAAGAACCGCAACTTTTTGCGAGTCAAGATGAGGATACCCTTTAGCTATTCGAAACATTTGTTCATTTACATATTCTGCGACGCGTTTCATATAGTTCGTACTGGTGCTAGCTTTTAATTTGTATTGGTTCCCATATATATCAACTGTGATCTTTGTTTTGTCTTCAGCATTCACTCGTTATATCCTCCCTTAGATGAAAGGCTGGTTCTATCGAATGTAATTTCGATAAGACCAGCCTGTTTTCCTGCGTCTATAGCTAAAAAACCACTATTTTCTTAACTCTGCCTCATATTGCTGTTCAAGTGTTTGAACAACCTTAGCATGAAGCTCTGTTACTTCCTCATCTAACAGCGTTCTTTCGGAGTGACGATACACTAAAGCGATAGCTACGCTTTTGCGATTTGCGCCAAGGCGCTCTCCTGTATAAATGTCGAATACTTGTATGGATTCAAGTAAATCACCTGCTACCTCAGTGATAGACTGTTCCATGAGCCCAACAGGTACGTTAGCATCAACGACAACAGCCAGATCGCGACCAATGGACGGATAACGAGGAAGCAATTTATATACAACAACATCGTTCGTAGCAGCCAAGATAGGGGCAACCTCAACCTCGAGAACATAGGTATCTTCAAGATCTCGTTGTTGTTGAACCGTCGGATGCAATTGGCCTATACGGCCAATAACTCGATGGCCCTCCGCCGTTTGGAGCGACAGCTCAGCGGTTCGTCCTGGATGAAAGCCATCTGGTGATGCCGATGTGTAAGAAAGACCTTGGATACCCAAATAGCTAATGAGTCGGTCGAAAATACCTTTGATGTCATAGAAATCGACAGCTTCGGATTTCTGTGCCCAGTGGGCTTGACGTCGTTTGCCTGTTAGGACGATCGATAAGAGAAGCTTCTCTTCAGGCAGCGCAGTTAATGATGCTTCATCCGTGACAAATACTTTGCCAACTTCAAAAATCGCTACATCATCCATGGTTCGATTTCGATTATAGCTTACTACATCCAACAAATGAGGAAGCAAGCTGGTGCGTAATTGGCTGCGATCCTCGCTCATTGGCATCGCAAGTGAGATTGGCTTGGCGTCCGGGTATAAGCCAGGCAGCGAAGTCGTTTGATCGGGATGTGTGAAGGAATAAGTAATCACTTCATGCAGTCCGCTTTGTGTAAGAAGATTCCGCATGATCCGACGAATCGACTGTTCTTTGGACAATGATCCGGGTGTTGTCACACCGGTCATCAGTGTCGTAGGAATGTTATCGTAGCCGAAAAGACGTGCCACCTCTTCGATCAAATCGACATCCCGTGTGATGTCTCCGCGGCGGCTCGGCACATGAACAAGCAGCTTGCCTTCACCTGCTTGTTCATAAGCAAAATGCAGACGTTCTATAATTTGACTCATCTCGGCTAAGGTTAGTTCAGTGCCGAGATAGTGGTTAACACGATCAGCAGCCAGCTCGATGCTAACCGGCTGATGTGTGCCCGCTACGGCTTCTACAATACCGTCAGCTACTTGACCTGCTGCGTACTGGGCGATCAGCGCTGCAGCACGGTTCAACGCAGGAAGTACCGCTTCCGGATTCACTTCTTTCTCGAAGCGCAGACTAGCTTCGGAGCGAAGACCAAGCTGACGGGAAGTACGGCGAACTGAACTTCCTGCAAATTTAGCGGATTCAAGCAAAATGCGTGTCGTTGCTTCTGTCACTTCAGAATTTGCGCCACCCATAACTCCAGCTATTGCCACCGGTGTTGTTCCGTCGGTGATGAGCAGCATATGCGGCTCAAGCGTACGCTCAACATCATCAAGCGTAACCAGCTTTTCACCTGGCTGCGCCAACCGTACATCGATGTGACCGTTGTTCAACTGCTCTGCATCAAAGGCATGAAGCGGTTGACCATATTCCAGCATAACGAAATTCGTAATGTCTACAATGTTATTGATCGGGCGGATTCCCGCGGCCATCAGGCGATTCTGAATCCACAGCGGTGAAGTGCCAACACGCACGCCTTCAATCAGACGAGCGGCATAGTGCGAGCACTGTTCGGCTGCAGTGATCTTAACACTGATGCGCTCAGAAGCTTTCACAGTCGCAGCTCCTGCAGCTTGAAGTACTGTTTCAACGTCGGGCAGCTTGACTTCACTGCCTAAAATTGCCGCAATTTCATAGGCAGCCCCGAGCATACTCAAGCAATCTGAGCGATTCGGTGTAAGATCGAGCTCCAGCACTTTGTCATCGATGGCAAGCACATCGAGAACGGATTTGCCGATTTCCGTATCTTCCGGCAAAACCAAAATGCCTTCCTGAATCTCCTTCGGCAGCAGCTTATCATTGAGCCCAAGCTCTTTGGCTGAGCAGATCATGCCTTGAGATTCTACCCCGCGCAGCTTAGCGCGTTTGATTTGCAGTCCGCCGGGCAGAACAGCTCCGACCATCGCTACCGGAACCTTTTGCCCAGCATCTACGTTTTTCGCACCGCAGACAATTTGCAAATCTTCTCCTTGTCCGGCATCAATGATACAAACGCTTAGTTTATCCGCATCCGGATGTTTTTCGCGTGACTTAACAAATCCGACAACAACCTGTGATACTCCTTTATTGCGATCTTCAACGATATCCACTTCAATACCGCTTCGGGTTAATTTCTCAGCTAATTCCTCAGCTGTAAAACCTGTCACATCTACATATTCAGCTAACCATTGATAAGAAACCTTCATTGCTTAACCCCTCCTTTTCCTTTTGCTTACAAATGTAAGAATTGCTTCAAGAAACGCAAATCGTTTGTGTAAAAATGACGAATATCTTCAATACCATATTTCAACATCGCTATCCGCTCGACGCCCATGCCGAAAGCAAATCCGGTATACTCTTTTGGATCGTATCCACCCATCTCAAGAACGCGCGGATGCACCATGCCTGCTCCGAGAATTTCCAGCCAGCCTGTTTGTTTGCAAGTCCGGCAACCAACACCTCCGCACATCGCGCAGCTGACGTCCACTTCAACGCTCGGCTCTGTAAAAGGGAAGAAGCTCGGACGCAACCGGATGCGCGTTTCTTTGCCATACATTTCTTGCACAAATTGAAGCAAGGTTCCCTTGAGGTCGCTCATGCGAACATTACGATCGATGACCAGTCCTTCAATTTGTGTAAACATATGGGAATGGGTCGCATCGTCGTCATCGCGGCGGTACACCTTGCCCGGACAAATAATTTTAATCGGAACTTCCCCTTTGCGTTTCTCCATCGTTCTAACTTGCACCGGCGAAGTTTGCGTACGCATCAGAATTTCTTCTGTGATATAGAATGAATCCTGCATATCGCGTGCAGGGTGATCTTTAGGCAAATTAAGCGCCTCAAAATTATAGTAATCCTGTTCAACCTCAGGCCCTTCAGCAACGGTATAACCCATGCCGATGAAAATATCTTCAATTTCTTGAATGACCTTACTCAAAGGATGCACAGCTCCTTGCTGAGACGGACGACCCGGAAGCGTAACGTCAATCCTTTCAGCGCGCAGCCGATTCTCTGTTTCCTGCTGCTGATAAGCGGATTGCTTCTCTTCAATAACCGCTTCGATCGCTGCCCGAACATCGTTTGCGACTTGACCGATAACCGGTCTTTCTTCTGCACTTAAAGCGCCCATGCCGCGTAATACTTCGGTTAATGGCCCCTTTTTACCCATATACTTAATTCGTAAATCGTTAAGCTCCTGCTGACTTTGCACGCCGCTCAGTTCCTGCAGCGCTTCCTGTTTCAAAGCTTCTAACCGCTCTTTCATCGAAATCCCTCCTGAATTAGGTCCCTAATCACCCTAAATAAAAAACACAAAAAAGACTTTCCGCTCCCTCGCAAGGGACGAAAAGCCGTGGTACCACCCTAATTAGATTCGCCAATGGGGCTTCAATGCCCAAATAAGCGATTCTCACTTCATTCCAGATAACGGACGATGTGTCCGGTTCCTTCTATTGAGAAGTCACACCAGGAGACTTCTGTTCAAAGGACTGCTCGGGAGCGAACTTCCGCAGCCTGATTCTCGGGGATAGCTCTCAATCCTTGGCTTTCCCTCCCTGTCAAGAAGCACTGCATACTCTTCTCCGTCAAAGCATTTCAACGTATATTTATGAGTAATTATATGCAAGATACGCTTGATATGCAAGTGATGAGCATTACTTTAAAGAAATCTCCAGTTGACACCGGAATTCAATCGGCGTATATTTTACTTAAACAGTTTAATAATTAAATTATTTAATAGTTAATTTATTTAATATTCTGACTATTTAACTATTACTTGAAGGAGGAACGCAATGGATGAGCTCTTGCTATCTTATACTGATCGATTTCGTACTTCATTCGAGTTAACGCATCGCAAAATAGGTCAAGCGGTTTTCACTGAACTTGCTACTGATCTGACAATGCCGCAATTTTTCATGTTGTATATGATTCGCAAAGAAGTCAGTCCCAAACAAAGTCATCTGGCGGACAAAATGGGCGTCAAGCCAAGCGCGATAACGGTCATGATCGATAGACTCGTGCAAAGCAAACATGTGATACGTAAGCATCATGATACCGATAGACGCATCGTATTAGTCGAATTAACGGAGCATGGCAAAGAAGTTCTCAAACAAGCAGAAGAAGTTCATAAGCAATTCATGGCAAAAGGTTTATCCCAATTGCCACCGGATGAGCTTCGCATCCTGGTTGAATCTTTCGAAAAGCTTGCATCCTATTATTAACATCAAGGAGTGAAACACATGGAAACTATTCAGAAAACAGCTTCAGACGACACCATCGAAGCCTCAGCTCCCGAGCTTAAGAATCGTGGACTGCTGCTAACCGGACTTATCATTGCCATGCTATTTGGTGCCTTGGATGGCACAATCGTAGGAACGGCTATGCCGCGTATTGTCGGGGAATTTGGCGGTCTCGGACTTATGGCTTGGTTAACAACAGCCTACATGCTAACATCTACGGTCGTTGTGCCAATTGCAGGTAAGCTAGCGGACTTGATTGGTCGTCGTGTCATTTATGTCACAGGCTTAATCATCTTCATCGGCGCTTCTGCGTTGTGCGGTATGTCGCAAAACATGACGGAGCTCATCCTCTTCCGCGGATTGCAAGGTATTGGCGGCGGTATTATGATGCCGATGGCCATGATTATTATTGGGGACTTATTTACAGGTAAACAACGCGCCAAATGGCAAGGTGTTTTCGGGGCTATTTTCGGTTTATCCACAGTTATTGGACCCCAAGTTGGCGGTTGGATTGTCGATTCTTTAAACTGGCGTTGGGTGTTCTATATCAACCTTCCCGTTGGTATCTTGGCGGTTATATTAATTTCCATCGCTCTTCCTAAACATAAAGCCGTAGGCAACGTTAAATTTGATATTCCCGGTATCGTGACGATGATTGTCGGGGTTGTGAGTTTGCTTCTTGCTCTGACATTCGGCGGTAAGGATTATGCTTGGTTGTCTTGGCAAATCATTGGTCTGTTCGTTCTGGCCATCGTCTCTCTCGTTTCCTTCGTCATGATTGAAAACAGAGCACAGGAACCCATTCTCCCTGTTCGACTGTTCAAAAATAGAACATTCACAACGATTAACGGAGTCGGCTTTCTAATGGCTGTCGGTATGTTCGGAGCCATCATGTTCGTTCCTCTTTTCATGCAAGGTATCGTCGGAATTAGCGCTTCCGCTTCAGGTACAGTTATGACACCTATGATGATTACCATGATTGTTGCCAGCATTATTTCAGGTCAATTTATTCAAAAAATTGGCGTTCGCAAACAAATGCTGCTGGGTATGATCATTATGGCTGTCGGTTTCTTATTCTTGGGCACTATGGGTATGACTACAACGAAATTGCTGGCTTCCAGCTATATGATGATTCTAGGTTTAGGTATGGGTCTCGTTATGCCGATCCTGACTCTGGCTTTGCAAGAAAGCTTTCCGAAATCAGAGCTTGGTGTCGTCACTTCTTCCAGTCAGTTTTTCCGTCAAATCGGCGGTACCTTTGGGATGACGATTCTCGGTGCTGTTATGAATCACAAATCAAGTGTGTTGCTTGAGCAAAACTTAACGCCAGTCGTCAAACAGCTTCCTGCGGAAGCAAGCGAACTGTCCAATCAATTGACTAACATGATTCATACGAATCCGCAAGCTTTATATTCTTCCCTGTTAAGTCCTGAGGCTTTGGCCAAAATGCCAAAAGAATTCGTGCAGCACTTGCTGCCTATTCTAAAGGATGCCCTGGTCTCTTCCCTTCACCTTGTGTTTACTATAGGCTTAGTGTTCGTGCTGCTTGGCGCTGTATTGACTCTCTTCATCGGAAATATTAAAGTGTCTGATCGCAAGCCGAAAAAAGATGATGCCGAGAAAGATGCTGAGCTTTCAACAGGACTCGCTTAAGTACAATAAAAAAATGCTCCCTTCCTCTCAACGAGGATAGGAGCATTTTTCTAATTATGAGCTATTCAATCGTTCCTATATGGTTCAAGGGAAATAAGCGAAAAACTGCTTTGCCAATTAAGTCTTTTTCCGGAACAAACGGGGTCGGCCACAAATGCGAATCAAAACTATCGTTTCGATTATCACCTAGGAATAAATAATTGCCTTCTGGCACTGTAACTTGATGAAACGTATAAGTCATTGGCGATTTCACATAGGGTTCATCTACTTTTTGACCGTTTCGGATCAGAACACCGTCTTTAATTTCTATCGTGTCTCCCGGCAATCCGATCAGACGTTTCACATAACGATCTTTATTATCAGCCAGCGGCGGCCAAAAAACAACGATATCCCCAAAATTGAAATGAGTTAATGGCTTCATTTTCTCCACAATCAACTCGTCCTTCAACTGAATGGTTGGAAGCATGGAACCCGTAGGAACTGTCATCGCTTGAGCAACGTACGTATTGATGACCAGGGCTACGATAACCGCAAAGGCGATGCTTGGTACCCAGTCTTTGATTACTTTCAAGATCGATTTCATGTCAACACGACTCCCTTTCTATGACATATCTAAGTCTACTCTATACAGTAAGCGATTTTCGATGCCTCAACATTAAAATAAAATAAAATATTGTTGTATAATAAATATGGAAAACCCCTAAGGAGAGTGAGCTCGATGAAATATCGTAGACTTGGTAAAACAGACTTGAAAGTTTCCATCGTTGGTGTCGGCACCTGGCAATTCGGCGGAGAATGGGGCCTTACATACACACAGGATGAAGCTGATGCGATCTTGGATCAAGCGAGGGAGCTTGGAATTAACCTAATCGATACAGCTGAATGCTATGGCGATCATCTCTCTGAATCTTTCATCGGAAATTACTTATCAAGGCGAAACCGTGAGGATTGGGTTATTGCTACAAAATTCGGTCACCACTTCCATAACTTATTCACCCGGACCGATGACTTCAGTTCAGAAGGTGTTATCAAACAACTGGATGATTCCCTTAAAGCTTTGCAAACGGACTATATTGATTTATACCAATTTCACTCCGGTCCAGATGATTTGTTTGATAACGATATGCTATGGACAACGCTGGATAAGCAAATACAAGCGGGGAAAATTCGTCATTTGGGGACTTCTATCGGAAGTAATGCGAATATTCACCAAACGGAAGCTTCCACTAAAGTGAACTCAAAAGCCATTCAAGTTGTATATAATCGTCTCGACCGGGCACCAGAAGAACTTGTTTTGCCGTCATGTGTAGATCAGGATCTTGGTGTTCTCGCTCGTGTGCCTCTAGCCAGTGGATATTTGAGCGGTAAATATAAACCGGGCGCCGTCTTTGGCAAGACCGACGTTCGCCATCGTCATGATGCAGACAGCGTCAAACAAAAGCTTGAGGAAGTGCAGCGCATCCAGAAGGAAGAAGTCCCCGAAGGCATGGATATGGCCAAATGGGCACTTGCTTGGTGCTTGAAGCATGATGCTGTCACAAGCGTCATTCCGGGCTGCAAAAATCCGGAGCAAGTCATCGCTAATGCAAGCGCAGTTGAGTTAATCAGCGATAACCATCCACAAGCTTGGAAAGCTTAGAACAGGGCTTTATCAGACTTATGTCGTGAGGAAGGACGGCTCCTACATGGGCTACAATCAACAACAAGAAGACACCTGGAAGCATCTGAATGAACACATCTCCGAGTGGGTGGAGGAAAGTAAACAACATACATCTAAAGGCCTTGTAGCTTCTTACATCCCTGAGCTGGCGAACGCCCCCCAGGATATTCTGGGAATTTGCATCATGGATGCTTCAGGGAACACGGTTGTAGGTGGCGAGTTTGAATTCCGCTTCACTCTGCAAAGTATATCGAAAGTTTTTACACTCATCTTGGCCTTGATGGATAATGGCGAGGATAAGGTCTTCTCCAAAGTTGGCATGGAGCCAACCGGGGATAACTTTAATTCCATGCTGAAGCTCGAGCTTGTAGAGCCAGGAATTCCCTTCAACCCGCTCATTAATGCCGGTGCGATTGCGATATCCTCCCTGATCGTCGGCAATGGGCCCAAGGAGCAGATAGAACGTATTCTCCTTTTCTTCCGTGAAATTGCCGATAACCCTACACTGGAGATCAATCAAGATGTGTTTCAGTCTGAGTCGGACACTGCGCACAGAAATCGCTCGCTAGCCTATTTCCTGAAGCACAACGGTGTGTTGGACCAGGCAGTCGATGATGTACTAAACGTATATTTCAGCCATTGCTCGGTCGATGTTACATGTAAAGATTTAGCCCGTATGGCTCTTGTTCTCGCCCATGACGGGATAGATCCCATTCGCAATCAACGTATGATACCGCGGCGCTTTGTGCAAATCGCGAAGACATTCATGACGACCTGCGGTATGTACAATGCCTCCGGTGAGTTCGCCATGCATGTCGGACTTCCGGCTAAAAGTGGCGTATCCGGCGGGATTTTGACCATGGTGCCAGGGCGTTACGGCATAGGCGCTGTAGGTCCCGCATTGAACCGCAAAGGAAATAGTACCGCTGGCGTAGATCTTCTATCCACGCTGTCTCAAGCCTATGATTGGAGTTTATTTTAGATGGCATCGAGGATAACGACTTCCTCGTCCTTCAGAGACACGCGAGTTTGTCAAGGTAGATGCGAAGCAAACGTATAGACATATACTTCTATCTATCAAAAAAGGGTTGTCTCCATGGTCTGTTATGACCAAGGGACAACCCTTTTTTAGGTTATATGTTTGCCACGCCATCGTAAATAAACTAGGCAGCCTATCGAAACGATGATCGGCACAATAAGGAACCCCATCGAAAATGGCGCAACCAGCAGGCAGCATATCGAAGCAATCATCGCCGAGATGCGCCCTATCCTGTCCTTCCAGAGCAGCTTAAGGCAAGCGAAAGAAGCGATGATGTAAACCAAAATGCCCAGCGTTGTTGGAATCATAATTAATGTATCTACGGAGATATAGAAATGATAACTGACAATAAGCACAATCGTGTTAGTGGCGAACACAAAACCAGCTGCTCGATAGGGAAAGCCTTTTCCACTCATCCTGGCAAACCATCCAGGCAGTTTGCCTTCTGTCGCTAGCGCATAAGCTAGACGTGATGAGCTTGCGATATATACATTTAGTGTCCCTATGCATACGATGCAAGCTATAAGCGCTGTGGCAACCCCCGCACTGACGCCAATGGTCTTGCTCATCAGGACAGATAACGGAGCATCCATTCCCTGATCCCCATAGGTATGCGTGCCAACAGTGACAACAGATAGCAAGATGTAGACGATGCCAATGATGAATACGCTCGCCCACGTGCTGCGCATCACATCACGCTGTGGATTGCGAAACTCGGGTACGAGATGAGTAATGCTTTCCCAGCCGAAGAAGGCCCAAAATATAAGGACACAGGCTCGGCCGATACCCGTTATTCCGTGAGGAGCAAAGGGTTCAAAGTGCTGCACTTCCATCGTAGGGAGGGCAATCACAATCGTTGTAAGTAATAATACGAGTACAGCTCCGCTAAGTAAAAGCGACACTAATCCGCTTATTCGCATGCCTAGAAAGTTACTAAGCATCGCAGCGACGAGAAAACAACAAGCAAACACATACAAATAAATCCGCGGTAGATGCAGCACTTCCGTGATATAGGAGGCCCCCGTCAAGCCAACAACCGCTTGGCCCGTTGCGACCCAAACGAAAAAGAACCATCCTACAATCGCGCTCCAAGTTGTCCCGAATGCATGTTGAACAATTGTCGCAATGCCGCCAAAATGATCAAACTTCAAGGCTAATCGCGCAAACGTATACGCAATGGGGATACTTAGCAAGGAAAGAATGATCCAGGAAATAATGGAAGCGGGGCCGGCCACATCAGCCGTATAGCCCGGCAAAATTAATATTCCGGAACCAAGAACAGCCCCCATGTATAAAGCAATGCCTTGCACAAATGTAATATTTCGTTGTCCTGTCATCCACAGATACCTGCCTTATTCGTTACTAAGTTTTAGTAAGGATCATCTAAGCTCCTAGATATATCTTAGCTTGTTCGAAGACGGCTTCCCATGGACTTGATGCATCATTATTTGCATATTGTTTCTAAACATGCATGAACGTTATTGAATCGACGCCTTGATTCGCTGCAAAGCATCCATGAGAGCATCGATCTCCGCTCCCTTCAAACGAACGGTCACATAATTCGGTGAAATGCCGCCATCATTCACTTCAAGTAAAGCGGCCTTATCTTCATCATCTAGTTTTAAGGTTAATTGATCCTGATCAAGTATAGAATGCCAAGCCAAATCACTCACCCGCCTTCTGATTCTACTAATAAACGATGAATGCTTTGTGATACACCGTTTCGTTATCTTCCGCATCCATGACACGCATCTCTAAGTCCCAGTTTCCGCGGAAAGGAAGATACGCTCCCACAGCTTTGTAACTGTATTTAGCAAAACCATAAGACTCTTCTTGCGTTTGATCCTCGAATGCCGTTAATGGGACAGAAATAGGAGCGACATCTTCTGCATCCGTATAATGAAAGATCAACAAGACTTGCTTCGGTTTCCCTGCCTTCTCAGGAAGAAATACTTTGGCTAGAAACGTATTCGTTCCCTGCACCTTGGGTGTAATGTCAACGGAAACATGAACCTTCTCGCCCATTTGATGCCACTGCAACGGTTCATTAGCAGGGATAGGGGCCATATAGGTAATGATTCCGACAAGCAGCATAATGACAATCATCAGAGATAGATCCACCTTGATCCATGGAAAGGCTTTGTGCTCATTCTTGTTACGCATATATAAGCGAATAACAAAACCAACCATACCAACGAGCACAACAATCCCTATTTTCACAAGCAGCAAAATTCCCCATGTCGTGTAAAACAAGTAATGCAAGTTTGGTAAAAACAGCAATACCGACAAGGAACCTGTTATTGTCAGCACAATAATTGAGATAAAGGCCATCTTCGAGAAAGTCTTCATAAACATACGGATGTCATGATCTTGCTTACGCCATTTTGCATATAGAAGCATCAAGCCGCCCACCCATAAAGCCGAGGCTGCCAAATGAATGAAATCAAGTCCTATCGTGGCCCACGCTGGCGAAAAAGATGCCGCGTGACCGCTAAAACTCTTCATAGCAAGGAAACTTAAGGTCCATGCGATATCTAACCAAGCCCGTCTGCCCGCAAGCACAAATCCAAGAAAAGACAGAACCATAAGAACGATCCATGAAATTCCAATCGTCGTACCCGTAAAGAGCTGCCAAATCTCTTGAACACCTCCACCGCCCAACAAATCTTCGATATGCGTGAAAATAAGCAGCAGCAGCGCAACCAACTGAGCACGTTGAAGGTTCAATGTCCAAGAAGATAAAGCTTTCTTGACTTCTGCCCCTCCAGCGCTAGAAAACCTTAACCATATGATCCATCCCGTTAAGGCTAAAACCAAGAAATACCATATTCCGCGAGATAAATATTGCAGCAGTACCTTCGTAGTTAGCGGGCCTGCTCCGTGCTCATGCCCTTCGTGTGCAGACGGCAGATCCAATGTATCTTCTTGCGGCGGATTACCAATCGTAATGGGGTAACTTCCTCCAACGGGATGCCCATCTGCCGAAATGACATGGTAGCTGATCAAATAAACGCCCTCAGGCAGCTTCGGCAAATCAAGCTCTACACCTGTCCCCGCCTTGTTCAGGTGAGCTTTATTGTTTGTTGCCTCATTACCGTTGTGGTCGAATACTTTAATATAAAATAGACCTGCGTCCAATTGCTCATTAAAGGTCACCGTTACCTGAGCTGGCGACTCTTGCAGCTTGCTGCCCGACTCCGGCGTAGCTTCCACAAGGGACGCATGCGCAGACGCTGTCTGCGGCGCAATGACTGCGCTCCAAATAACGGTAGCTAGAATAAACATTAGAACGATAAACTTGAGTTGGAATCGTTTCAATCCATGAAAGATAGCTTTTTGCATCATTGCTCCTCTAATCCGAAATCGGTTTACGACCAGCAAAACCATCATGCTTGCCATGGTAGTATCGAATTCTGTCTTCTCCTTGTTTCCAGCAAAGCAGCACTTCTTGTCCATCCATTCGTGCCGGAAAGTCAACTAGACCTGTCACTATATCCTTGAGTTCAATACCCGTCGACTGAAAGTTGTGTATCAGACCGCGGGCCTCAATCTGAATAAATTCAAGTTCTGTTTCCATAAAAAAATAGGGGTCCTTCTCGCCTTTGCCAACGGCCCCAGCCTCCTCGTTCTTTTTTCTGCGAAGCTCTGTATATTTTTCCTCGAAATCACGTTTCAATGCTTGCATCTTTCTCAATTCCTGATCAACAAAGGGAAGCATACGATTCGCTTCTTCCAGACTGAAATATCTATCTGACATTATGCACCTCCTCGCCCTTATTTTAACAAATATCCAAACCAACTACGAATTGTGCGAATTTCTATGAGCATGAGAATGCCCACCTTCATGTTCGTGCGCCTGCCCATGGTCGTCCACATGCGTAACGGATAGCTCGGCATAGCCCACACCCTTCAATACTTGTATTCGCTGCTGAAGCTCTCTGAGCTCCATTACTTTACCGCGAACAACTAATATTTCCAAGCATTGCTGATGGTTCAAATGGATGTGCATCGTTGAAATAATAACATGATGGTAATCATGTTGAAGCTCCATTAGAGTCATTGGTAAATCACTAAACTCATGGTCATATACCATCACAATCGTTCCTGCGACGGTTTCATCAAGCTGCATAGAACTGGATTCAAGCAGCGCTTTGCGCGTAAGATCACGTATCGCTTCGGACCGGTTATCATAGCCTTGTAAAGCAATAAGGCGGTCATATTGTTCAATTAAGGATTGTGGCATTGAAATTCCGAAACGTACGAGAGTTTCTTTATCAGACATTCAATGAACTCCTTTCCAGCTTAACAGATTCTATTCTTACTCTAGCAGAAAGCTGCTCTCCAGCAAACCTCATTAGAAGTAAATTCGCAAGATGCTCACATCTTCATCCCAATCAACGTCATAACGGGCTAAAAAATAAAAAGAGGAGCAGGTATACACCTTCTCCCCATCTTTTATGTTAATTTCATCAAGAACTTCACGCGAACTTCAAGTTCAACTAAGGAGAATGGCTTGGTCATGTAATCATCGGCACCTAATTGAAGCCCTTTGACCATATCATCTTCCTTCTTTTTACCTGAAAGCATAAGGACCTTCATGTTTCTTTGAGCCAAATTAGGGTCCTTCCGCAGCTGCTCCAATACAGTAAATCCATCCAATTTTGGCATCATACCATCTAGGATACAAGCATCGAAGACGGTTTCCGATAATAAACGCAATGCCGCTTCTCCATCTGGAGCATGTGTAATTGAAATCGGTAAATGTTCCAAATGAGAAGTTAGGATGGCTCGCAAAATAGGATCATCATCCACGATCAACAGACGTTTCTTTGGTACAGGCACATGACGAGCTGATAAGGTTGGCTCCGCCAAGCTATCCTCTTCCGATGCCAGAAGAACACGATTTCGACCTTGTTGTTTAGCTTGATACATCGTCTCATCGGCTCTGGCTATCCAATCCTCAACGCTCATTCCCTGCTGCCACTCAGCAACGCCTGCCGAAAAAGTAATCGAAAAGGGTTGGCCGACATTATGCGCGACCGGATTAAGGCGGACTTTATCCAATATTTGCTGAATAGCGGCAGTAGCCTGTTCACCTGTCGTATTCGGAAGGGCAATAACGAATTCTTCTCCCCCAAAACGAGCCAGTAGGTCCGTCGTTCGCAAGTTAATCTGCAGAAGATGGGCCAAGCCCTGGAGAACCAGGTCTCCAACATGATGACCATAACTGTCATTGATGCGTTTGAAAAAATCAATATCAATGAATATGAGTGAGATCGATGCCGGATATCGCTCAATCCGTTGTAATTCCTGACCGATCTGAAGATGGAAATATCGACGATTGAATACACCTGTGAGAGGATCTCGGAAGGCAAGTTGTTCAAAGTTTTTGGTTCTTTTCAGAAGAGCATATATTCTTGCGGCTAATTCCTCATACTGGAATGGTTTCGTCACATAATCGTCGGCCCCCAGATGAAAGCAGCGTACTTTATCATTCAAATCATTACGGCCGGAAAGCACAATGAGTGGCAGCCATTTCAAAGTTGGATCTTCTTTCAGAAATTCGAACAGCTCATAACCGGATTGCGGATGCATCATAAGATCAAGGATGACTAAATCATACGTGTGCTCACGCAGCAACAGAATCGCAGATTCAACATCAGAAGCTTCGTCTACCATACAATCATCAAGCTGCAAACGCCGAGTTAAATAGCAGCGGAGCACTTCGTCATCATCAACAAGAAGCAAACGACCCTTCAATGTTCCCAGAAGGGATCCGCCGCTTGGGTCACGTTGTTCGTCTAATTCAATCTCAGTTACGCCGATGTCATATTCCATCGTCATTTCACGAAGTGCACTGTGACTGCGCTCTATGCTTTCAAGAATCGGCATGTCAAACAAAACAGCACTGCCGTTATCTTTATTTATCGACTGTGTCCATTCCCAAACTCGAACAAGCTCTTCGGCAATCTTACCTATACGCAAATACCCAAAAATAGGCGCACTCCCCTTGAGGGTATGTGCAATACGATAAAACTGCAATAAATCCTGATGGACAGGCAAGGTGCTTATCGTAACAAGCAAAGCAGCAAGTTGTTTCATTTGTTTATCAAATTCTCGAATAAACAGCTTCTTGCCTTGTTTTAAAATTCTTATATCTCGATCTGTTTCCGAACTTAGATGTGGATCAAGCTCTTCCTTTGAATTGCTCATAGCAGACAATCACCCTTTATATCTATCAAGTTATCTAAATCGTGGTTTCATTTTACCTGGCCTTTTAATAATTCCTGAACCGTGTCCAGCAGTTGAATGGGGCTGAACGGTTTAACGATATACGTCGTCACACCAGCAGCCTTGGCCTTCTCTTTATCTTTATCAAGCGCTTTGGCTGTTAATAAAATAAGAGGTAATTGCTTATTCGGATTATCGCTATTGCGCAGCCATTCACAAACTTCCACACCTGTTCGTTCAGGCATCATGTAATCGAGAATGATTAAATCATACACTTCTTTCTGCAGTTGTTCGATCGCTTGCTGACCGTCTTCAACCTCCGTAATCTCATAACCTTCGTCAGATAACGTTTCGGTAAGCAGAAAGCGAAGCGCCAATTCATCATCAGCGAGCAAAATTTTATACACAGACATAGCACGATTCCCCTCAATGTAGTTAATTCTTATAACTATACCATCTTGCAAGCTTGCAATAAATGGTGCATTCAAAATAAATGGAATGGTGTCACAAACCTTGTCCTTCGCTATACAATTTCCATGAAGAACCACTGATTTCTTTGAGTCCGCTAATATCTTCCCAAATATAAACCCAACCTTCACGGAGCCCATCCACATCAGGAACCCATACTCTTTCGTATTCATTAGAAGCTCCCGGACCCCGATATCCTTCTAGCACATCCATGGCTTCCAGTCCTTCTTTCGTAACTTCCAACCACTCGCCGACAACGTAATTCTCTTCCGTCAAAACAAGGGCAGGATAAGGGCCTGCATCATATAAACGTCCGTTTATGGTTCCAGGTTTCACAGATAACACAAATGGAGCTGCAATATGATGATTGCTCTCCCCGACAAGCAGCGTTCCATAAACAAATACCGAAAACATAGCCCTTCCTCCCCATTGATAAAAGCAAGTCTCTTTTACTCCAATTAATTCGCTGAGAAGTGAGATTTCCCTTCCTTTAAAGCGCCAGGAGTATCCTTTTGGAATTTATATAAATAAAAAAAAAGCAGAACCTCTGAGGTTACTGCTTCTATACTCGATTTGCTGTTAATTCGCGTGTTTTTACAATAATTTTGCGTATGCTGTCTTCCGAAAGGTGAAAGACCTTGATGAGCTCAAGTACGGTAGAGCCCGTCTGATACAACCGAAAAATTTCTTGATTTCTACGCTCAATAATAATCCTTGTTCCGTTATTTTCTCCCCATCCAGCGCGTTTTTGCTCTTTTTTAGGGATATATACAATTTCACCTTGGATATATTCTTGTAATTGTTTTAATAGGTTAGGGGGAAGAACGTCCTTCCCGTTCTTGTAACTCATGGATGAAAACCTCCTCAAATGTGTAGAGCAAAGTAAACTTTGTCTGATTTGCAGAGAGCATCTTCATCGGCCCCTAAACCTCCTATCATTCTCAAAAAATGGAATAAAAAAAACACGATCATAATCGTGCCTGTCGGTTGTATATGCAATTATACAATTCAGGTGAACGGTTATTCCAACGAATGATATTCAGTTAGGAGACGAGTACCTCTGCGGCGGCCGCAACATTCATCGCTACTGTCATTGTGTTGTTCATTTAATAGCACTCCCTTCACCGAATAGTTGTTTGTAGTCGTTTCAATACTTGCGTTCTTTACATTACATGTTTACTTGTCAATTATATGTAAAAAGCTTCTCGCTGTCTACCCGAAGATTATGGGGAGCCTTGCGGCCTCCGTAAAACAGTGGACTCTGCTTACGCAGAGACCACCTCAGTTTGTGTTGTAATCAATCTCGATCACTCCTTTCCTAAGGACTAAGCCGGCCGGCTACCTTTATATTTACTCATAAACGGGAGCAGGACTCAAGTGAAAAAACAGTTATATTGATTCTCTCCTGCTGGCGAGAAAAGTGGAACTTTTGCATTTCTCCCGACAACCATCTCATTTGTATAGCAAGGAGAAAAAATGAAGCACTCGTTGCAAAAAGCAAGCTCTGTTGTCGAAGAGCTATAGCTGCAGGGCCATAACCCTGATGCCCTGGCTATCCAGCAGCATGCGGATATCGCGCGCGAACTCCACGGCATGCACGCCGTCGCCGTGAAGGCAGATCGTGTCCGCGTGCATCCTCAGGTCCTCCCCCTCTGCGGTGAGGACCTTGCCTTCACGGACGAGCCGAACGACCTGCGCCGCAGCATCGGCGGCGCTGCTTACAAGCGCCCCAGGCTGCTCGCGAGGCGTGAGCGAACCGTCCCGCCGGTAAGTGCGGTCCGCGAATGCTTCGCTCGCGGTCCGCAGCCCCGCGGCGGCGCCCGCCCGCAGCAATTCGCTGCCGGGCGGGCCGAACAGCGTCAGCTCCGCGCTGACGCTCGCCGTTGCTGCCGCAATCGCCGCGGCAAGATCATGCCGCTTCGCCGCCATGTGGTAGAGCGCGCCATGCGGCTTAACGTGCTGCAAGCGTCCGCCTTCGGCGTGGACGAACGCTTGCAGCGCCCCGAGCTGATACAACGTCAGCTCGTAGGCTTCAGCCGGCGAAATAGCCAACTCGCGCCGGCCAAAGCCCTGCAGATCGGGAAGGCCCGGATGGGCCCCGATCGCAACGCCCTTGCGCAAGCACAGCTGCACGGTGCTGCGCATGGTTGCAGGATCGCCTGCGTGAAAGCCGCAGGCGATGTTGGCGGAGCTGACGTAATCCAGCAGCTCCGCGTCGCGGCCAAGACGATAAGCACCAAAGCCTTCGCCCATATCACAATTCAAATCGATTCGCACACTAGCAGCCTCCCCTTCATTTCGTCTTGCTTTATTGGAGTTTAGCCCGTTTTCTATTTCCCCTGTCTTTTTTGTGTCCAAACACTCAACGCTGATCTTGCGCCCAGGCCTTTAATCCAACCTCTAACAAACGTAAATCCAGCTCTCTCAGCACAATCTGTTCTTGCGCTTCCGCATGGCTGACTTCTCGAAATCGAAGCTGACCGCCAGGCTTCACTTGAGCAACTAATGGGAGATCGACACTGATGACATGAGCGATTCGCGGATAACCTCCAGTTGTTTGGCAGTCTGCCATAAGAAGGATCGGCTGACCGCTAGGCGGGACTTGAATCGTGCCCTGAACCACAGCTTCTGAAATCATTTCGCTGGATATGCCCTCTTCGATCACAAGCTTCTTGCCCTCCATCCGGTATCCCATGCGGTCGGATTGCGGAGTAACCAAATAAGGTTGAGACTGGAAATCATGCCTGCTCTGTTCCGTGAATGAGGCAGCCTCTCTGCCTAATAGGACACGAACAACAGGATTCTCTTCGTAAACCGGAGACATCCTAGTGCTCACAATTGGCGGAGTATGCAGCAGTCCCTTCTTCCCTGAATGACCCCAATGAGCTGTTGCATGATATAAACGGCTAGAAGACTGACCGGCTGCGCCGACCGGCAGTACATCCCCTTCTTGCAGCGCTCTGCCTTCATATCCACCTATACGAGCACGCAAATATGTACTTCTGCTGCCCATGACAGGCGAGCTGTCAAAGCCTCCGCCAACAGCCAAGTAAGCTCTGCATCCGTGCCGTGCATAATGAATATGGAGCTTCGATCCTTCATGAATGACAAAAGGAGACCAAAGAGGAACGAAAACCCCGTCCACATTAGCCTCCATATCGGCTCCGCATAGAGCTAAAAGCATATCTTTGTGCGCGTGTAAAACGGGCCCTTGCAGTGTCATTTCGAGTGTCGCCTTGTCAGCCGGATTCCCTACGAGTATATTGGCGACACGATGCGCAAAAAGGTCCATAGGTCCGGATGTAACTACGCCATATTTGCGCTGTCCGTATCGTCCCATGTCCTGTAAGGTTGTCAGCAAGCCAGGATTTATGACTTTAAAGCCCATACTCTGAGTTCCTTTCTGCTGCAAAATCAAACTGTTCCGGCGTTATCGCGACAAAACGGACCAAGTCCCCTACCTTCAACAAGGAGGGTATGTCTGCATGCGGCTGAAATAAAACAACAGGCGTGCGGCCAATCAGGTTCCAGCCTCCAGGCGTTTCAAGTGGATATATCCCCGTTTGAGCCCCTCCAATGCCTACAGATCCAGCACTAATTTTGGTCCGAGGGATTGCCTTTCGCGGCGTCTCCAAGCGCTTATCCAATCCGCCCAAATAAGGAAATCCCGGCGCAAATCCAATCAAATAAACCGGATACTCTTGTGCGGTGTGGCGCCGTACGATCTCATCAGAGCTAACGCCATGATAGGCGGCTACTTCTTCTAAGTCAGGTCCATAAATACCTCCGTAACAGACAGGAATGTCGACGGCTCGGACAGCTTCATCGCGTTCATTTTTCATTTCTTTTTCAAAATCAGCTATCGCCGTTTGGATATGTAAACGGACCATTTCGTAGGGAAGTAAGACATCTCGACTGGTACCGGACTGGTAAACAGTGAAGCAATCGTAATAAATCGTTATTGTCATATATGCCGCGACGATTTCTACAAAGCCTGCAAACTTATGTTTTTCTAAAAATGCAGTCAATTGGCGCACACGATTTAGCGTCACATAGTCGATGCTCGTACCAAGCCTTATGACGAGAGCTGAATCCCCGAGGCTATGGCATTGATAAGCAAGCTTTGTCATGCAAATTGCTGCTTTTTGAGCCATCTCGCGCAAAGCTCTGGCCATAAGCTGGCTTCCGGATGATTTTCTGCCAGTCCGATGCCATGCACACCACTTTCAAAGACATGCAAGTCAAAAGGGATTTTATGACGACTAAGCGCTCCGGCGAATAAGAGACTGTTCTCAACAGCAACCGCAGGATCATCCGCTGTATGCCACAGAAACGTTGGAGGCGTGTCCGACGTGACCTGAGTTTCGTTCGATAGAGAGGCCACCAATGCCTCCTCCGGTGTTTCACCCAACAAGTTATGTTTAGAGCCGACATGCGTAAATTCCCCGAATGTAATAACAGGATAGCACAGCACCATTAAATTGGGTCTACTGCTTTGTTTCTCAATCGGATCTTCAGCCTGTGTATTCCCAGCATCATAATGAGTGCCAGCTGTTGAGGCTAAGTGTCCGCCCGCAGAAAAGCCCAGAATACCGACTCGATTCGAATCTATTCCCCATTCCTCCGCATGATGCCTAACCATCCTTATCGCTCGTTGAGCATCTTGCAGTGGAGTTGGATGCTTATAAGGCGCCACACGATAGTTGAGGACAAACGCCGAAATACCTAGTCCGTTTAACCACTGGGCAACAGGCTCACCCTCATGATAGGCGCGGTTCCCATAACCTCCGCCCGGGCAAACGATAACAGCTGCACGCAGCCCTTCACCGGATACAGGATATAAGGACAAGCTTGGACATCCGGCATTCGCGCTGCCTTCACTTTCCCTCGCAGCTTCCGGCCACAATTCAATCGTATTCATGATAAATCCTCCAAATCATATTGTTGTTGTATCCTAATCATATCCAATTCTAACAATCTAGCAAAGTCCTAAAATGCGACGGGAATCAAATGAAAGGAAGTCCAAACCTATGAAATCATGAATAGACGAAAAAGCCGCAAACAAGAGAACGCCTCTGCGCTGAACTTGTTTACGACTTTCGTATGGAAGCCTTTTAATCCCAAATAACTTCCCAGTTGTTATTCACAGTGGCTTCGATCGTACCACGCTCCATAATGTATCCAGCCAAAAGTTCTGCTACATCCGTTGGGATATCCTTAACAACCGGTTTGTCTTGGAACATAGCATAATTGCCACCGCCTCCTGCACGGTAGTTGTTCATCACAACATCATAGGAAGCCTTGAGATCCAGTGGCTTGCCTTCACGCTCAAGCATGACGACACGTTCGCCGACAGGACGAGAGATATTGATTTTATACGTGATGCCTTCCCACATGTCATAGTTGTAATGCTGCGGCTTCGGATCTTTGAAACTGGCGCTTACTTCGATTGTACCTTCCGGTGTTCGATTGAAATATTGGGCAGATTGCTCCAGCGCATCCTTGATGTCCTGTCCCGAAATGCGGATCACTTTCAGCGTATTGGGATAAATATAGTTAGATACAATATCTCGCATCGTAATATCGGATGGAAACCCTGGTGAAATGTTATCAAAAAGTGCTGTATTGGAAATGGATGCCCCTGAGAGCTCCATTTGCACCCGATTAATGAACTCGATAAGTGCGTTGTCCTTCAAGCGAGTCTGCATCGGATCTTTAACCAGCATATCACCTGTCAACTTACCAATTGGCTGGTCAAGCCATTGTTGCGTCTTGTTTTCGTACTCATGGATCAATTCAATAAGCTTCATATCGGCTTCGATATTAGCAACGGATAAAAGCACCGATTGCTTCGCATCTATGTGCCATTTTCCTGCCGATAGCGATAGCTCCAATTCCACTTTGCCGAGTGTTACTCCCGCAGTCCCAGGTTGAACAATGACTACGCCATTGAGTTCTACACCAGCAAGGCTGCGGTGCTGATGGCCGGTAAGCAGAACATCGATTCCCTCTACCTCCATGCAAAGCCGATACCCTTGATTTTCACCTGTCAAAGGCTCTGTTGGTTCTCCGGTTACCAAATCTCTTTCAAAACCGCCATGATAAGAAACGACAACAACATCTACGTGTTCTTGCTGCTTCAAGATATGTACCCATTTTTTAGCCGTTTGCACAGCGTCTTCGAAACGAAGACCAACAATATGATTCGGATTTTCCCAATTCGGAATATACGGTGTTGTTAAACCCAATATGCCTACTCGAATGCCGCCTTCGAATTGCTTGATGATATAAGGCTTCCCTAAGAAAGGCTCTCCGCTGGCAGCATCCACAATACTTGCGCACAACCATGGGAACTCGGATTCATGAACAGCTTTGCGCAGCACATCAAGTCCATAGTTAAATTCATGATTGCCGAGAACAGCCGCATCGTAGCCCAAATAATTCAGTCCTAAAACCATAGGGTCAACAGGTTCATTATCTAATCTGGCATGATGATAAGCCAGTGGGGTGCCCTGAATAAGATCGCCATTATCAATTACAATGACATGCTGGTCCTTGCTTCGCTCTTCGGCAATAATAGCCGCAATTTTGGCTAAGCCAACCTCATTGGGCTGATTATTGGCGTAATGAATGGGCAGCATGCTGCCATGTAAATCACTCGTTTCCAAAATGCTAATTCGACATGTCTGATGTGTTGCGCTTTGTTCCATTATTCCCACTCCCACATATCCAATATTTTGTATTTATATACATATTTCTTGTCACTTTAACAAATACTTCACACTATCTTCCATATCACATGTGTTAATGTTATATTACTACGTAGGTAAAAGTAAATATTTAAACGGAGGTCAAAAAGAGATGATTAAAAAATTTACTGTCATTAGCTTGTCCATGATTGTTGCTGCAGGTGTGCTTGCAGGATGTGGTGCAAAGAAAGAAGACACCAAACCAGCCGCTTCCCCGGCAGCTTCCCCAGCAGCATCGACGAAAGCATCGGCAACTCCAGCTGCAGCAGGTTTCATTCCGAAAGAACTGAAAGTTCAATTCGTTCCTTCCCAAAATGCAGAAACGCTTGAAGCAAAAGCAAAGCCGCTTGAGAAATTACTCTCTGACAAACTTGGCATACCAGTTAAAGTGTCTGTTTCAACAGATTATAACGTGGTTATCGAAGCTATGGCTTCCAGACAAGTCGATATCGGCTTCTTGCCGCCAAGTAACTACGTTGTTGCCCATGATACTCGTAAAGCCGTTGATCTGGTTGCACAAGCGACTCGTCTTGGCGTTGATGATACAACAGGTCAACCTACCAAAGATCTTGTAGATTTCTACAAATCAGAAATCGTCGTAAAAGCAGATTCACCAATCAAGTCTGTAGCTGACTTGAAAGGCAAAAAAATGGGTTGGCAAGGTGTTACTTCCGCTGCCGGTTATGTATACCCAGGATTCGTATTGAAAAAAGCTGGCGTTGACCCAGTTAAAGACGTTACTGGCGTACAATTCCAAGGTCATGACAAAGCGATTATCGCTTTGCTTAACGGTCAAGTTGACGCAGTCGGCGTTTTCCAAGATATCCGTGCCAACATGACTAAAGACTATCCGGACATTTTCAAACAAACGCGTATTCTTGCTTTCTCCGATAAAATTCCTAATGATACGATTGCTGTTCGCTCCGATATGGATGCAACTTGGAAAAAGAAAATTCAAGACGCATTTATCGCAATCGGCAACGATCCAGAAGGCCAAAAAGTCATTTTCGATGTGTACTCACACAAAGGTTATGTAGCTTCTGACGATGCTAAATTCGATATCGTACGTAGTGTTAACAAAGAAATGGGCTTGAAATAAGCGAATTGGAATGAACTAAGAAATCCCCCTTACGTACTCTTATTCAGAGTCGCAATGGGGGATTTTTGTGTACTAGTCGCTTTCACCGTAACATAGTATGATTGTGGTGTCCAAGAGTATGTATAAGCCTTATTCCATTTTTCGTGTGATGAATCCAGACTTGGACCTGTCATTACTTAGGTGAGGTGAAATCGATGTTTCAAGCACTCATAACCAGTAAAAATACCGTGTGTATTCGCTGCGGCAACGACGATATTCAAGGAATCATCTCTACCTACTATGCACCCTTTCAACTATTGAAAATTAATAATATCCTCATTCCGATTGAAATGATCGAACATATTGAAGTGCTCGAAGCAGCCGATACAGCTGTCACAAGACGAACACTTCAAAGAAATTACGCTTTACATCTGGTTTCCAAGCAGCACTAAGCAGGGAGAGTCCAGAATGTTGCCGCGGTTCGTTTCTTTGCCGGAAACAAAAAGACGCCTCTTAACGGCGTCTTTTTGCTCTATACAATTCGTTTGCGCAGCGTTGCGGAAATGTAATCAATAATCGAGACGGTAATAATAATTCCAATGATAATAATACCTACACGCGGCCACTGTCTGGCATTAATGGCAAATACGAGCGGAGTACCGATACCGCCTGCGCCGATAACACCTAACAGCGTCGCAGAACGTACGTTGATCTCAAAACGGAACAAGGTATACGAGATGAAGTCTGGGATTACCTGAGGCACGATAGCGAACGCCATCTTCTGCCAAACGTTAGCCCCAACTGCTGTCATCGCCTCCGTAGGCCCCATGTCCATGTTCTCGATGGCTTCGGCGTAAAGTTTGCCTAACATACCAACGGAATGCAGTCCGAGCGCCATGACACCGGCAAATGCGCCTGGACCTACGGCTTTGATAAAGATTAAGGCCATAATGATTTCCGGAATCGTACGAACCACACTGAGGAACAATTTTCCTGAACCGGAAACTGCACGTCTGCGGCTCAGATTCGATGCGGCCCAGAACGCGAACGGCAGACAGACAATCGCTGAAACGAAATTACCTAGATAGGAAATAGATAAAGTTTCGAGCAAGGAGCGAATTAAATCTTCCCCTTCAGGGATATATACGTAAGCCCAGTCTGGATGAGTAAGTCCCTTAAACATCGCTTTAGTAAGAATCCAAGTCGTTGGCTGGAAACCAGTTAATTTCAAACCTGTGAAAGACCAGATCAATAAAGCAATGACGACCAACCAGCCGATAATCATATACGATTTGGAACGTGATGCCGAGACTGGCTTCGCGCTGCCTTTTAACAAGAAAGAGCGGAATCGCGTACTAATCAAGTCGATGATGACAACGACAATAAGTGTGTAAATAACAATCGCACAGGCTTGATCATAACGGAACAGATCAAGCGAGTTTTTGAGCAGCAAACCGATACCTCCGGCTCCTACTAATCCGAGAATAGCGGATGCCCGGATGCTTACTTCAAAGGTATACAGCAAATGAGCCAAATAAGTAGGCGCAACTTGCGGAATAACGCCAAAACGAATGAGCTTGAGCTTGTTCGCGCCAACGGCTGTCATAGCTTCAAGCGGCCCCGGATCAATGGCCTCGGTAGATTCATAAGAAAGCTTCGACAAAATACCGAAGGTGAAGAAAATTAGCGCAAGCGTACCTGCTGTTGGCCCGAAACCAACTAATACCGCAAATATGGCTGCATAGAGCAAGTCAGGAATGGTCCGACATAGATTCATTAATAATCGGGCCGGATAGAACAGCCATGGCGTCGTATTGACGTTACGGGCTGCTAAGAGCGCCATCGGATAAGCGAACAAAGCACCCACGATTGTCCCGATAATCGACATCTGCAGCGTCTCCGCCATCGGCTTCCAAATATCAGCAAAAAATTGCCAATCTGGCGGGAACATTTCGGCAATGAATTTAAAAATTTCCGGTGTGCCGGAGATAAGCTTTGTTAACGTCGCTTCCGTTTGATAAATACTCCCGATCAGGAAAAGAACCATAATCAGGATGGTCAGATACAACTTCGTACGAGGAGGCTTCTTGACGGTTTTTACACTCATCCCTCCTGCACCCCCAGCAGTTCATCTTTCTTAATGGCCCGGCCATAAATTTCGGAGAATACCTCATCCGTCGCTTCAGCTACGGGTCCATCATAGACAACTTTACCTGCACGAAGTCCGATAATACGTGTCGCGTACTCACGTGCAAGATCAATAAAGTGAAGGTTGACAACCGTTGTGATGCCTAGCTCCGTATTAATTCTTTTCAAATCATCCATAACTTGTCTTGTCGTCAAAGGGTCCAGGGAGGCAACAGGCTCGTCCGCCAAAATAATTTTTGCTTCTTGCGCCAAGGCTCTGGCGATAGAAACACGCTGCTGTTGACCACCGGACAATTCATCAGCGCGTGAATAAGCTTTCTCTCGAATATTAACGCGCTCCATCGCTTTTAAGGAAAGCTCAATATCTTCTTTGGGAAATAGTCCCAACACGGTTCTCAGCGTGGAATGGTAGCCAACACGGCCCGATAAGACGTTGCGAATCACGGTAGAACGTTTAACCAGATTAAAAGTTTGGAAAATCATCCCGATATCTCTGCGCATACGGCGCAATTCGGCACCTTTCGCCATCGTAATCGATTTGCCATCTATTAAAATTTGTCCATCTGTTGTTTCATGCAAACGATTGATGGAGCGAAGCAAAGTAGATTTCCCTGCACCCGAAAGACCAACAATAACAACAAATTCCCCAGGTTGAATGGTCAGGTTAATGTCATTAAGTCCTACCGTACCATTAGGATATACTTTGGAAATGTGTTTAAACTCAATCATATAAGTCCTACTTTCTTTACATAGTATCAAATTATCAGACAGACTACATTCAACGTTTTTCAGCAAAATCCTTTTTTCCATAATAACCTTTAGAAAAAATTCATATTCCATTGTTCACCATAACAAAAAAAAATAGCATCAGCAATAAAACTGAGGCTATTTCCAAAAATTAAGTCTTAGCGCTCCAGCGTTCCTCAATCCGCAGCCATTTCCAAATACCTACGGAAACAGCCCAAGCCAAAACGAACAAAGCGACCAAGATGTACCCCAGCGTGCCAAAATCCAGATCCTGCAGCCAGGACCAGAACGTTCCTTCCCAACCAAATTGTTCAGAAATGACCTGTCCTAATTCAACCACACCAATGATCAATGCTGCTAACACGGCTAATGTGGTTACGGTCAAATTATAGTATAGCTTTCTTACAGGTGTATGGAACGCCCATTTGTAGGCTTTCGTCATAAACATGCCATCGGCCGTGTCGAACAGACTCATGCCGGCCGCAAACAGCAATGGCAGAGAAAGGACACCGATGAACGGTATGGCTTCCTTGGCAGCGTGTGCCGAGATCGCCAGTAAAGCAATTTCACTCGCGGTGTCGAAGCCCAGACCGAACAAGAAACCCAACGGATATACATGCCAGCTTTTGCTAATAAAAGCGAACAACGGCTTGATCATTCTGGCTATGAGTCCACGCGACTCCAACAGCTCTTCAAACTCATTATCGTTATATTCTCCGCCACGAAATTTGCGAAACAGCTTATATAGGTTAAGTAGAATAAGAAGGTTCAAAATGCCGATAAGAACCAGAAAAAGTCCTGAAACCGATGCACCGATGATACCGCCGAAGCTTTGCAGCCACGGTAATTCCTTTTCTGCCCATTTTACGGAAAATGCGGTCGCTATGGCCATTAAGAAAACGACCGACGAATGTCCAAGCGAGAAGTAGAAACCGACGCCTAGCGGATTTTTTTTCTGCTGGACAAGTTTGCGAACCGTATTATCAATAGCGGCAATATGGTCAACGTCGAAAGCATGCCGCATACCTAACGTGTAGGCAAGCAGACCAATTCCCCAAAAGGCAGGCGATGCCTTCGCAGCGCTATACAGTCCAAATATTCCTACAATGTGTAAGATGGCAATACAAATAACATAGCCACCCCAGCTTTTTTTCTGCTGCATCATCGTCTTCCACATACAATCTTCCACCATGCCCTTCCAGTCGTGCTACGAATTAATAATAATGTAGCACACGTGTGCATACTTGAAAAGTCTCAAAGCTTTTTTTTGTGAAGAATTCTAATATTTATCCTGATATAATAGAAACCATTCCAATTTATAGTTGCCGCTAAGGAGATGAGACGTTAAATGTCTTTACGTGTTTTAAAGTTATTTACAATTCTAATTGCCTGTCTTCATCATTGGTGGGTTTGAGTATATTCGTCATGAATTTCTGCTTAACTATTTGACGATGGAGGCCGGCAATTTTACGATTACTTTGATTACCTTGCTGCTTTCTTACTTATTTGCTTCTTGGATGTTCCAGAGCATTGAGCGCAGCAACGAGAAGTTAACTCATGTAGAGGCCCGCAGAGCGGTGTATGAAGAGCGAGAGCGGTTGGCCAGAGAGCTGCACGATGATTTGGCTCAAACGCTGTTCTTTTTAAATGTTAAATTAAAACAAGGGCATTTGGACGAAGCTAAGGCAGCGGTTTCTGAAATTGACAACTCGCTGAGACAAGCCATCTTCAACCTGCGAACGCCGCCTGAAGAAGGCTCAGGCTTTGAACAACGCATTCATAAATACTTGCAGGATTGGCAGCTGGCAGCAGGTATTGAACTGCAGGAAAACCTGGATATTGAACAGCAACGCTTCTCTTCCGTAGAAGAAGTGCAGCTATTTGGCATTATTCAAGAAGCTTTTACAAATATTCGAAAACATTCCATGGCGACAGAAGCCAGGATTGATCTATGCGCCCGTCCATCGGGATGGCGACTTCAAATAACTGACAATGGCTGTGGATTACAGCAAAGCAAAGCTAAAAGCAAAAAGTATGGCATTGAGCTTATGCAGAAGAGAGCCATGGAGCTGGGTGCAACCTTTGTGCTGCATTCCAAAGAAATTGACGCTTCGCAGCAAGTAACCGAACTTCTAGTAACCGCCGAAAGGGGACCCGCAGAATGACACAAAATCAACCATATCGCGTGCTGATCGTTGACGATCATCCGCTTGCCAGAAAGGCTATTCGCAGTATGCTGGAGCCTGTCTCAGACTTCGATATCGTAGGCGAAGCCAGTCATGGCGAGGAGGCCATTTTCTTATGCGGCTCTGTATCGCCTGACGTAGTGCTTATGGATATTCACATGTCTCCTATGGGAGGTCTAGAAGCGACGCGGCAGATCAAACAAATATACGGCTCGTCCATTCGTATTGTTATACTGACTGTGTCCGACGACGTCGCCGACCTCTTCACAGCCCTGCAATTCGGTGCCCAAGGTTACCTATTGAAAAATATGGACCCTGACGAATGGCTCACGTATCTGCGTGCCCTGTTGGACGACAATTCCGATGTCGCCAGACGAATGGCGGACAAGCTATTCCATCGGTTTCGCGCACCGATTAGCGCACATACGGAAGGACCCACCCCAAGCATGCTTACCTCGCGAGAGCAGGAAATCACCGCTTATGTAGCACTTGGCAATAATAACAGGCAGATTGCCGAAAAGCTTCTCATTTCCGAACATACGGTCAAAAATCATATGAAAAACATTTTAGAAAAACTGCAGCTTGAGAATCGCGTTCAACTAACCGCTTTCGCCATTAAGTTCGGATTGACACGAAAAGGACAAATCTAGTCGAAAAAATAGCCCGTTAGAGTCATATTCTTATGCTTGCCGTTCCAGTAACATGGACAACATGATAAGAGTTGATTTGAAAGGGGTTCACGATTTATGTTTAAGAAATTAATGTTAAATGCAAGTGTTTTCCTGATTGTATCCATGCTTCTTGCCGGTATCGCAAGCGCTCATGTGGTTGTGTATCCGAAAGAATCCACACAAGGCAGTTATGAGAAGTTTACTGTTCGCGTGCCGAACGAGAAAGATATTCCTACTGTTAAAGTAGAAGTGAAATTTCCGCTTGATTCCGTAGCAATCTCCCGCTTCGAGCCCAAAGCAGGCTGGACTTACGAACTGGCCAAAGATAGCGCCGGCAAAATTACAGGCGTCACTTGGAACGCAACCGGAGATGGATTATCCAGCACGGAATTCGGTGATTTCAGCATGCAGGGTAAAGTCGCTGACACGGCTACCCAAATTGTGTGGAAAGCTTACCAAACTTACAAAGACGGCAGTGTCGTAGAATGGGTTGGCGCAGATGGCGCTGACAAGCCCGCTTCTGTCACGACGGTTAAAGCCAAGACAGCCGCAGGTGCTACAACGGACAGTCATGGTCAAGTAACAACCGGTAAAGCAGAAGCTGCCAGCTCGTCCTCCTCCAATACATCCTTATACCTGTCCATTGTGGCTGTTGTATTAGGCGCATTAGCCTTGATTGTTTCGATCACAAAAAAGCGCAGATAAAAGAAAAAGGACCCTCCAGATTAAGAGGCCACTGAAAAAGTCCACAAAAAATAAACAGGTATCTTTTGCGCAATTTATTTGTGTGAAAGACGCCTGTTTTTTTGTATAATAAAGGTATCAAAA
>NZ_VRTT01000039.1 GCF_008017805.1 Paenibacillus sp. N3.4 | reverse complement strand
CTACCAGGAACCGTAAAATCCTGATTACGAAGAAAGCGTGTTTGCTGCCCTTTTTTTGTAATCAGGATTTTTTGTGTTTTTCTTTTGCACATGCAAGGAGGGAAGCAAGCAGAAAGGAGGAGATAGGTGAAAAATTGTCAATATTTATTTCTACGATTGGGAATATTATTTCAGTTGGTAGCGGAAGTTCTGATATATTAATTGAGGAATGATTGATAAATTACGATTATGGAGGTGAATACCGTTACGTTCTTCGTAACGGTGTGCAGATGAGTATTCATATTAATGCTAAATTAGGTGAGATTGCCGAGACTGTTTTATTGCCGGGTGATCCTTTGCGTGCGAAATACATTGCTGAAACCTTTTTGCAGGACGTACATTGCTATAATGAAGTTAGAGGCATGCTTGGATTTACAGGCGTTTATAAAGGGAAAAAAATCTCCGTTCAAGGGACTGGCATGGGCGTACCCTCTATTTCCATTTATGTAACCGAATTGCTTCGTGAGTATGGAGCTAAGCAGTTAATCCGCGTTGGCACTTGTGGAGGCATCCAGCAGGATATTAAGGTTCGGGATGTTATTATTGCGATGACGGCAAGTACGGATTCGAGCAGCAACCAACACCTATTCCCTGGCTTTAGCTTTGCTCCTCATGCGGATTTTGATTTACTAAGAAGGGCTTATCAGGCAAGCTTGGACAAAGGTTTATCGGTAAAAGT
The DNA here is from genome assembly GCF_008017805.1 of Paenibacillus sp. N3.4. Taxonomy (GTDB): domain Bacteria; phylum Bacillota; class Bacilli; order Paenibacillales; family NBRC-103111; genus Paenibacillus_E. The sequence goes on along the minus strand of NZ_VRTT01000039.1, from coordinate 66,322 downwards.
GGGTAATATTCTAACGGGTGACACGTTCTACAGAGAAAGCATGGAGCCAGTAAAGAAGTTGGCTGAATATGGCGTTCTTGCTGTGGAAATGGAGTCTTCAGCTTTATATACATTAGCTTCCAAGCATCAAGCTAAAGCTCTATCCATCCTTACAGTAAGCGACCACTTGTTTAGCGGTGAAGCAGACACAACGGCCGAAGAACGCCAAACGACTTTTAACGATATGATCGTTGTGGCGCTTGAAGCGGCCATCCAAGAAGCATAGAGCACGTAAGATTAAATTTTTCCAATTCGTATAACAAAATAAAGCAACGCCCCATCATCAAAGGGGTGTTGTCTTTATTTGTTATAGTGGTTCCATCCGGTGTCAGAATTTTTATTAGAATAGTTATAGAAGAGCAGTATTTTCTATTTCAGATTGCTATTTTTTTTACTATATTTAATGCATTCAACGACTAATGGAGGTGAGAGGATCTGATAGTAACGAGAAGAAGCCTACCGCAGGAAGAATATCAAATAGAAACATATCATACAGATGGAGGGTTCAAAAATGAAAAGAAGTAAGCCATTAATATCGATGCTATTGGCCATTCTGATCGTGCTAGGAATAGCACCTATGAATGTTTTGGCTGCGGGGTACACCATTAACTATTTGGCAAATGGAGGGTCCGGCAATAAGGCAGATACGACAGACGGCGTGGCCGCTTATACCATTTTGACAAATACGGTAGCGGGCATTACATACACCAATCATACATTTGTGAAATGGAATACGGCTGCTAATGGCACTTCCGGTACGGATTACGCGGCTGGAAGCACCAGTATAGTGAATGCGAATTTAAATCTTTACGCACTCTGGTCATTAAATGCGCCAACGAGTGTAACCGCTTCAACTTATGATCCGGCACAAATTACAGTTACATGGAGCGGCATTCAAAACGTCACTCACTATAAAATCGAAAGAAAAAACAATGGCGCTGACGATACCACTTATGCGTCGTTGAATACGGACTTCATCGGTACCGCTTATCCGGATACTAACGCGGTTGTTAACGCCAAGTACGATTACCGTGTGACGGGAATAGATGGCAGCTATACAGCTTTATCCGGAATAACCGCTGCAGCTTCGCCAGGGATGAAGCCGGCCGCTTACGTCACTGCTGCCCAACCTTCGATCACCGGGTATGCAAATAGCGGAAATACAATCGTAGCAGGCACGACGATTACGCTTACGGCGGATGCCAATACGAGCGGGCTGCCTATGTATTACACGCTGGACGGATCGACACCTACCACGAGTTCATCGCTTGTTCCCAGCAGTAATAGAGCAATAACAGTTGCTCCAGCAGCAAATCGACCTTCTCCGGTAACGTTGAAAATTGTCGCTTACAATGGTTCGCAATATTCTTCCGTTTACTCGCATACATTAACGTTCAAATTTGCTGTTCCGACAGACACCAAAGCAGGTGCGTATGCCAATGCGACCTATTTCCCAACGGAAGCCACAATCTCTACGACGGCCAACACAACCGTGTACTACACGATCACAACAGACGGGACAGAACCGGCAGCACCGACACTCTCTTCCCCTGTATACTCAGCGGCGATTCCCATTAATGCTGCTCAAACAACGAGAATTAAAGCATTTGCAGTAGGAAAGTCGACCTATAACGGGCAAAACATAGCAAATAGCGATATAACAGAATTGACGTATAAGGTAGATCCTACGCTCAAATCGCTGCTAGCACTGAAAACAGGTACATGGACAGAAGCTCAGAAGAAAGTTTTGATCCAGCAAGTTATTTCCCAGCTTACACTGGATGAGAAGATCAATCTGATTGGCGGAACAACGGGCTCCGTTGCTGATGGTACAGCCATTAAAAACTCCGGCGCAGCAGGTGGTACATACACCAATAGACGGCTTATGTCGCTCGGCATTGCTCCGATCACGCTTTCCGATGGACCAGCTGGTGTTCGTATGGGGTATAAAGCAACAACCTGGACGTCGCCAACAGCAATTGCTTCCTCCTGGGATGATCAAGTCATGAACGCTATTGCTGTTCAGACAGGTAAAGAAGCGTCATTTTACGGTGTTGATGAAATGCTCGCTCCCGGCCAAAATATTTTGAGAAATCCACAAAGTGGTCGTAACTTTGAATATTTCTCCGAAGATCCTTATCTTTCCGGTCATGTCGCACGTGAATATACGGAAGGTGTTCAGTCTCAAAATGTGGGTGTTACCGTGAAGCATTTCGCTGGAAACGAGCAAGAAACGTATCGCAGCGGCGGCAATTCAATCGTTTCTGAACGAGCTTTACGTGAAATTTATTTGAAAGGCTTTGAAATATCCACTTCGGCCAAACCTTGGTCCGTAATGTGCTCCTACAATCGCTTGAACAGCATTTATGCTTGTTCCAACGAATGGCTTTTGACCAATGTACTTAGAGGAGACTTCGGTTTTGACGGATATGTGATGTCCGACTGGGGCGCTACGCAAGGCATTCTTGATGCCGTAAAAGCGCAAAATGATTTGACCGAATCAAGTTTAAGCGCTGCGAAAAAGGCTGAATTGAAAGCTGCTATTGAAGGTGGAAGCTTTGATGTCAAGTATCTCAATCAAAACGTGACCAACCTACTGAATGTCGTTACGAAAACGAATACGTTTAAAGGTGATTATGGAACTTGGGGTACCCAATATAATCTGACGCAAAAAGAACAAGATTTTTACAACAGCAGTCTCTTTACAGAATCTAACAACCTTGCCCGTAAAACAGCAGCTGACGCTATGGTTCTGCTGAAGAACAATAACGTTCTTCCGCTCGCTCCTCAATCTCATGTTGGTCTTGTTACAAGTGCAAACCTGAAAGGTCGCGGCGGTTTCGGAGATAATGGGGTGACAGCTGCCGATTTTGTAGCACGTGGGGGCGGAAGTGCCGGTGTTTACTTTGACCCGACACATGCTACTGTAGTTTCCCTTGAAAAAGCTTTGCAGGATAAATTCGTCGTGGCTAACGCTGGCAGCGTAAAAGATATTAAACAAGCAGCCGGCTACACCAAATCGTTAAGCTACACACAAACGTCAAACCGAGTAACGGGCATTAACCTAACCTATTCCGGTGCGTTTAATCAGGGCACTTTGGACAGCAATGCTGCTGCTCTTGTGAACAGCACAAATTACGGAATTTTCGTAATTAGCCGTCAAACAGGAGAAGGCGCCGACAACTCTCTTACAGGAAGTGACGGTTACAATCTTACTGATGAAGAACAGAAGGCCCTTGTTTCGTATGCAACTGCCCTGCATAATGCCAATAAAAAACTGATTGTTATCCTTAATATCGGAGCAGCACTGGATACCAATATGGTGAATCAATATGCAGATGCCATCCTTGTTTCTTGGCTGCCTGGTCAAGAGGGCGGTCATGCCATTACCGATGTTCTTTCGGGTGCTGTTAACCCATCAGGAAAATTAACACAAACCTTTACCAAAAATTTCGAAGATAGTTCATCGATTGAGGCTTCCAAGGCTTTGCCAATTCGCAGTGGATTTAACATGGCAGCTAATTCAGGAAACGCGGCCAATGTGGGTACAACAAATGGCGGTTGGGGAACAAATCCTGTCTTCTATGATGAAGGTGTACTCGTAGGCTACAGGTGGTTCGATAGCAAGTACACAACGAAAGCTGCGTATGACGCTAAAGTTGCCTATCCCTTCGGATTTGGTTTAAGTTATTCAAAATTTGAGTTCAGCAACCTGAAGCTTAACAAAACATTATTTAACAAAAACGATGCCAATGACACGATCACCGCAACCGTTGATGTTAAAAACGTTGGCAATGTCAAGGGGAAAGAAGTCGCTCAGATGTACCTGGGCATGAACAACTTCGCATTGGAAGGACGTCCGATGAAAGACCTGCGCGCCTACCAGAAAGTGGAACTTGAACCGGGCGCTGTACAAACGCTGACTTTCACAATTAAATTAAGCGATCTTCAATATTATGATGATGGATTTAATAACCAGCTGTCAGGTACGGAAACAACTTCCAATGTTCCTTACGGTGGGGGTAAAGGCTGGACTGTAAATGCGGACAGCACATTCAATGTGATTATTGGGAATACGTCAAACAATTATGTGCTTAATGATTCTGCTGCCAAACAAGGGATTAAGGCTTCATTCGTATATGGCACGCCTTCGAGCGGCGGAAGTGACAACGGTAGCAGTAGTGGTGGAGTGACTACTCCGACACCGAGTGTACCTGAGATTAAGGAAGACGGTACGAAAGAGAAGCCTTCGACAGAGAATGGAAGTGGTTCTTCTACCGAAACTGCTGCTGACATACTGAAAGCTAAATTCTCCGATGTTGTTGATATTCCTAGCTGGGCACAACAAGCGATTGCAGATTTAGTGAAAAAAGGCATTATTAACGGTAAAGGAACGAATACTTTTGAACCTGGCAGTACCGTAACTCGTGCAGAATTCCTGAAAATGATCGTAACAGCTTTTGGATTTACGGGTAGTGCTGATGCCCTAACATTTAGCGACGTTTCGGCTGATGCTTGGTTTAAATCTTTTGTAGATATCGCAACTTCAAATGGACTTGTAGATGGCATTGGGAACAATCAGTTTGGGCCTAATTATTCAATTAGCCGACAGGATTTAAGTGTTATGATATACAACGCGCTTAAAAAGCAAAAAATTACTTTGCCTGCTGCAGATGCATCACCTGCATTTACAGACGATGATGCCATTGCTGATTATGCGAAGGAAGCTGTACATGGTTTGAAATCACTAGGAGCAGTAAATGGACGCTCCGAAGGTGAATTCGATCCGAAAGCCACTGCGACAAGAGCAGAAGCGGCAGTCATCATTAAACGTGTTTTGGATTTCATGATTAAACCGAAAGCATAAATGGTTCGTTAGAAGTAAAATACCCGGGTGCAACTGGAGCATTGATTACGAAAAATGGTTGAGCAGGTTAGTATTCCTGCCCGACCATTTTTTGTTTATTAGAAACTAATCAAGATTTTAATTGTTTTGAGAAGGATTTCCCATGTTATATGTAAGCGTTTCAGAGTATTATTATTTGTATAAGAGGGTGACTGTCAGAAATCAGAGGTGAGAGCTCCGGATATGAGGTTTTCTTTTAGAAATCACATGAAGTCTTTGCGATACAAGCTAATTTTCGGATTTTTAATTACTACCTTGCCGCTCATTATTTTATTAATCTGGAACAATCAGTATGCGATTCAAGTGGTGCGCAAGCAAGTATTTCAAACTAACTTACATACGATTAATCTTTATATGGGGCAAATTGATCGGAATTTGGAGGAAGTTGATAAATACTTATATAATACCTTGGCCACTGAGCCTGATTTCCTGCGATTAGAGCCTGCCATAACAGGTACGAACCAGCCGTATTATACAGCTAAGGTGCAGTTAAATAATAAGTTGATCGTTGATGTAAACAATTACAAAATTATCGACTCTTTCTTTATCTATTCGGAAGCTAACAAGGATCTATTAACAACTTCATTTCCGGGCTACAGTTACACGGAACGGGAACTGATTCGGAACGAATTGAAACATATTTTGAACACATTCAATAAATCTGATTATCAATACGATCAATGGTCTATCAGTACTGTGAACAATAGCTATTATTTATATCACATTGTAAAAAAGGGAGCCGTGTATTTTGGCGCTTGGACGAATGTAAAAAAACTGATGGTACCCATTGACTTCATTGATTTAGGACAGCATGGGAAAGCGCTATTCGTGACGGATCATCAACAAGCGATGGAAGATACGAATTTCTTTATACGCAATGAGATCAACATTGATTATGATCCCAATAGCTATGTATTGACGGGGGGAAAAGAAAAGTTTTTGGTCGTAGGCCAACAATCCCAAAAAGGGAAATTCAGCTTGGTTGCCTGGATTCCAGATACAAGTATCTTGGAGAACCTGCCGTATATGCAGCGTATTCTAACGTATATCTCAATTGGCTGGGTAGTCAGTCTTCTTATTTTTATTCTCTTTCTCAGAAAAGTTTTTCTCTATCCAATTAATAAGCTGGTCACGGCAATGAGGGCCGTGCAGATGGGGAATTTGAACAGTAAAGTGACCTACCAACCCACATCGAACGAATTCGTTTTAATGAATCGAACCTTTAATCAGATGGTTTCCCAAATACAAGACCTGAAAATAAATGTCTATGAGGAGCAATTACAAAAACAAAAAGAAGAGTTAAAGCATCTTCAGCTGCAAATGAATCCACATTTTTTCCTTAATTCACTGAATGTCGTTTACAATCTTGCCCAAGTGAAAAAATATGATTTGATCATGGAAATAACACTTTGTCTTGTTCAATATTTAAGGTTTATGTTTCGAACGGATCTAACCTTCGTGTCTCTAAAAGATGAGGTCAATCATACCCGTAATTATTTGAAAATACAAAAGCTAAGATTTCCGAATCATCTAACCTTTGATATTTCTTTTTCGGAGTCCTTGCTTGCCTGTAAAGTGCCACCGCTTGTTATTCAAACCTTTGTAGAAAATACAATTAAGCATGCAGTAACTTTAGACGAGCCCATTCATTTGCAAATCTCCATTGAACAGCTTGCAGGCACAGATCCCTGTATCCAACTACATATCCATGATAGCGGAAAAGGATTTCCCCTAGATGTTTTAAGTCGATTGCAAAAGAAACAAAATCTTTATAGTGAGCATGGCGAACATATTGGCATAGCTAATGTCCAAAGAAGATTGCATTTATTGTATCAGGATAAAGCGAATATTTCATTTTCAAACGGAGACAACTTCGGTGCAAAGTAGAAATCGTCTTACCGATTGCCACATAAGGCTAGGAACCGGAGGTAAAAATATGAGGAAAAAGAGGATACACTTCTCCTTTCAAGCAATGTGCTTTCTTATTGTAACGCTGCAATTAGTTGGATGTTCATCGATTTCTCCGCAGAAGGCTGCTCCATTAAATGCTGCTCAGAAGGAGTCATCTACGTATGAGATCACGTTGTATTATTATACGAGCACGCAGCGTGATTTAAGTGAAGTGGAAAAGGAGATTAGCAAGATTACAAAGGAGAGGATAGACGCGACTGTCAAACTTATGCCATACATGAGTTCAGTTGAATTAAAACGCCTCATGGTGGCTCCGAATCATAAACAAATCGATCTTATGTTAGCTGGAAGCAGCACGTTAAATGCCTTGATCGAAGGAGATCAGTTGATACCGCTTAACCATCTACTAGCCACGCAAGGGAAAGATATTCAAAAGGTCCTTGGCTCAGACATTCTAGATAGTGTCAATCGAATGGGAGGCATCTATGGTGTCCCTAGTATGAGAGATTTGGCTACGAATTACGGTATTGTGATGCGCAAAGATCTCATTGATAAATATAAGATCAATCTTGCTCAAATGAATAAAGTTACTGATTTGCCAAGCGTTTTTCAGACTATCCAAGAAAATGAGCCTGGGATTACTCCGTTAGTTCCCTATAAAGGGACCATATATGGCGGAATTCGATCAGGAACATATGATGAGTTGGATGATAGCATTGGTATACTGCCTGGATATGACAATGAGTTTCAAATTGTCAATTTGTATGACAGCGAGCAATATGCCAAGGATTTGGACATGATCAGGAATTGGTACTTGTCGGGTTATATCGACAAAGATGTTGTTTTTACGAGAGACAGTGCGGCGGAGTTGGTCAGGGCTGGCAAAGCATTTGCTTATTTTAGCCCTTTGAAACCGAATGTTGAAAAGCAAGAGGCTAGATTGACGGGGTATCCGATGATTGCAGTTCCGTTTACATCACCCGTCATGACAACGAAACAACTGAATACGTCTATTATGACCATTCATAAAAATTCTCTAAACCCCGAGAAAGCGATGAGTTTTCTCAATCTGCTTTACTCAGATGAGCGTATTGTGAATTTATTGGACAACGGTATTGAGGGAAAACATTATGTTCAGGTCGCTCCTTATATCATTGATTATCCTGCCGGAATAAATGCTTCTAACACCGGATATTCATATAATTCGTGGGGGATTGGCAATCAATTCATTTCCCGAATATGGAACGGTGACGATTCTGATCTATGGTTGAAAATGGATGCCTTTAATAAGCATGCGCATATGTCAAAAGCTCTTGGTTTCACTTTCGATTGGGTGCCAGTCAAAGCAGAGTATGCTGCGGTCAAAAGTATCCTAAGTCAATATGTCATGGCGCTTGAGACGGGGACTTATGATCCTAAGGAAAAATTATCAGAATTTAGATTAAGGCTTAAATCGGCCGGGATTGACCGCATTATTGCTGAGAAGCAGCAGCAGCTTTTGTTATGGAATCAAAATAAACAATATCATGCCAATATGGTGGAGGGACCTGATGAATGAGTATCAACTACTGCTAGTAGATGATGATATTAATTCTGTGGATTGTGTAAAGTCAGGAATTGCTTGGGAATTGTATGGCATTCAGGAGCCCCAAGTTGCCTATAATATTAGACAAGCTAAACAAGCTTTGCAGCACGTACAGATTGATATTATGATCTGTGACATCGAGATGCCACAAGGTGACGGACTTGAGCTCCTAGCATGGATTAATGAACAAAACCTGAAAGTAGAAGTCATTTTTCTAACCTGCCATGCTGATTTTAAGTATGCGCAGCAAGCATTACATATGGGAAGCCTTGAATTTTTGTTAAAGCCAGTCCCATTTTCCGAATTATTAGAAGCGGTTAAGAAAGCTCAGCACATCATTAACAAAAAGCGGGAGATTAGTCACTATGAACATACCCATCAACTGTGGAAGTCTCATCAGCCCCGTTTGATTGAAAGCTTTTGGATTGATTTATTGGATCAGCACCTATCTTCTGACAAAGATGCCATTCAGGAGGAACTAAAGCAAAGAGCGATTCCCTACACGATTGATGTGAAGTTTTTGCCTGTTCTGGTTAGTGTTCAGCGGTGGCATAAATCCTTAACGAACCGTGATTATAAAATTATGGAATACGCTTTAAGGAATGCCTTAGAGGAACAGTTCAACGATTTAATCGGGATTGACTTTCAAATCGTGCAGCAGCGAAGTGGCAGTATCCTCATTTTTTTAATGGAGACAGAGGGGTATCATTTTGACATCAACCTAATAAAAGAAATATGCCACACGTATATTCATTCCTGTAATCAATATTTTTATTGTGATTTATCCTGTTATATGGGTCTGCCTACACAGATTTCAGATGTAAAAGAGATGGTTAATTCCTTATATCATCGTGAGGCGGATAACGTGAATTCAGACAATCGTGTGTTTGTGCGGAATGACAAGGACTGGCAGCGAAGGATGATCCAATTACCGAATATCAATTCTTGGTTTGAATTGTTAAAATTAGGATCGAGACATGAATTGATCCAGACAATCAATTGTTTTTTGGACAGTTGGATGGAAGTTGAGAGGCTGGATTCTGCGTTATTACGAGAACTTTACCAAGATTTTTTGCAAATGGTACACTATACTTTAAAAGTAAAAGGACATCAAGCGCACCAAATTTTATCAAGCTCTGTTTCTATAGAACCTATGATGACTGCAACTCGCTCGGTTACAGAACTTAGAGAATGGATGAATATGATTATTGAATTGGTTTTGGATCATATGGAATCCCTGGAAAACTCACAAACTGTTGTAGAGAAAGTCATGCACTATATTGATATACACTTGCACCAAGATATCTCGCGTGAGGAGATTGCGCAGCATGTTTATTTAAACGCTGACTATTTAAACCGAATTTTTAAAAAAGAAACGGCTTTATCCTTATCCGAATACGTTCTAAAACAACGGATACGGAAAGCAAAGGAATTACTGCTGAAAACGGAAATGCCGGTTGGCAGTGTTGCGACTTCCGTCGGATTTTCTAACTTGCCTTACTTTTCAAAAATGTTTAAACGAGAAACCCAAATGAGTCCTCAAGATTTCCGACATAGCCGTCAGGTCGTTAATCAATGAGCTACAATCTTTTATCATGCTGCCTTTGGTCATATTGACCTGGAAGGGGAGTTTGATAAAAGATTTTTTTGTTTGCCAACTCATCTGATGCAAAGTCTGAATTGTTATACGAAAAGGTCTGAATACTGATTTGAAAGCTTGTCCTCTCATACTAAGATAAAGATGTTCAACTGAAGGTAATAGGAGGACGTTTATGTATAAGGTGATCTTGGTGGATGACGAAGCGGATGTGCGGGAAGGCGTTGTCCGCGAAGTAGAATGGGAAGCTTTAGGGTTAGAACTCATAGGTCAAGCAGAGAATGGAAGAGAAGCGCTCGAAATGGTGGAGAGCTTACAGCCTGATATTGTAGTAACGGACATTCAGATGCCATTTATGAATGGTCTCCAATTTGCTGAAGCGCTTCGGGATCAATTTCCAATGATAAAAATCATCATTATCACGGGTCATGATGAGTTTGATTATGCTCAGCAAGCGATTAAGCTGCACATCGATGAATTTGTGTTAAAGCCTTTTTCAGCAAAAGAACTTATAAATGCGCTGCTCAAAATAAAGGAAAAGATTCAACAAGAAATAGCTCATCTAGAGAATGTTCAGCAGTTGAGTGAGCATTATCGTAACAGCATACCGGTGTTGAAGGAGAAGTTCCTCTCTTCATTAATCAGCGGCGGCAGTAGGCTTTCGTTGAATGAAGTGTTAGATAAAGCGGCGAACTACGGCATGGAATTGGGAGGAAACAGATTTGTGGCCGCTGTGATTAGAATCGATGGGCATCTGATCCAAGAAGATGATCGAGTTAGGCCTGATCGGGTCCGGTCCGTTTCATTGAAATATTCGGAGGATCAAACGTTAAAACATATTTCGCTGCTCAATATAACGGTAGAGATTGTTGAGCGATTTGGCCTAGGCCTCGTATTTATGCATCATGATCAAGTAGTTGTGCTCGCTGTTAGTGATTACAGCAGAGAAACTATTTTAGTAGAAACGATTAAAGTACTGGAAGAAGTGCGCCATAGCGTTAAAAAGTATCTCAAGTTTTCGGTAACGATAGGGATAGGTGCTGCAGTTAAAGATGTAACGAAGATTAGCTACTCCTACAAGGATGCAATCCTGGCTCTCGACTATAGGCTAATTTTAGGAAACAATCGGTTGATTTGTATTGAGGATGTAGAGAAAAGAAACATGGAGAAGGTTCGTTTTGACGAACGAAGGGAGAATGCGTTAACCCGCTGTTTGAAGGTTGGAACGATTCAGGAAATGAAGGAAACGATTCACGAGCTATTTCAAGGAGTTGAGGCAGGCGTTTCGATTAAAGACTATCAAGTTTATTCGCTCGAAATATTAACCTGCATCCTGAAAGCAGCCAAAGATTTGAACCTTCATATCGATGTGGTATTAGGCGAGGATTTTGTTCCTTTTACAAAAATTAATAATTTCACTACGATTGAGGAGGCAAAGATTTGGTTCCTCGAGATTTGTTTCAGTGTCAAGAATCATATTGCCACGAACCGTCAGTCTACTTACATGAATATAGTAGAGAGGGCCAAAGAATACACGAAAAACCACTACCATTTGGGTGATATTTCGATTAATAAAGTATGCAGCCACCTTCATATCAGCACTGGCTACTTCAGCAGCATATTTAAGAAAGAAACAAAGATGACTTTTGTGAATTATTTGAACCATATCAGAATGGAAGCGGGTAAGGCACTGCTGCGCACTACCGATTTGAGAGCGCTGGAAATTGCAGAGAAAGTGGGTTACTCCGATGCCAATTATTTTACCTTTAGCTTCCGAAAAAAAGTGGGTATAACACCTAGAGAATACAGAAAAAACTTCAGAGAAGGGAGTTAGGCGCTCACTCTACAGGGTGAACGCCTATTATTTTTTAAAGATCATTGTCGTGAAGGTAAGCGACAGTTTCAGAGCGGCTGGAAACATTCAGTTTTTTATAAACGGCACTCAAATAATTTTTCACGGTACCTGTGGTTAAGAATAACTCAGAAGCGATAGCTTGATTAGATTTTCCTTGTTTTAGATTCTTTACAATGTTTCGCTCCTGTATGGATAAAGCACTTAATTTATCATCATACGGATGATCGGGATCAGAGGGGGCCCTATTCGGTTTCGACGACTCATTGGCATGTTGTTCGGAGGAGTGGAGTGCTTGAGCAAGGCGCAGCTGTACGCTGAAAGGATAATTGATTCTGCCATCCAGACAGTCCTGAATGGCAGAAAGAATTTTTTCTGTCTCCACCCCTTTAACTAAAAAACCGCTTGCTCCATGACGTATCGCTTCCCATATATATGCTTCATCTTCAAAAGTCGTCAAAATCAGCACTTTGATATCAGGAAATTCCGTTTTGATTTGTTTTGTTGCTGCCAAGCCATCTAGCTTCGGCATATGGATATCCATCAAAACAAGCTGAGGACGATGCAGTTGTACTTGCGCAATCGTTGTCAGCCCATCCCCCGTTTTGGCTACTACGGTATATTTGTCCTCCATACTTAGAATGGCCGCTAAACCGTCGCGAATTAAGGGTTGATCGTCTGCTATAAGAATGGTTGTTCTAGACAAGTGGCTCACTCCGTCCGATCATTTTTTGGTCTGAAAGGGTATGGTTATCTCCAATGTTACACCGCCACCGGCATAATCCTTGCTTGAAATCGATAACTTTCCACCAACATCCTCCACTCTCTCTTTCATGGCGTTTAGACCAAAGCCATGGATAATTTGGGATGGGGCTTTTCCATTATCGGATAACATAAATCGTATGTACGCAGCATCATAATTTAATGTGAAATGGAAATAGGTGCTGGAACCATGACGAATACCATTGGTTAAACCCTCTTGTAAGGCACGGTAAATAGCTATCTCAATCATAGGTGACAGCTCCGGCATCGATGGGTCTATTTCACTTGCAATTTCCACGTTGGTTTGCTTTTTCGTGTCATGGATCAATCCTTGAAGCTCGGGTATAAACTTATGATCTGGCATGTTTTCACGCAACAGATGTACGGATGTTCTCACATCATCCAGACCGCTGAGAATATTTTCTTTTGTTCTGTTAATCATCTCAAGTGCAAGAGGATAATGACTTTTACCAATAGCGTGTGAGGCCGTTTGCAAACCGGTTAACGCGGATGTCAGCGTATGTCCAACGGAATCATGGATTTCACGGGATATTCTAGTTCGCTCCTGCAGTTTTGCTTTCCGCTCCAACTCCATGGAGGCAATTCGCAGCTGTTCATTGTCTTCAGCCAATTGATTCTTTTGCTGAAAAGCAATCTTTGCAAGAAGGCTTATTCCGAAAATAGCAAAGTATTCAATGATTCGAGGCAAAACATAGTAGATCTGTTCAAATGGAGGAAAATAGTGATAAATCCGAAGGCTTAGTACACAGCAAACATAGCTCACTATAGTAAAGATAATGGAATGGTTTTTGGAGCGATGAAAAGTAAACTCTCCTATGAGAATTAAGATATAGATTTGTGCAAAAAAATCTTCTGACAATACGGATATAACCAATGCCAGCGCTAGTTGAACAAATAAAAACAACATACCTGTCGTTCGTTGAAGATGAATTTTCATGATGTAGTCCCGAATGAGGACGATAGCCACATAACTGCATGATAGCGAGCATAATTCAATAGAAAAATCAGGCGTGTGGAGCAGTAAGATGATTGTTGTTCCTATCACGATCAAAGTCAAGATCAGTGTTATTCTTTTATTTAATTGTATATCCATATTGTACCTCACATGGAATAGGAAAATTTTCTATCTCCATTTTATCATAAACATGACTTTAGTCATATGAATTGAAGATTTATGTAGAAAAATGACAGAAATACTTCTTGGATAGTGAATTTCTTCATCTACAATAGGTCATTAGATTTATTTATAATAAGGGTAGTAGTAAACGGAAAGCGAGGCACGTTTAAATGTTTCTAATTTTATGGAATGTATTAGGTGGCATTCTTTTTATTTCTACTTTACTTATCCTCTTCCGTTTAATAAGGGATAGCAATGCTGAGAAGGTGGTACCTCCGAGTGACAGAAGGAAGTCATCACATGAAGAACAGCGATACTCGTGAACATTACAGTGCGGAATATGAGCGTTTGAATGATTTTCTGATTACGGGAACGGATCCCGCCATGCAAGATTTTTTAAATTGTCATCCGTTTACGCAGCGAGAATCAGAAATTCTGACTTTGATTGCTTTATATGGTTTTTCCAATCGCGAAATTGCCGAACAGTGTATGATCAGTGAAAAAACGGTCCAAAATCATCTTGCAAATATTATGAAGAAAATTGGCGCTCGATCAATTAGGAAGTTGCTTTCCCTGCTATTTAATCATGTCTTATATTCGCAAGATTCAAAAGAATCGAATTATTAATAGGCTACGATAAGTACCATTTGTGAGGAGGGATTTATGTGTCGATCGATCTCATGTTTAAAAAAAGAGGTATGCTGTTACTTGTAATGGTTGCTATGATACTAACCCTGTTTCCGACTTCAAACAGGGTTTATGCAATAAGTGAATCGAATCTTGCTTTAAATCCAGGTCAGACAGGTTACCCGGAAGTTACAGCATCTTATACATGCGGTTGTGATAGTGCTTGGAGTACAGTTAATGGCGTGTTCTCCTATAATGAAAATCCGCGAGATCGATGGACCAATTATGGTTCCCCGAATGAAACGGATTGGTTGGCTATTGATTTTGGTTCGGCTAAAACTTTTAATCAGATAAAGTTACATATATATGATGATGGTGGTGGTGTGCAGCCTCCGGCAAGTTATCTGATCCAATTTTGGAATGGTAGTGGTTGGGTGGATATACCCAACCCAATGAAAACCCCTGTGATACCTGAAGCCTTCTTGAACACGGTGAATTTTGATCTCGTTACATCGAGTAGATTACAGGTCGTATTTACAAACAGAAGTCGCGACACGTTTAGTGGACTTGTTGAGCTTGAAGTTTTTTTACATCTGACGGAGGCCGATGAGAGAGCTGTAACCGCGATGGTGACGCAAATTGGGCAATTGCCGATCCATGACGCTGTGGCATTATCGGATAAATCTGCCATCACAGCGGCACGAATGGCCTATGATCAACTTTCTGCGAGTCAAAAAAGCTTAGTAACGAATCTAAGTAGATTAACAGATGCGGAGGCGGCAATCATAACCCTGGAAACGGCCTTAATTCCGAAAACCAAGGACGTTACCGTGTTGTCTGCTTTTAGTGATGCAACGGGGCATACGATAACGTTAAATTATCATCGGTTCTGGACGCAACGTACGTAATACAAGCGAACAAATTTCAAATTATCGCAAATGATAATCTAGTTACAGTAACGAATGCCGTCTACGATTCAACAGATTTGAGTGGCCAAACAATAAAACTAACATTTTCCTCACCCGTGTTATGGCAAGCAACCTTGGTTACGATGTCATTGCAAAGTGGAACGTTTAAAACCAACAATAATGAATTAAACAATGCGATCCGTGCTAGGCCAGTCATCACCTTTAATAATCTCGACCTATCACTAGATAATCGAATTGGCATAGACGATATAGTTAAATGATCATTAATCCTGCTTTGCAGATGGATGTCAATCAGGATGGGATTTTTGATAAAGAGGATATTTCAATGTTATTAGATCAGGTAACAGCAAGCGTAAGATAAGGTACTCGCTGCAGCCGGTTGAGGGTATAATCAGGCATTGGTTGAGAAGAGCCCCTTCTCTCGCCAGCGTCTTTTTGCCATGATATAATAATTTAATTCGATTTAAGAGATATACTAACTTTTAGAGGGAGCGTATGAAAATGAATATTACGAATACGTTTGAAGTATCCAAAGAAATTGCTGCATTGGCTGACCAATATAATGAATTTGCAGAGAGCTCTTCTATTGAAGAGATTAAAAATATGTATACGGAATTAACATTTCAATTAGATGAGATTCATTCTAAGCTTCTTCAAATCGCAAATTTTTACCCAGAAAATAAAAGTGAAAAAATCGCTACAACGATTAAATTAATCGATGGAATTTCTCTGAATACTCAGTTAACATTGCTGCATGCGTATGAGGAAGATCATTTAGCTCTCGTCGAAGATGAATGTATGGAATTATTTTTAGTACCCATGGATGCACTAAAGATAGATTCTGATTAAGTTTGACGGGTCTGAACTAAAGATGGACAAAACTCACTTTTTAAAGAGAAACTTACTAAAGATCGTTCATGTCGCAGCTGAAAACCTCCTGCTATACTCGGTTTAGTTAATGAAACGAACCTATGGAGGAATGAAGATGAAGCTGAGCTTGAGCGAGTACAGAAGTAAATTGATGGGGTGCTGGATCGGCAAAAATATCGGAGGAACATTAGGTGCGCCTTTCGAATGCAAACGCGGAGTCTTTGACTTTGATTTTTATACGCAGGATTTGAATGGAGAGCCACTGCCCAATGATGATTTGGACCTGCAGCTTGTTTGGCTGAATGTCGCAGAGAAGTATGGGCGGGGTGTGAATGCGCGGATTTTAGGCGAATACTGGCTTTCCTATATTGTTCCAAACTGGGGAGAGTACGGTGCTGGGAAAAATAATATGCGTCAAGGTATCGTGCCGCCGCTTTCAGGCTATGTGGACAACGTTTTCCGTGACAGCAATGGCGCTTTTATCCGTTCCGAAATTTGGGCTTGTTTGGCTCCGGGTAATCCTGATATCGCAGTCAATTATGCCTGGGAAGATGCGATCGTCGATCACAGCCATGAAGGGGTTTACGCGGAGGTGTTCTTCGCGGCAATCGAAAGCGCTGCTTTTGTAGAAAGTGATAGAAATAAACTGATTGAAATCGGCTTATCTTATATTCCTACAGATAGCGGTGTAGCTAAAGGCGTAGCCTCAGCGATGGATGCTTACACTAGCGGCTTAACTTGGCAAGAGGCACGCATCAAAGTGTTGACGGATGTGCCAGGCAGCTTTGGTATTCTGGGTATGGACCCTAGAGATTTACCAAACGATATCCCTGTAGGCAAAATGGGCTATGACGCGCCAAGCAACGTGGGCATCACAATCATTGGCTGGCTGTACGGCGAAGGAGATTTTGGCAACAGCATATGTATTGCCAACAATTGTGGGGAAGATACGGATTGTACCGCTGCGACTCTGGGCTCTATCCTCGGAATCATCGGTGGCGCACAAAGCATTCCAAGCAAATGGACCGATCCGATCGGTGATTCGATCAAGACGGTTTGTCTTAATCTGGGAGATCAAGGGCTGCGAATTCCCAAAACAGTTACGGAATTAACGGAACGAATCATTCGACTGACGCCATCGTTCCTAGGAAGCACCCTTTGCGATGTCGTAACTGCCGCCGAAGGTTATACCATTGAGGTTAAGGATGGCGAGCAGTTATTCAGCCAACCGCAGCAGGTAAATGCGTGGCTTAGCCGGAGTTTTGCTGATAAGCTTCAAATGAGTCCTTTCCGTGTCGCGTATGATTTTGTCATATTTGCAGCAGCGGTTGATTATGGTGAAGAGCCATTCGTTCAAGAGGGGGTATCGAAAACCATTAAGTTGATTGTCGACAATCAACTGTTCATGCAGCAGTGGCTGCAAGTAAAATGGCACCTGCCAGCAAATTGGAGCATTACTCCTGGACTACAAGTAGGAACGTCCCTGGAAAATTATCACTGTAACATTGGGAGAACGGAACTAGTGTTTACGATTACTCCTAATGACATGCAAGAGAGCAGGTATGACCTAATCGTCGAAATTACAGCGCAAGGACGTCCAACAAAAGGGCTTATTCCGCTCGTGTTCATCAACGGTGTTCCGAAACGTTAACTAAGCTTATCTAAATCTAATAAACGATCTCGAAATTGCTGGGGGCTAATGCCTTCCAGCTTTTTAAATATGCGAGAGAAATAATAAGGGTCTTGAAATCCGACCTGCTCAGCGATGTCGCGAATCATTGTTTGCGAACTGGCCAGCAGATGCTTTGCTCTTTGTATTTGCAGTTGATGGAGATAGGAACCTATCGTAATGCCCGAATATTTTTTGAAAACTTGACAAAGGTATTCATAATTATGGTGAAAGCTTTGCTCAAGCCTATCACTCGAGGAGTTGTTCATGTATTCCTCGTCAAGAAAGTTGACGAGCTTGCGGTATAAAAGAAAGGTGGAAGACGGCTCCGTATTCAACTGCTTTTGTTCGAGCAAATCTTGTGCAATCAGCTCAAGTATGTGCCCCAGCAGAAGAGAAGAGCGGAAGCGAAAGTACCCTTTTGGGACATTAAAGTGGTGCTGCAGCTTCTCGAACAGACCTAGTATTTCATAGCGCAGCGAAGGATTGAAGCGGCGCGGCAAGAGTAAAGATTCGATCATATCGTGAGGGGACGAAATTCTTAAATCCTGCATGGCAGGTGTCGTAGAAGGAATAGGATTCCATGCATCAGTCACGTCTGAGTGCCAGCTCAACCCGGGATCTGCTGCGAACTGCACCCAATAAAAGCCGCTCTGCTCGGCAATAGACCTCCACATACCATGCTGTTCCCAAGGCATTAGCAAGAAGCATTCTCCGCTTTGCAGCTCTAATCGCTCGCTCCCCACTTGCAAGTAAATAGGTCCTTCCGTCACCATGATGAGCTCGAAGAATGGATTCGATTTGGTCCCTCTGAAATGTTCATTGCCTTTTAATTCTGAAATCCATTTCACATCTAATTTCGTTAATCGCGAAAGAACTACATAGTCCCTCAATTGCATAAATTTCGTCATCAACTAGCAATAATTGACTCATATTGACTCCCCTTTAATTAATATCTAACATGGCAAGAATCATTATAACGCACAGGCAACCTTATATTCTATTTACATCGTTGTCGTGTTTCTTACTTGCCATTCTGAGTTTGATTATGCTAAAAAAGCTATTCAATTGGGAGTCTTTGATTATATGGTTAAACCTGTAATTTTTTCGGAACTTGAGGAGATTATCGTAAAAGCGTTGGAAATTCGAAAAAAAGAGCAAGGCTATGAAGAAATTAAAGAATCCTATGAAAAGTTCTACACATTGTGGGAGGCAAAAAAGCCTTTACTCATTGAACGCGTTTGGCAAGATTATTTGGACGAGCGTATTTCCAACGATCCAATAAAGATCGAAGGTGAGCTGAAAGAAGTTGGGCTAACCACTTCTCCCCATTTTACAATCCTTCCGATTCTGATTAGTGTGGAAAAATGGCATAAAGAATTCAGTTCCAGAGATGAAGAGGTTCTTGAGTACGCATGCCGAAATGCAGCAGTAGAGTTGGTCATTCAACAGGATCATGGACTTGCGTTTCAGGATCATTCGGGAATTAATATAATATTTATTTATTCTGAAGGTACGCAGACGCTTTCTCAGGAGGATTGGCGTTTAAGATGTGAAGCTTTTATTCTGGCATGCAAAGAATATTTCTATTGCAGTTTATCCTGTTATGTAGGGAATTGGACGTCCATACAGGGCTTATTTGGCGTATATCAAAATTTAATAGTGATGGAAAGCAATAATGTCACTCTCTCCAATCAGGCACTTATTTACCACCAACAATTTGAGGAATATGATTTAAGCCTTAAGCTGCCTAACTTTTCCGAATGGGGAGATTTGATTGAACAGGGCAGCAGCAATGAGCTCATCCATAAAATAAAAGAGGCTCTAGAAAATCTTAAATCAAGCTCGAACATTCATACATCACTCATTCAATCATTTTCACAGGGATTATTACAGATGATCTATTATTTCTTACATAAAAACGGGATAGCTGCTACCGAAGCTCACAACGTATTGAGGGAGCATCCGAGAACGCTCTCGCAATTGGAAGTTTGGTTAAATGATGTTATTCAGCTTATCTTGGAATTGTTGGTATCTCCAAAAGGGGAAAAGACGATGATTGAGAGAGTGAAAAAGTATATGAAAGAGAACTTAACCTCAGAAATAACCCGTGAAGAAATAGCAGAGTCTGTTCATTTAAACCCAGCCTATTTATCCCGTTTTTTTAAAAAAGAAACAGGAGAAACACTAACCGATTTCATGACGAACGAACGGATGAAGATGGCAAAGGAGCTATTAACAGATACTGATGCTACCATTAGTCAAATTGCCGTTTCTCTCGGCTATTTCCATTTCTCTCATTTTTCCAAGATGTTTAAGCGCACGTATGATATAACACCGTATGAATTTAGAAAACTGCAAAAATAAGTACTTAGAGAGGGGAATATAGATGAATTACCGAAGTTCTCTGATGTTCAAATTTGTAAGCGTTTTTATCTCTGTATCCCTTCCTTTGCTTTTATTATTGTTTTTCAGTAATAGCTACGCCATGAATTTGGTACGCGATCAAGTAGCACAAACCAATTCAAGTTTGTTAAGCGGGCAAATGAGTCAGATTGACAATAAATTATCGGAAATAAATAAATATATGTTTAGAATGGCTCTCCAAGATCCAGCTATCACTTCATTAGAAATGCAGCCTCACGGAAGCGATGAATATTTAATGACTCGAATAGCCGCTGCCAATACGATGGAGAAGGATATTAATTACTACAGCGAGATAGGCGCTTTATTTATTTACTCTCCTAAAACGGAAGATTATGTGATTACAAGGTCTAACGGGTCTCAGATTCCACAAAATAAATTCACGGAAAATGCTATTTTTGAGTGGTTGCGAAAGGATGGCCAATCCTTAGGACAATGGGACGGATGGAGAACGATCAAGGTTGCAGACATTCCTTGTCTTATTCATGTTGTTAAATCAGGGAAAGATCTATATGTAGGGAGCATTATCCCTATCCAGAATTTAGCGGAGCCAACCAATAAGGTTTCTTTAGTTGCCGGTGAACAAATTATTTTCTTCTCTGAGCAAGCAGAACCATTAACGAAATCAAACCTATCTCCTGAATTTTTGGAGCAAATTACAAGCGAAATTCTTAGGAATAACAATTCCTTTCATACTGTGAAAATTCCTGATGATTATTTAATGGTCACGCATCGGTCACAGGTTTCTAATATGATTATGATCGTTCTCATGCCAGAAAAAAATGTATATAAACAGCTCTCTTTGCTGCAAAAGTTTATTTACTTCTTGCCCTTTGTTATTGGTAGTTTTCTTATTTTAAATTTAATTTTACTCAAAAAAATCGTTATGAACCCCATATTTCGTGTCATTCATGCCATGCGGCGCATACAGGACGGGGATCTGAAATACAGAATGCCTCCTAGTCATTCCAGGGAATTGGCAATGATATCTGAAACATTTAACACCATGTCCACCCAAATTTCATCTTTAAAAATTAACGTTTACGAAGAGCATATTAAAACGCAACAGGCTGAAATTAAGCAGCTGCAGTTGCAAATTAATCCCCATTTTCTATTGAATTCATTAAATATAGCCTATAACCTGATTGCTACTAAAAAATCCGAATTAGCACAGAAGATGATGGTTCATCTCATGAATTATTTCCGTTTTATGATCCGAAGCTCACAAGAAATGGTTACGGTCAAGGAAGAAATGAAGCATATTGATCATTACTTGCAAATTCATAAATTGCGTTTTCCTATACATTTCGATTATGTGATTGAAATGGACGAATCCGCCGGCGAATGGCTTGTTCCTGCATTAATTTTTCAGCCTTTTGTAGAAAATGCCATTATCCATGGCATGGTTATACAAGAGGAGGGCTTTCATTTGAAAATATCTTGTTACCAAGAGCTTGTGGAAAATAGCCGTGGCATCTGGATACAGATTGAAGATAATGGCAATGGATTTTCAGAGCAATCCTTACAAAAGTTTGTGGCAAGCAGCCAGGCCTTACATGGTGATCGGCATTTGGGCATTCAAAATGTGAAACAAAGGCTCCAAGCTTATTTTGCAAATGAGGCCTGTTTAATGATGGGTAATGGCTTGGAAAAAGGGGCAATCGTTCGTCTTTTTATTCCTAAGAAGTAACTTGAGCGATAGTTTCGGTATCTTGAACGCTATCTGAAGAACGTTATTCCCTCTAAAATAAGAAATAGAAGAACAGAGTGGGGGGAGCGGAATGGCAAAGAAGTATAGAAGTCTTGTATGGATGGCATTACCCGGGGTCATCTATTTATTTATTAACAATTACTTACCCATGCTTGGCGCTTTCATAGCTTTTAAGAACATTAACTATACAAAAGGAATTTTGCATAGCGATTGGGTTGGATTTAAAAATTTTGAGTTTCTTTTCAAGTCTCATGATGCCTTCATCATTACCCGCAATACACTGCTCTACAATGGAACGTTTATAATCGTCAATAATTTAATTATCGCACTGCTTGTAGCGCTATTTTTGAACGAAATTAAAAATCGATTTGCACGCAATCTGTACCAAAGTATGATGCTGCTTCCTTTTTTAATTTCCTTTAGCATTGTTGGTTATATTGTCCTTGCTTTTTTTAGTATAGAGCATGGTTTTATCAATAAAGTTATTTTTCCGCTATTGCATATACATCCGATTGAATGGTACTTGGAGCCTAAATACTGGCCTTACATCCTTGTCATGGTTAACACGTGGAAATATGTTGGTTATTCAAGTCTAATCTATTTCGCGGCTATTATCGGAATTAATCAAGAATATTATGAGGCTGCCCGAATGGATGGAGCGAATCGATGGCTGCAAATGACGAAGATCACGCTTCCTCTGATCCGTCCAGTTGTGATCGTTGTGGTGCTTATCCTGATTGGTCGAATATTTTATGCGGATTTTGGCATGTTTTTTCAAGTGCCTTTAAATACGGGGATTCTGTTTTCGACTACGAATGTTATTGATACCTATGTCTACCGAGCGCTATTGGTAACGGGAGATATTGGTATGTCTTCTGCTGCCGGCTTATATCAATCGACGGTTGGTTTTGTGCTCGTGTTACTTGCCAATATGCTGGTAAGAAAATGGGATAAAGAGAGTGCTTTATTTTAAGGGGGATGAATATGGAAGCTAAGTTAGCGAACCGAAATCGTTTTCGAAGTGATAGAGAAGGATCATCCTTGGTGAGCGGTTTATTACATGGGTTCTTCGTATTTATGAGTGCATTTTGTATAATTCCGATTGTTTTGGTAATGATCGCTTCTTTTACGGACGAAAGTATGTTACGTACAAGCGGTTACACCTTTTTTCCGAAGATGTTTAGTTTAGCAGCTTATCACTATTTATTTTTAGATATAGGCCAATTAATTCGGGCTTATGGGGTTACCGTCTTCATTACCGTGGGAGGTACTTTAATCAGCTTACTCCTATCAAGCTTAATTGCCTACCCGATGTCTCGTCTTGATTTTCCGTATCGAAAGATGCTTTCGTTTTATGTGTTTTTTACCATTTTATTAAATGGTGGTTTGGTTCCTTGGTATTTGGTATATACCCAAATCATTGATTTGAGAGACACGATATGGGCACTCATTATTCCAGGTTTACTTATGAATGGATTTAATGTGCTGATCATGCGGACTTTTTTTTCGAACTCTGTTCCTGTTTCCGTGATCGAGTCTGCTCGGATAGACGGAGCTGGCGAGTGGAGAATATTTTTTCAACTGGTTTTGCCGCTCTCGGTTTCCGTAATTGCAACAATAGGCATGTTCACCACACTTGCTTACTGGAATGATTGGTTTAATGGATTGATTTTTATCAGTGAATCGAAATACTTCAGCGTTCAATATTTAATGACGAAGGCGCTATTGAATATTCAATTTTTATCATCACATACGGAAAATGCCAATTCCGCAAAAATGATTTCCGAAATGCCCCAAAATTCTGTCATCATGGCAATGGCTGTTATTGGCGTAGGTCCCATTCTTATTTCATATCCCTTTTTTCAGAAGTATTTGGTAAAGGGCCTTACTGTGGGTTCGGTGAAAGGTTAGTGCTTGATTAGTTTGAGGAGGTGATTGAACAAAACGATTTATGGGATAGGGCTATTTGTCTTATTGTTAGGATAAAGTTGATGTTGAATGAATAACATACGGGGGAGACTTGATAAATATGAAAAAGTATATCGGGATGATGGTGACAATTCTCACAATAGGTGTCGTAATCTCGGGCTGTAATCCTTCAACGACGAAGGAGAATACCGCGAAAAGCAGCACTTCGGAAAGCACGAAGGAGACCGACAAGACTTCATCTTCTAAACTGGATCCATATAAGCTTACGATTGTTTATGCTGCAGGAGCGATTCCCAAAGACTTAAAAGCTGTGCAAGATAAAATGAATACGTATTTAACGGACAAGATTAACGCTACTGTTGAATTGAAACCGATTGAGTGGGGAACTTGGGTTGAAAAGACCAATCTTATGATTGCTACAAATGAACAAATAGATGTTATGATGACTGCGGGCGGTCTTGGTTATTCTCAAAACGTAGCAAAAGGGGCGTTTTTGCCCTTAGATGATCTCATTGCTAAATACGGTGGAGATGTAACGAAAGCATTGCAACCCCAATTTTTAGATGGTACTAGGATAGGCGGGAATATATATGGACTTCCTACGAATAAAGAATTTGGTAGTGTTGATGGTCTCTTGTTTAACAAGGAATTAGTCGATAAATATAAATTTGATATTAGCAAAGTTAACAAGCTCGAGGATATAGAGCCGATGCTGCAAATTATTAAAGACAACGAACCGGGTATCGTTCCTTTCTTTGGACAAGAAGGGCGTCAAATGAGCAATTTTGCAGTTAGTTCTTCGTACTTTGATAATCTTGGCGATTATTTGGGTGGTTTAGATCTTTCTAGCAAGGAATTAAAAGTGGTTAATATTTTTGAATCCCAGGTATTCATGGATTATGCGAAGCTAGCACGTAAGTGGTATCAGGCAAAGTATATGAATCTTGATGCGGCAACTGTCAAAGACTTCGGTGCCATGCAAGCAGGAAAAGCATTCGCCATGTATTCGGAACTGAAACCTGGCAAAGATGCTGAAATGTCCTCAGCCTGGGGAGTTAAGGTCATTCAGAAAGAAATGGTGAACAAGCCTATTACTTTGAATACGACAGGAATTATGACGGCCATTCCTAAGACTTCCAAAGATTCTAAACGGGCTATGATGTTTTTGAACCTGCTCTATGGCGATAAAACGTTACTGAATCTATTTGACTTCGGCATTGAAGGAACTCATTATGTGAAAAAAGATGATACAACCATTGATTTCCCAGCTGGAGTCGACGCTACAAAAGTTGGTTATAAAAACGAACCTTGGATGTGGGGAAATCAAATGTTGACCTATTTATTCCCAAATGAAGATCCGAAGAAATGGGAAAAATTTCGCTCATTTAACGAAACTGCAGATAAATCCCCTGCACTCGGTTTTGCTTGGAATTCGGAATCTTTAACGCAGGAAGTAGCAGCTTGTGGCAGCGTACTCAAGCAATATCAACAGGCTATTATGTCTGGCTCAGTGGACCCAGAAGTCTACATTCCCAAATTGGTTGTTGGGCTTAAAAGCGCAGGTATTGACAAAATCATTGCTGAGAAACAAAAGCAGTTGGACGCATGGAAATTGACAGCCAAAAAATAAGGATTATTTGCGGGGGACCTATCAGATAGGTTCCCTGATTATTATCACGGTTGCTTGATATATAGTAACAACGCTAATGTTTGGTCAGCCTTAATGCCTTACAACACGAATCAGTGGTACGAAGTAAAGGTTATCATAAATACATGGACAGGTACATTTGGCCTGCATATGGATAATGTTTTGATCAATTGCAATAAAAGGCTTGAGGTAGCTGCAAGCGATATAGGCAGAGTAGGTTTTGTATCGTCGGAGGCACCTACAGGCGGCATCTTTTATTTTGACAATGTAACGATTACAAATTAATAGTATTTTCGTATACGATCTAAGTTTCATAGGGGGAAAAAATGTCGAATATGATTAATGTATGGTCTCCGCCAGTAGGTACAACACCGAACCTTACATTCGAGGTACAGGTTAAGCCATCTGATGAGTCTTTATGGGTAGATTTATTTGTATACAATGTAAAATTAGGTCATCAAGATGGGACAGTTTTTAATTCCTCCATGGTAAATTTCGATTTCTCTGGTTCCCTAGATGTGAAGGTCACTTATCAGGGTGAAACTATTAACTGTTATGATATCAGGCCGAATTCATATGGCATAAATGCCGCGCAGATGGGGAATACCCTTATTTTTTCAATTACACAAAACGATGCTTCTCCACGCAAAATAGTTATACGTATCAATGATAGCTGGAATACGGAAAACTTGCATATTCTAACTAATCCGCTGGAAACGAATGTGCCATCTGAGGTCGATCCGAATGTGTATCTTATTCATCCAGGAGATCCAATTCCTTTACAATTACCTGCTGGAAAAGATACGTATTATTTCAAGCCAGGCTTTCACACGCTGCCAAAAGGTTCCTGGGTAGAGGTTGATCTTGGGGCCACGTATTCAATTGATAGAATAGATCTCGGGCAGGCTATAATTAAAATGCAAGGTTTAGGAATGGAACCTCTTTCGTATCCCAACAGATTTCTGGTGGAAACAAAATTAAATGAAAGTGAACCGTATACGACTGCTTATGATGGTACAAGTAATACGCTTATCGGATATATGACCAAGAGCTTCCCACAAAGAAAAGCGCGATATGTGAGATTATTGCTTTTGGGAAGTAATGTTGCTACAGGTTGGGTATTTAGTAATTCTATCAGTGCATTTAAGATTTATGAAGCTGGCGGTACTCTAAATTTGGCTAAGAATCGCGCAATAGCGGGAGCTATGCCTAGCTACAAACATGCAGTCGATGGAAATGAACATACAAGTTATGGTACAAGTTCAAATTATGGGAATTGGCATTCGGGCGAATCCTTCTTTATTTCCCGAAATAACACAACGGTTTATATGGCACCCGGTGCTGTTTGTTATGGGTCCATCTCTTCTGATGAAGTGGATCATGTGACGATAAGAGGTCGGGGCATATTGGATGGCAGTCAATTGCAGCATACGAACCCTCAACCGGGCGAAGGCCGTACAGGCGCCATTTGGTTAAGCAGTGGAAGTGATAATGTATTGGAAGGAATTACGATTATTGATCCAACCATGTGGGCAGTTGTTATGAACTTTTCTACAAGACCGATCGTTAAAAACATGAACATTATTGCCTATGAAGTAAATGCAGATGGCATCCATTTTAGTGGATCCAATCACGGTCTAATTACAGGTGTGTTTATCAGAACGCCGGATGATGATATTGTGATGTATCATTATGGCCCAACTTCCTTTCATACGGTTCAAAATAGCGTATTATGGGGAGATGACGCACATACTATTTTGATAGGTTTGGGAAGTGAGCCAGATGCCCATATAACAGATTTGACATTTCAAAATATAGATGTACTTAATCAACAAGGCGTTTATGTGATTGATAAATTTACCGGCGTATTGAAGTTATGGGCAAACGGGGGAAATCATATTCGAAATATTTTATTTAAAGATATAAGAATAGAAGCGTTCAGAGATCCCTATAAAGCTGCAGTATTTCAATTCAGAACAGATGAACGGTTCCCCGGAGATTTAGATGGAGGAATCATTCAAAACGTTACGTTAGATAACGTTACTTATCGGGGAAGTGGAGAACAGAAAGCTTTAATAAAAGGCGTAAATAGTGGTTCTTATGTAAAAGATGTGTATATAAAAAATTATAGAAGACAAGACAGACTTGTTACAGATATCATTTCCGGACATATGGATATACAAGGCCATGTATCGGATGTTAATTTTATAATTAGGGATTAGTCGGGAGGAATAAAAGATCAAAAAGGGGCGGAACGAATGTAAAAATTCGTCGCTCTTTTTTCGTTCAACCATTTTTGCAAATGTATCCCTTAACAATTGGATAATCATGCATAAAAAAATTGATTATGGCTCATCTACTTGAAAAGAACTTTGGGACTGGCCGAAGCTGAAAATAAAACCAGTTAAGGATAGAGCGGTATTTATTTCGATGCTGTTCATCGCATGGTTATTATCTATGCTGGATCTTCGTGATATGCCGGGTCTTCCTACACTTCTTGAATTTCTCTTTAAGCCTTTAAGAGGACTTATTGAGCAATAGAAAACCGCTAGAAATTCATGAAAATGAGTGCCTGACGGTTTTCTATAAAAGAAGTGCTACGTACTAATTTCTGCTATAATAGTTTGATTTCTTCCGGATGTCTTAGCCTTATACAAGGCCTGGTCGGCCAGATGAATCAGCTCTTCAGCCGAATCGGCGTGAGTAGAAAAGTGAGAGATCCCCAGAGAGACCGTAATCGGATTTCCGATACAATTTACGTTAGTTTCTAAAAGATGACGAATTCGTTCGGCAACAAGATAAGCCTCCTCAGCTGCTCTATGTGGAAGAAGTGCAATGAATTCCTCTCCCCCGAAACGACAACACACATCACTTGGTCGGACCGTTGCTGTCATGATATTAGCGAAGTGTTTCAACACTTCGTCTCCAATTTGATGACCATAAGTGTCATTAATGCTTTTAAAGTAATCAATATCCATAAGAACAACCGAAAACGGAGTAGGCTCCATGATCCATTTGTGCATAATTGTTTCGAGTGTCCTTCGGTTTGTTAATCCGGTCAATGGATCTGTCGTTGCCTCGTGCGTCAATTGATCGGTCTGCTTCTTGACGTCCGTGAATGCATGTCGAATTGCTTCTGATAACCAATCAGCTTCTCGGTTCCAATGTTGCTTCCCTTCAGGGAACTCTACCTTTTCACTACCTATTTTACTCACCAAATTGGCCAAGGAAACGAAAGGTTGAGCCAATCTGCGCGCAAGAAGGATGACGATTAACATCAATAACGAAAACGGAATGATCGTATACAAAAGAATAGCTTTGATATGATGACTCAATTGTTCATTAATAACAAGGATCGGCGACACCACAACTACGCCCCAGCCATTTTCGGGGACCTTTACGTACCCCGCTAATAATGCCTCGCCCTTTAAATTGACCGCCAGTTCATAGCCGCTTTGACCTTGAATAAGCTTTTGGACAACAGAATTAGCGCTGATATTTTCCCCTAACCGAGTATTGTCGCGATGATACAATATATGGCCGTCTGATCCCACTATGTAAAAATAAGAACCTATTTTATCTACTAAATTGTTTCCAAAGATCGTACTTAGGATGTTGTATTCCTCTAAATAAAGAGTTCCGCCGATAAACCCTCGATATGTACCTTCCTTGTCGTATATCGGCTCGCTCATAAATACGATCAAGCGTCCGGTAGCAGCAATGTATGGTTTGGAAAGATAGGACTTTTGCAAGGCCAATGCGGTCTTTGCCGCATCCGTTGTAATATATTTTCCTGCTGAACCGATGGACTTGGGGGACACGTTACGTACAAGACCCGTTTCATCTACGATCGTAATGGAATTAAAATAGTTGCTGCTGTGACGCATTAATTCCAAATTATAAGTGACTTCCTCTTCATTCATGTCGTGTATATTTGTGAAGATATTTGCCGAATAGTACAAGCTGCTCCGCATGGATTTGAACAAAGAATCTATGGTCTGGCTCATTTTGCTTGCGCTTGAAAAATTCAAGGTAAGTGTGGTGTCCATCAGTGATTTTTTTTGTGATTGGTAGGACGCAACGAGCATCATGCTCAGAGTCAGAAAAACAGATAGGGAAACTAGCCCTGTTAGAAGTGTAGTCAAGCTAATTTTGTTCCTTGGCTTTGTTGTTGATGATTCGCTTTGCACAGATACTTTATGCCTCCTAGTATTCTAAAGAAACCGTATATGATTCATCATGCTTAAAACCTAACTATAAATCAAAAGCCCTATGATTGCAGTATGAAATATCGGATGCATAACTTTTTGTAGATTTCTAAACTGCTCCCAATGGTTGTATGTCATTACAATGAATTTACAGATTAAATAATAAAGTGTAGAGTCGCTTGTGATTTCGTTTAATCAGGTTCGTATACCTTGTTAGGTGTCCAACGACAGAAATGTGACCTGATTGGTAATGTTGATGTTACAGCAATTTTCAATAAAAACAGGGCATAATGCTGTCGTAAAAATGCGACAGCATTATGCCCAGCAGTTATTTTATAGGGACCGCCTACAAATCACTTGAAGCATAGAGGATATATCACCGCTTATTTTTCTTCTCAAAAATAAAAATTAATAAAAGACCAATCCTCATTTGATCCATTTATTCAACATTATCTCTCCCTTGGAGAATTGATCATATTTTGAAAGGTCATATTTCTGTCGTTGGACATTAGGCGGAATCACAGCGCAAATTGCATAAAAATAAAAACATGTCGTACAATAACTGTTGTACGACATGTTCTTACAAATTAATACATAATTCTACTGCTAATATTAAGATTAGTATAGTTAATTCAAACTATATTATCAACTGTTTTATTTGTAAAAAGTTTCTATTTTATTCATTTAAAAATATTCCCGCAAGCAGTCCTCTACGTACTCGGAGGCCGATTTTTTCATTTGTTCAACGGTATGTAAATAACGCTGGGTTGTATTAATATGGGAGTGCCCCAAGGTTTCCTGAACCTGCTGCAAGGAAGCACCGTGAAGTAAGGCCAACGTTGCGCTGGTATGTCGAAGCCAATGCGGGGTAGTCTTTTTTCCTATGTTGCACTGCTCGCAGGATGTGCTAATGATCCTCTCTACTTGGCGAACAGATAAGGGGAAAACATGTGTGTCCCTAGGTGCTGTTTGCTTCTCGTGAGGAAGTATATGAGAGTACTCCATAAAAAGTTGCCATAATTCCCTGGGCACCTTTATTTCCCTTTGCTTTCCTCCCTTTCCCTCCATGACATGAAGCCATACCGAGGTTTCAAGCGGATCTTTCCTGAAATGACTCCATTGCATGCCGATTAATTCGGATACTCGTAATCCCAGTAAAACCAAAGATAGACCAATTAGGTAATTGCGATTACTATGCCTCTTTAGCTGCTCGAGCAGACGACCAACCTCTTGCTTGGTTAAATAGTGATGCTTACTGTTGACATGTATTCTCGGTGTGCGCACACTCGACATCGGATTAAGCTTGAATATTTGAATATTGGGGTCGCTTCCCCATTTATACAAAGAGTTCAAAGGTGCTAGGAAGCTTGCTACCGTGGCGGGAGCCAACGGCTTGTTTTGAAAACTGCAAAATCCTTTTATAAGACCTATTTTATAGGCTTCAATTTCTTGCCATGTGACCTCAGAAAGTGATTTGTAGGAAATAAAATGACGGAATAGCTCTATGGCTCTTTGATAATTACGCAGCGTGTATTTGGAACGTACACACACAGACAAGAACATAGAAATGATTTGATCGTCGGAATACTCGTTAATCTGGTTGATTGGGGATAGAAGCTGAGTTGATGTCACTTTTCTGTTCACTATATATTCCTCCTTGAAAAACATGTCGTACAACAGTTATTGTACGACACAAAGTGACAAGAGACCTACCACTAAGTTGCAACAATTGGTGATCATGGCTGCATAGTATGGAGGGATAGGTGGTGGGCAATCGATCATGCAGAGCGGAATAATGCCATTTGAATTAAACATGCTTAGGGAGAAAGATAAGAATACCTATCTTCATAGTTTTAGGGTAGCTAAAATGGCGAAGAAAATGGGGATTCAATTATGTCTTAATGAAGTGGAAAGAGATCGGTTGGTGAAAGGCTGCTTATTTCATGATATCGGTAAATTGTTTATTCCAGAGGAAATCATTGCCAAGCCGGACATACTTACCTTGCTTGAATGGGAGATCATGAAGAAGCACCCGTCCATAGGAGCAGAATGGATAAGGAGCCACCGTTCCATGGATACGAGCATCATTGATATCATTGAATTTCATCATGAGCGTTGGGATGGGCAGGGATATCCATGCGGTTTAAAAGGAACGGAAATTCCAGCTTATGCCCGAATCTGCGCGATTATTGACGCTTTCGACTCGATGATTTCGGAGAGACCCTATCACAGGGGGCTATCTGTTGAAGAGGCGAAGGAGCAGCTACTTCTTCACAGTGACACGCAATTTGATCGTTATTACGTCATGGAGTTTTTAGATTTACTTCATCAAGAGGCAGAACGAAATTCAATCGTATCATACAATGATAATGAGGTGCTTTTATGAATTGGTATTCACATTTAAAAACATCAGCTAAGCTCATTCTTGGATTTGTTCTGGTTTCAATGATAGTCGTTGCAGTTGGCATTTATGGGTTAGTGAATCTAAATACGATGAATGGAAATATAAATGAGATCTACGGTAATAACTTGATTTCGATTCGTGATGTATCCGCGAGCATGATCGGTTATCAAAAGATGCGTGTTGCCGTTCGTGATATAAGCACAACGCCGACCAAAGAAGCAAAGGATAAAATATCGGCCGATATTCCTGGATTTAAAAAGGAAGTAACCGATAAATTAGATTCTTATCGGGAAACGGAATTGACGAAGCCTGAACAAGATCAATTGAAGATACTCGATGCGGAGTTGGCTGCTTATCTGAAAATATATGATACAGCCTTACAACTTTCCTATAAAGATGATCAGGCCGAATTCAATGCATTTAAGAATACGGAATTAAGCGCACAGGGCGATAAATTGAGAACGAACTTACAGAAACTGATTGACCTCAATGTGCAAATTGCAACAGCAACCAATGAAAAATCCAAACAAACCTATTCAACAGCTCGGGCTGCAACGATTGCAGTCATTATTGTTTCTCTTATCCTCAGTATTTTATTAGGCTACCTCATCGCTCAATCCATAGCTCGTCCTTTAAATAAAATTGTGTCCTTGGTAGGTAAGGTGGCCGAAGGAGACCTCCGTGAAAAGTCGGACATCCAGACCAAAGATGAAATTGGAACCCTTTCAAGCTCTATGAATCATATGATCGATAATTTAAGAGGTCTCATTGGAGGCATTATTCAATCTTCAGAGAGCGTAGCAGCCGCTTCGGAGCAAATATCTGCAAGCACGGAAGAAATTGCCAACGGCAATGCCAATCAAGCACAGTCGGCTCAGTCTATTTCCGAGCTGTTCGCAGAGCTCTCAACGGCGATTACATTCGTTGCCCAAAGCGCCGAGCAAGCGGCGGAACTATCTAATAACACGGTCCAGACTGCCGGTGAAGGCGGACAGGTTGTAGATGCTTCGATTAACGGCATGCAGGCCGTCAATAAAACGATGTCTCGATTGGAGGATGACTCCAATAAAATCGGAGAAATCATTGAGGTCATTGATGATATTGCGGATCAAACCAATTTGCTTGCTCTGAATGCAGCGATCGAAGCGGCTAGAGCAGGAGATCAGGGTAGAGGCTTTGCCGTTGTCGCAGATGAGGTTAGGAAATTAGCTGAAAGAAGCAGTGCGGCAACGAAAGAAATCTCATCCATTATTAAAGTTATGCAGGAAAACACCAAGATGAGTGTAGTCGCAGTTTTGGACAGTGTTTCACAATCAACACAAACCGGTCATGCATTCAAAAAGATCGCTGAGATGGTTAACACATCAGCCAACAAGGTCAACGAAATTGCAGCTGCATGTCAAGAGGAAGCTGCGCAAGCGTCCGAAGTCATGCAATCGGTTGAATCGATAGCAGCAGCCAGTGAAGAAGCAGCTGCAGCATCGGAGGAAACTGCGGCTACGTGTCAGTCGCTTGCACATTTAGCTGATGAACTGAATGCATCCGTTTCTGTATTTAAGATTAAATAAATATGCTGGATGTGATGGATATGACAACGCTAAAGCAAGAAATGTACATAGAAATGGTTATAGGTAAAGAAAATTATGCGATAAACATACAGGATATACATGAAATTATTAAGATGCAGCCAATCACTGACATTCCGAACTGCAGATCCTATGTGAAAGGGGTTATTAATCTTCGAGGAAAAGTTGTTCCTGTCATCAGCCTTCGTCACTTATTTGGTTTACCGGATGTGGAGGAAACCAAAGCAACACGTATTGTTGTTGTCAAACATAAGGAAGAATCGATAGGTCTTATCGTCGATTATGTGAATAAAGTTTCAACCTATGATGAAATACAGCCTCCGCCTGAAAGGATAGGGGGCATAAGCGGAGCATACTTTCTAGGAATTGGGCTTCGAGAAGGCCATCTTGTCGGGATTTTACAAATGGATGAAATATTACTTCAAGAATAGGTAGTGATGGCTCATTATGGAGGATATTTCGGTTTATCGAGAGGCTTTTGTAGAAGAACTGATTGAACAGTTGGAAAAGATGGATCAAGATCTGCTGGCATTGGAACAAAGTGAATCGGACGAATTGATTCAATCCATATTTCGCGCAGCGCATACAATTAAAGGCTCATCTGCGGCAATGGGCTTCAATGAAATGAAGGATCTGACCCACGAAGTGGAGCATATGCTCGATTTGGTCAGAGGTAAGAAACGTGCTATAGATAGTGCACTTATCAATCTGTTATTTCAAGCGTTGGATTTTCTAAAACTGCTTCGTGATGAATATATGGCAGGAATACCCTGCACAGATGTAAAGCCCTTCATAACTATTGTCCAAAATTTTGCTGAGCAACCGACATTTCTGGCAGAAGGCCGAGAAGTTAAAGGTCAGCCGTACAAAATTCAGCTTGTACTTTCTGATGACTGTCAGATGAAAGCAGCTCGATTTCATTTAATTGTCAAAAAGCTTAGGGAAGAATACGGGCATGTTGTGGTTCCCAATCCTCTGCTAGAAGAAACAGAGGAGCTTGCAGATGATGCCTTGTACAGGAACGTCGATGTGGTTCTGAGTACAGATTATGAGGCAAGTCATATTGAGTTTGTTTTGAAATCATTGATGGATGTTGAACATGCAGAGCTCACGTTATTGGCGGATATTTCACTGGAGCGGCAAGAGGAAGATCCGTTGAACACGGAGAAGCCGATAGCTTTGGAAAATAGACCAAAGCAGACTGCGCCGACCATTCGGGTTAGTGTAGAGAGATTAGAGCATTTAATGAATTTGGTCGGAGAGCTTCTCATCGATCAAACTTCCTTTGTACAACTAAAGAATTCTTTGTACAGTCGATTCTCAAATGAGGATTTTTATGGAAGATTTGAGGAGATCTCTGATCGTATGTCGGGTATTGTGAGCGAATTGCAGGAGAGCGTGATGAAAGCCAGAATGCTTCCTATTGAGCATTTATTTAATCGTATGCCCCGTATGGTGCGGGATCTCTCGCAAAAATTGGACAAGCAAGTTGAACTTGTGCTTGACGGTAAAGAAACGGAATTGGATCGTACGCTTATAGAGGAATTAGGGGATCCGTTGATTCATTTAATTCGAAATGCAATCGATCACGGCATTGAATCGGCAGCAATCAGACAGAGCAAAGGAAAGGCAAAAGAGGGCATCATCAGGCTTGATGCTTATCATGAAGACAATCAAATTATTATCACCGTGGAGGATAACGGAGCAGGCATATCCGCAGAGAAGATCAAGCAATCTGCTCTGAGCAAGCAAATCATTACGGAAGAAGAAGCACAGAGGCTTTCGGAGCGAGATGCCCTATACTTAATCTTTCGACCGGGATTTTCCACAGCCTCTTCTATAAGTGAAGTATCCGGACGGGGCGTAGGAATGGATATTGTGCGCAATCAAATAGAGAGATTGAATGGACTTATCGATATCCATACGGAAATGGATGTTGGAACACGGTTTACGATCCGATTACCACTGACATTGGCCATCATTACTGGGCTTATGGTTAAAGTTAGCGGACGTATCTTTGCGATTCCAATGAGCAATGTTTTGGAAATTGTGAGGCTTCCAAGAGAACGTATACAAACCATTCGTGGGGAGAAGGTTATTGTGATCCGGGATCAGATTATCCCGCTGGTCTGGCTAAATGACATATTAAATTATCCCCAAGCTGTTACAGAGTTTTCAAAAGTGCTGCCTGTAGTTATCGTAGGTTCCGCGGATAAAAAAGTGGCATTAGCCGTCGATGAGCTCATCGGCAATCAGGAAATCGTCATCAAATCGATGGGTTCTTTTCTTGGGAAAACTAATTTCATAGCAGGCGCAACCATACTTGGCAATGGTAGAGTGGCTCTTATACTGGAAGTGGCGTATCTGGTTAAGCAAATATGAGCAATATGAATTGGACTTGACTAGTGAGTTGTTATTAGGTAGCTAGTAACCGATCTAAGCGTACTGCAGGCGTAATTTTAAAAGCATGTACAGGGAAATAATAAAAGGAAATGAGCTGACAGTAACATCCTGCAGCTCATTTTTTATATTAGCTAGCTAACTTTGAAAAATTCAATTTGCTTCTTTAAGCTGGTGGACTGCTCTCGCAGTAGATCGGAGGATGCGGCGATTTCCTGCATCACGGCTGTTTGCTCCTGAGTTGAAGCAAATACGCCTTTAGCGCCCACGCTAATATGGGATGCAATGTCTGCAACATCTCTAGCCTCAGTTAGGGTAATCTGAACTTGTTCAGCTTGGATAGCAACCATCCCCGCAATGTGATCTACGGTTGCGGCTACTTCAACAGCCTCGTGGACAATGACTTGAAAGGCGGATTCAACAGACTCACCCCGTGCTGATTCCGTATTGGCTATTTCAAATTGTTCAGTAATTTTGAGTACCGTATTTTTTACTTCGGATTGCATTTCACTGATGAGTTGATTAATGTTGTTTACTGCATGTGAGCTTTGTTCGGCTAGTTTTTTTACTTCTCCGGCTACAACGGTGAAGCCTTTTCCATGCTCACCCGCGCGGCAGCCTCAATAGAAGCATTTAAAGCCAACAAGTGTGTCTGATTGGCGAATTCACCTACAACATTCGAAATATCACTGATTGTATGTGCATTGCTCTCCAGGCGCATGACGACTTGTATCGATTCTTGATTAGAGACCGCAAGTTTGCGCATCCCATGAACTAAAGATTGTATCACTTTGGTGTTATCCTCGATAGACGCCACCATTTGCTTAGTCAATCGTTGTGCGGTATTTGCCTTTTCGTTAATATCATCCGTAGCTTTGGTGATCTGTTCCACGGACACGAACATCGATTCGGAGGATTTGGATTGCCGCTCCGCGCCGTTAGCAATTTCTTCTATGGTAGTTGTTATAAGTTCAACTTGAGCAGTTGCCTGTCCAATCGCCATTCGTAATTCATCGACATGTGTATTGGTTCCTTTAAAATTCGTTGAAATTCCTTCAATGATACTTCGAACATTTTCAATCATCTTAGCGAAAGAAAGTCCTAATGCTCGTAATTCATCATCCGATTTATTAGGAATAATCTGTACTTGCAAATTACCGATGGAAGCATGGTTGGCCGCGTCGGTGAGAAGAAGTAACGGTTTAACGAGCCATTTCGCAGCGATCCAGCCTAGAAAGCCTGTCCAAAAAACGCCCATAGATAAGGTGATGACGATGAAGAGCCAACCAGAAACGTAATCTTTAAATAAATCTTGTAACATAAAAATAAAAAAAGCGCTTGTTGCATAGGTTACGGCTGAAACGACCGTGATTCCCAGCACCATCTTTTTGACAATACTAAATGTAGCTTTCCTCATCGCCCCTGTCCCCAATCTTGTACCCTTTTTTGAAAATATAGCACCATTTTTGGGGAATGGATGTGACATTTATCACAAGTAAGAGCTAACAAATTCTAACACGAAAAAATTCCCGCATTTTGTAAGAATGACGTTTCTAATTGCGAATATGTGGTTATTAGATAAGTAATTACCTAATTAGTGGTTTTCCTCATAAATATGTAATGCTTAACTTATATTTTTTTAACATTATTCGTGTAAAATAGACATACAAGATTATTTGATATAGAGTATTTAGCTATAATAGGCATTGCTTTGGAGGGATGTAGAGTGGTCCCATTATATGAAATAGAGAAAAAAATAGAAGATAAAAGGAAAGAATTGAATCAAGCAAGCAACCACTATGATCTGCTTTCTGACTTTATACTTAAACTCTCTCATGAGTTGGATGAACTGCTGAATAGATACGACAATCTATGTGCCTCGAATTAATCATCCGATTACAGCCTGGGATGTTTCCAACTTCTCTACAAAAGCCGCCGCAGCTTTTAAATAGCGGCATATTTTTTTAGTGATGAATTCCGATCTTGGTCGACGGAATGGTTGCCTCAATGTCAACTTCGAACAAACTGCCTTCTTTTAATTCCTTAGCTGCAAACTCATTGGTTACGAAAGAAACATCGAATCCTTACGTTCTACAACTCGAAATTCATCATATAGACACCATCTATAGCTAGTATCGAAACTATCAATTATTTGAATGCTTCATCTATCCTTATAATAGAACGTAGAGGAAGTTAAACCAAATTATATTGATGGAGGCGATACTTGTTGAATCAGACATCTGTATCCATTGAAGAGTTAAGTATCAATACAATTAGAACGTTAACCATTGATGCGGTTGAGAAGGCGGCTATGGGACATCCCGGTATGCCGATGGGAGCGGCTCCGATGGCGTATGCCCTTTGGACCCGGCACTTAAAGCATAATCCGGTTAATCCCAAATGGGTGGATCGGGATCGCTTCGTCCTTTCAGCCGGACATGGCTCGATGCTGCTATACAGTCTTTTACACCTAAGCGGCTACGATGTTACGATCGAAGACATTAAGGAATTCCGCCAATGGGGAAGCCGGACGCCGGGACATCCGGAATTTGGTCATACGGACGGTGTCGAGGCAACAACTGGACCGCTTGGGCAAGGCGTAGCGATGGCAGTAGGGATGGCCATGGCCGAAGCGCATCAGGCATCGGTCTATAATCAAGAAGGCTTTCCGCTCGTCAATCACTTTACTTATGCGATTTGCGGTGATGGCGATTTGATGGAAGGCGTTTCAGGTGAGGCTGCTTCGTTAGCTGGCCATTTAAAGTTGGGTAAACTAATTGTGTTATACGATTCCAATGATATTTCGTTAGATGGCGAATTGAACATGTCCTTCTCCGAGAATATTCGCACACGCATTGAATCTTATGGCTGGCAGTACCTTCGCGTTGAAGAGCAGAACAATGTGGATGCGATTTCTGCTGCGATCGAAGAAGGAAAGGCGGATTTGAACCGCCCAACTCTGATTGAGATCAAAACAACGATTGGTTACGGCAGTCCTAACAAAGCGGGTAAAGGCGGCCACGGCGGTACGCACGGCAGTCCGCTGGGTAAAGAAGAACTGCTGTTGACGAAGCAGGCTTTGGGTTGGCCGTTAGAGCCGGACTTCTACGTTCCTGCTGAGGTTATCGAACATTTCGCCGGGTACAAGCAGCTGGGCGTCCAAGCCGAGAGCAGTTGGGAACAGCTTTGGAATAACTACAAAGCTGCTTACCCTGAGCTCGCTCAGCAGTTCGAGCTTGCGTCCCGCGGCGATTTGCCTGCAGATTGGAACGCTGATGTGCCGCGCTTTACCCCAGAGAGCGGCGCAATTTCAACACGCACCGCATCAGGCAAAGTGATTAACGGCCTCGCGAAGCGGGTACCTCATCTTGTAGGCGGTTCGGCTGACCTTGCGAGCTCCAACTTCACTATGATCACGGATGAAGCGGCATTCAGCGCCGCGGATTACAGCGGCCGCAATTTTTGGTTTGGTGTACGAGAATTTGCAATGGGTGCCGCACTGAACGGTATGCTGCTGCACGGTGGCTTGCGTGCTTTCGGCGACGTTCCTAGTCTTCAGCGATTACTTGCGTGGCGCGATTCGGTTGTCCGCATTGATGAAACTGCCTGTTGCATATGTATTCACGCATGACAGTATCGCAGTAGGTGAAGATGGTCCGACCCATCAACCGATAGAGCAAATTCCATCCTTGCGGATGATTCCCGATTTGACGCTATTCCGTCCTGCAGATGCCAACGAAACAGCTGCTGCCTGGGAGTATACGCTGCAAGCGAAGGAAGGTCCGTTCGTCTTCGCGCTCTCGCGTCAAAATTTACCGGTGCTGCCTGGCACGGATAAGCTTGCTTTTGCCCATATTCATCAAGGCGCTTACGTACTATCTGACGTTGATGCTGGTACAACACCT
Organism: Paenibacillus sp. N3.4; assembly: GCF_008017805.1. Taxonomy (GTDB): domain Bacteria; phylum Bacillota; class Bacilli; order Paenibacillales; family NBRC-103111; genus Paenibacillus_E. The sequence goes on along the minus strand of NZ_VRTT01000039.1, from coordinate 26,222 downwards.
GATGTGCAGCTCATAGCCACTGGCTCTGAAGTTACCTTAGCACTTGACGTTAAGAAGCTATTGGCGCAAGATGGAATTGGAGCGAGAGTGGTTTCCATGCCAAGCCGAGAACTGTTTGAGCAGCAAACTTTAGAAGTCCAACAGTCCGTTCTTTCGCCGCAAGTGAAAGCCAATGTTGTCATTGAGATGGCTTATCCTGCGGGATGGGAAGAAATTACGGGGGGCGAAGGCTTCGTAGTCGGCATCCGTAAATTCGGTTCATCAGCGAAGGCAGATAAAGTCATTCGTGAATATGGCTTTACCGCAGAAGCAATCGTACAACAAATCAGACAGAAGTATTTCCAATAACAACCCCAAGAGGGAGAAAAGGTAGGGATACAGGATGAAATTGTTTATCGACACAGCCAATGTAGAAGAAATTCGTAAAGCTCACGCGCTGGGCGTTGTTGCAGGAGTGACAACGAACCCGTCGCTTATCGCTAAAGAAGGAAGAGACTTTTTCGAAACTGTGAAGGAGATCATCACCATCGTTGGCGATGTACCGATCAGCGCAGAAGTCGTTTCACTGAAAGCGGACGAGATGGTTGAACAAGGCAAAAAGTTGGCTGAACTAAGCCCTAACGTAGTGATTAAGCTGCCAATGACATTGGATGGACTGCAAGCGACTAGCGTGTTCAGATCATTGAACATTCCAACGAATGTAACCTTGATATTCAGCTCGACGCAAGCATTGCTTGCTGCTCGTGCCGGCGCGACTTACGTGTCGCCTTTCATCGGTCGTTTGGATGATATCAACCAAGTTGGTATGAATTTGATCAAAGAAATCAGCCAAATCTTCCAAGTACATGGTATCAAATCAGAAATCATTTCTGCTAGCGTGCGTCACTCTGCACATGTCATTGAAGCGGCACTTGCAGGATCACATATCGCTACAGTACCTTATAAAGTTATTGAATCGATGAGCAAACATCCGCTTACAGATGCGGGAATCGAGAAATTTTTGGCTGATTGGGAAGGCGCGAATCAAACCAAGTTTTAAGCATGCACCAGAGAAAGACTTGCTGTAAAAAGCGGGCTACTGATAAAGTCTTGTCGACGTTTTTCTAAGATGAAAATGGACCGTTTTTAGCCTGTAAAATGGCTTTTAACGGTCTTTTCGTTGTTTTTCTGTCTCATCATACTTAAAAATTATTGCTTCACAGAAAAAAAATCAGTGGCTTATGGGCTAGTGAATGGTGTTTTTAGTTCAGTGGTCTACTTAAACTGTAAGAGTGCAGTTATTTTCGATTGTAATCGTTTTTTAGTACGGAAATCGTGCAAATCTACAGGTATTCCGATTTTTTTTGTCCTAATTAGAGATAGGGTGAATGAAAACATGTATTTTCGCATGAATGATAAGCTGCTGGATAAATCGAGTTATTTAAAAATGTACAATTGCAGGCTTTCTCCAACTATAGTCCCTGCATTGCACTTCGCCCAATCTCATAGCGCACAACGTGTTTGCCATCCGCACCGGTCATTGGAGAAAACCAACCCTTTGCGCAGAGTACTTGCAATGATCGAACAGCGGTACGATGGTTGATGTTTAAGTGAGTTGCTACATCTATAGCCTGCAAATGGTACTGGATAAATGAGGCATGTGCCTTTTCGAAATTCATCATTGACGCTCCTCCCCAATGACAGAAAAACGCCCCGTTTCCATTCGCAAAGGAATGGAGTGGGACGTTCTTCGTCGCATAATTTGATTATACTGCGAGACCGCTCATTAAACTAGTCCTGCTAAATGGATGACAGCGGAGAGCTTAGGGAGCGTTCCACACGCTGAGAAAGGCTGGCAGTGGGCTTACCACCTCCAATTTCCGTAAGCCGCCAAAAACTGCGAGGGCTCGCTGTAAAAAAACGGGTCTTTTTTTGCACAATCGGCTATAGTAGCAATAGGAAAGTATTTGAATAATAAGGAGTCAGCTACCCTATGATTATTAGCAATGTCGAACATTTTGAACAAGAGCGCCATTTATGGCCCTCAGCTGTACAAAGAGGGATCGATTACATATTGAATCGTAAACTGGGCGAAGCAGCTGTCGGGAGATATGAGCTTGAGGGGGAGAATGGTGAACTCATGTTTGCTTTGGTTCAAGAGCTAATCACACGTCCCTCCCAAGAGCAAAAGCCTGAATCCCATCAGACCTATACAGACATTCAATTTCTTATAAGCGGGGAAGAAAAAATTTGTTCTTACAAGCTCCATGCCGGTGCCAAAGTGGAGCAAAACCATTTGGATACGCGTGATATCGTCTTCTATGAATCAGATCCCTCCCAGGACGAAACGGAAGTGCTTCTGCAACCAGGCATGTTCGCCATTTTCTTTCCTTCGGACATTCATCGCCCGAATTGTTGGATCCGCGAGGAAATGCCGATCAAAAAAATCGTTATCAAAATCCATAAAGATCTCCTTAAATAGAAAAGATTGCCGACAATCTACCCGGAAGGGCAGACATGCGGCAATCTTTTTTATGTCACAATCGTTCATTCAGCTGTGACACCTTTTATTTTTTGTTAATTTCTAGCAGCAGCTTCGCTTGAATATCCAACTGTTTATCTACAGAGACAGGGTCTCCTGCGATAAAACTCACTGGTTACAACCTGCGATTTTCCTTCACAGCAGGGAGGTTTTTCCAAACACCATTACTCTTTAGTTCTTCCTCGCGAGCCTTGCTGTTCTCACCTGCATTAATCGTCAAAAAGATATAATCGCTAATGTAATTCGGCAAAGTTTCCATGGTGACCGGTAACCAAGTTTTGTTTTGATCGAACAAGCTATTTCGACGTCGTGAGACGGAACTGCCAAGGGGCTATCCCAAAGTCATGATATAGGACGAGAGAAGCCCTTTTTGTTTTCCGAGCCCCCCGGCCGAATTTGAGGTGGTCAAATATTTTCGAGAATAGTCAAATCTGTCGCTTTTTTTTTGAACTATAAAACAGTTTAATAGGAGTATCTAAAAAACAATGTAATAAAGAGGTGTGGCAATTCTATCATGAACACTGGGGTGAACAACATGTCCAAAACAGAGACGAGACGCGCTGCGTCGCTTCATAAGGTCAAAGTAAAAGGGGAAAAGAAAGAGAACCTTGCAGGTTATCTCTTAGTAGCTCCAATGCTGATTGGCCTGACCATTTTCACAGTTATTCCTACATTAATATCCCTGATACTCAGCTTTACGGATTGGAGCTTTATTGCGGGGCTGGACAAAATTAAGTTCATTGGCTTCCGCAACTACGTTTTGTTATTTCAGGACCAGGTTTTTCTCAAATCATTCGGCAATAACCTTGTGATTTTGTTAGTCGTACCTATTCAACTTATCTTGGCTTTAATTCTCGCGGTTGTGATCGATAAGTATGTGTATTGGAAAAACTTATTCAAGGTCATTTTCTTTATGCCTTACATTTCCAGTGTGGTAGCTGTAGCGATCGTCTTTCAGTTATTGTTCCATCCGTCCTATGGACCTGTCAATCAAGCACTGAAATCGTTAGGAATGGCCAACCCTCCCAAATGGTTAGCTGACCTTCACTATGCGCTGCCTTCGGTCATGATCATTATGGTTTGGATTGGTATTGGATTTTGCTTGATCGTATACATGGCAGCACTGCAGTCGATACCACGCGACTTATACGAATCTGCTGATATTGATGGCGCAGGATCTTGGACAAGATTCCGCAAGATTACTTTTCCTTTGGTGTCGCCAACCACATTTTTCTTACTGATTACAGGCTTAATTAGTTCTTTTAAATCCTTCGATATTATTAAGGTGCTTACCAGTGGTGGACCTTCCTATTCGACATCAGTGATTACTTATTATCTTTATACGACGGCTTTTGAGAATTTGAAAACTGGCTATGCGTCGTCGATGGCCTGGGTTTTGTTCGGTTGTGTTCTGTTAATTACGCTTGTGCAGCTTTACGGTCAGAAAAAATGGGTGAATTACTAAGGAAGGAGGAAGGTTTATGCAAACAACGGGAATATGGAGAAGAACGATTATTACGATCTTTATGTTGGTTTTGGGAATTGCGTTCCTGCTTCCTTTTCTATGGATGCTATCGGCGTCCATGAAGCCGGAGATCGATGTGTTCAAGTATCCAATCGAGTGGATCCCCAAACAATGGCAGGCATTTCAGAATTATCACGATGTTTGGTTCGGCGAGCATCCCTTTGAGTTATACTATTGGAACTCCATTAAGGTAAGCGTTCTGACAACGCTCATTTCATTAATAGCTTCAAGCATGGCTGCTTATGCTTTCTCTCATGTGGAATTTCGCGGAAAGAATGCGATGTTCGTCGTCGTACTGATGACGTTCATGATTCCGAGCTCATCTATCCAAGTACCACAGTTTATGATTTTCAAGTGGCTCCACCTGTTCGACACGCATTTGGGTCTCATTCTGATCGGATCGTTTAGCGCGCTCGGTACCTTCATGCTGCGGCAGTTTTTCTTGGGCATTCACAAGGAGTATATGGACGCAGGACGTATTGACGGCGCGGGACAATTTACGATGTTTACCAGAATCGCACTACCGCTTGTGCGTCCCGCGCTCGCGACTTACGCCATTTTACGTTTTATATGGACCTGGAACGACTATGTAAATCCGTTGATTTTCTTGAGAAGCGACGCTCTGGAAACGGTTCAAATCGGTATTCAGAAGTTTGCTTCGGAAAGTGGTGCCTTTTTCTCCTTGATTATGGCAGGAACCGTTTCGGCGATCATCCCGCTGCTCGTTATTTTTATCTTAGGACAGAGACAGGTCATCGAGGGCATTGCTCTTGGTGGTGTGAAGGGGTAAAAAAAATCGAAAAAAGGTAAAAATAGAAACTTTGAAAGCGAATTCCATACTGGTAAGGTAAAGAAGTCACAAACAATGGTTTGTCAAAACGGGGAGGTTAAAAAGATTATGAAGAAAAAATGGCTATCTGTATCCGCGTCATCGATTGTCATAGCAAGTCTGTTAGCAGGATGTTCAAGCGGAGGTAATTCCACAACGCCAAGCAAAGCGCCTGCTTCTACAGCAGCTGCAACTGCCGCAAGCACGCCCGCCGCACCGGTCACGATCAAGTTCCTTAACTGGGAGAAGGCATCGGTATACCAACCGGCTATTGACGCTTTTGAGAAAAAGTATCCTAATATTAAAGTACAATACGTGCCGCTGGTTGAGAACGATTCTAATGAAACATTAAAGAAAATCGATATCATGTATGCATCCGGAGAGGATTTCGACGTATTCTCTGTGAACTCTACACCTACATTTAGTCAAAGAGCAACGAACGGCATGCTGGAGCCTCTTGATGCTTATATGAGCAAAGAGAACGTGAAATACGAAGATGAATACAAAGCTGAGCAAATGAAAGTAAATGGAAAGCGTTACTCTCTCCCAGGTAAATTCGGACCATGGTTCGTTATTCTTAACAAAACCCAATTGGATGCAGCGGGGCTTGCTGTACCGAAGAGCTGGACTTGGGACGAGTTCCGTGATTATGCCAAAAAATTGACAAAAGGTGACGGACCGAGTAAACAATATGGTGTCTTCTTCCACACTTGGAAAGATTATTTCCTGCTTCGTCAATACAGCTCCCCGAAAAATCAAGGGATTATGACGGACGATGGCACGAAGCTTAACGCAGATAATCCGTTGATGAAATCATCACTTGAACTACGTTATGTCATGGAACATGATGATAAAAGCAGCAAGCCTTATCAAGACGTTATTACACAAAAAATTCCTTACCGCGATGAATATTTCCAAGGTAAAGCAAGTATGCTGCCAACAGGTCCTTGGATGATCTCTGAAGCTGGCGGAACAGATAAAATTCCTGCAACTTTCGTTACAGCATTTGCACCATGGCCAACGAACAATAAAGGCGACGAGAATTATTCCTTTGGTTCAGCAGATCCATTGGTTATGTCTGCCAACTCGAAGCATAAACAAGAAGCTTATACATTCCTACGGTTCCTATCGACTGAAGGTATGGGCTTGACTAAGCAATTGTCTGCTTGGAAGAAAACGGACTTGAATAAAGAATTGGATCAAATTATTGCCGCAACGAAGACGCCGGATAAAATTGATAAGGCATCTCTTGTGAATACACTTACGGTGTCGAAGCTTCCGGATCCTCCGATCGCGGTATCCTACGCAGCAGATTTGGAAAAAGCGTATATCGCTGAATCAGAAAAATATATTCTGGGCGCGACCGATATTGATACGACATTGAAAAATATCAAAACCAATTTACAAAAAATTATTGATGCCAATAAAAAGTAACACAAAAGATGGAAAAAAGAGGATGCCTAAATCGGCATCCCTTTTTGCATAAATCGCGACTAAAAGCGATCTGATATGATACACTCACAATATAAGAATGGACGGTAAGGGAAGGTGAATTCAACGATGAAAATGCCTTCCTTCAGCTGGCGGCAGAAGCTCATTACGATATCTCTGTTATGCTTGTTTTTTCCTTCAGTTATCACATTAGCTTTAACAGGTCTGTATACGAAGAATGAGTTGACCAATAAGGCTTCTTTTAAATCCGAGCAATCTCTTGAGGTCGCAGACCTTTATATTTCCAACATTGTCATTGATATGCTGAATGCTTTCAATACGCTTCAATATGACAGCGAATTCATTACAAATTTGCGTGTTGCATGGAATAGCTACGATAAAAATGGAGGGAAACAAGTCGATTTCTTCGCGTACAAGCCTGTTTCCGAGAAGCTGGAGCAATTAACCTTTTTTGGCGGGCAAACATACGTAAGCGTTTTACTTCCGAATGGTTTGTATTTTTCGAATTATTCTACCTATCAGAATGATTTGTCCTACATGTATGAGGAACCATGGTTGACTCGAATGTCAGCTGATCCCGTTAATATGACGAATTGGATCGGCGCCCAAAATAACTATGTCCGTTCCGATGCCAAGAAATATCCGAAGCTGATTACTGTCGTTAGAAGTTTTCGTCTTTATGCGAATATGCAGAACGCCTACATCATGATAAGCAAACCGGAAGGACAGTTTCATGAGATCTTCAGTAAATATGCCGAGGATCAGACCATGATGCTGTTGGATGGACAAGGTACGATCTTGTCCCAATCTAACGTGGATAAGATAGGGACCAAAGTTCCGAAGGACATTCTTACCGCGGGCTTGACAGAAAAGACCAATTGGAATGGACAAGAATATATTTCGGTCAACCATCCTCTTTCTTTTGCCGGATGGAGCCTGCAATGCTTAACGCCTTATCGCGAGGTTACAGGGAAGATTGGCAATTTTTTAAACGATATTATCGTCTTTCAGGCTTTATTTTTTGTCGTGTTCGCCGTCGTGTTGTTTTACTTGCTGCGGCAGTTGACGGTTCCGATCGTGCAGTTGGTGAAGACCGCTATGCGTGTGGAGTCAGGTAATCTGAATGAACGTTCGATGATTGTAGGAAAGGATGAAATCGGTCGGTTAGGCTCCTCTTTCGATCGAATGTTGGATCGCATCGAGGAGATGATCCAGCAAATCGAGTGGGAACAAGGGCGTAAGCGTATGGCGGAATTGGAGGCGCTACAGGCTCAGATCAATCCGCATTTTTTGTTCAACACACTTAATTCTATCCGTCTTCAAGTGAGGATGAAGGGTGAGATGGAGATTTCTGAAATTATCGGTTCCTTATCCACCTTACTGCGTATGACCATCAATCGAAATAACGAATTTCTGACGCTGCATGAAGAAGTAGCAACCATCGAGCAGTACATGAAGCTGATGAATTTTCGTCATTTGGAAAATGTTCAGCTTACAACTAGTTTGGCATCGGACACGCTGCTTGCGATGATACCGCGTTTTACGCTTCAGCCGTTGATCGAGAACGCTTATCTTCATGGATTAAGGCAAAGACATGGACAAATTTCGGTGAATTCTTGGAAACAGGGACATCTGTTATTTATATCTGTTGAGGATGATGGCGTTGGCATGACAGAGGAAGAACTTACCTCTGTGAGAGCTATGCTCTTAGAATCAAATCGACCGGGAGAACCGGTGAAAGGAAAGTCATCACGCATGAACGGAATAGGATTAAGAAACGTGAATGAGCGCTTGCGCATGATCTATGGTGAAGCTTATCATGTGGAACTGATGAGCGCACCTGGCCTTGGGTTGAAATTGACTCTGCATTTACCGATCACATTCCATATGGAGGAAGAGGAGGATGCAAAGGATGTATAGAGTCTTGTTGGTAGATGACGATGTAGCCGTACTACAGTTTTTGCGGATGGCGATTCCTTGGGAGGCTCATCAGCTTGAGCTTTCCGGCACTTTTACCAATGCTTTAGATGCTATGGAGCAATGCCGGGAGACAATGCCTGATTTGATTGTTACCGATATTGGGATGCCCGGAATGAATGGGCTGGCTTTCATAAAGGCAATAAGAGAAATCAGTCAGCGGCCGAGGTTTGTTATTTTGTCCTGCCATGACGAATTCCGATATGCGCAGCAGGCCGTCCAGATGGGTGTGGAAGATTATATTTTGAAAGAAACGTTGGAGCCGCAAGCGATTATCGAAATTTTCACCCGGATCAAGGGGAAAATTGAAAAAGAAGATGAACTTCAGCACGAAGTCAGGAAGCTTCATTTTCAGGCCCACCAAAGCAAATCGGCTATCAAGGAAAAGTGGCTTCGGGATCTGCTCACTACACCGGTCACGGATGATCCATCTTGGGTACGCCAGTTGGAGGGCTTTGGGCTGACGCCCATCATGCCGCAATTTATTCCTGTTATTTGCCGGCTGCATCGTTTCAGAGATGCGCTGAATCGTTATCAGAGTGAAGATACCTTGAAATTTATTGTGGAGAATGCGGTAGAAGAACTCTTGGAGCATGAATCGGATACATTGTCATTCAGCTATTCCGCGAAGGAGTTTTGCTTGCTGTTCAACTGTCGGAAGGATTTGAAAGTTAATCCCTATGACCGAATTACGACCGTATGCAAGAATGTGCAAAACAGACTCACGCAAGTGCTCAAATTGCCTGTCACTATGCTGCTGGGTGAAATGGTCGGAGACCGCATTGGCATCAAGCGGCAATATGTTCACTTATTCCAGGATGCTGAACGTTTGTTTTATTCCTGGGAGCCTGTCTTTATGAAAACTGGAGAGAACGGCCATCCTAGAGATGTGGCTGAAGATCCGCTCTTTCATTATTACGAGTACGCAGAACAAATGAATCGCTTCATTCTTGAGGGAAATATCGATGCTTTAGAAGCCGTGAAACCGTTTATTCAGTTTATTTCCAAATATCAGTTTTCGCCTAAGGCGGTAAAGCAATTCGTCTTCAAGCTCGTCCTAGACATGATGTTGAAGCTTAAATTCAATCAACAATACACCAACGAAAAGCTGCAAAAGGATTTAGACCAGTTAACCAGTATTGGCGAACTGCAGGAGTGGCTTATCGAATTTGTGAGGGATGCGGTATCGCTAATGGAACAGATCTCACATCAAAGTAAAAAGGTGGAAATCGTTGATGCCCAAAAGTATATTCGCCTCCATTTGAATCGGAAAATCACGCTGGAGGAGGTTGCAGACCACCTGCATTTGAATCCCAGTTACTTCAGTCGCCTATTCAAGAAAGAAACGGGAGAAACGTTCGTTGAGTATGTAACGCGAAGCAAGATGGAGGAAGCCAAGGAACTACTCAATGGGTCGGAAAAGACGCTTGACACCATCTCACAAATGTTAGGTTATGAAAACAAAGGCTATTTCGTCAAGGTGTTTAAGCAACATTATGGGGTAGCTCCGAGTCGTTATATTTAAACGTATAAAAGTTAAAAGAAGCCAGTCGGTAATATGCTTACCGCGGGCTTTTTTGCGTTAGCGCCCCAAGTCCATAAAGGGTTATCCTACAAGCTGTGAACAAACAGCTTGGGGGATAACCCATTTTTTCATTGTACGATTCTTGGCTTACTAACGTAGGCGACGATCAAGCAGAAACGGACCGAATGGGATAAAAGCGGCAATGAAAGCGGTCAATACGCGCCGAATGCTCCAACGATGAAGAAAGGTTACCCATGCAAGTGAAAGAAGATAGAGAACAAATAGAACGCCATGCGCCATACCTACGATTAAAACAGCTTCAGGAATATCAAATGCATATTTGAGCGGCATGGCAATACAGAGCAGAATAAGAAAGGATGTTCCTTCGGCCCATCCAACATAGCGCAAAGTGTTTAGTGATCGTTTTAGCAAAATGAGCAACTCCCTTAAATAAAGTAAAATCAAATGTAGTGTAGGATAGAAATATGTATGGAGTATGAACAATGTATTTCAATTGGACACAATCTATCTTTTTTAGTACGATAGTACTAGGAAGCTAGCAGGCTGTTGGTAGAGTGGCTTCATACAGGTAGGAGGAATTCGGATGCTTCGTCTTGGGGAGAAAGTTATTGTAATTGCTGATAGTTTAGAACAAAATCTGCCGATTGGCGGCTATGGATATATTATTGCTTATGATCGGAATAACGATAATATTTTCGATTACGTTGTTCGTGTACCTAAGGAAAATAAGCATTACTATGTACCTGCAGTTGATATTGAGCTCGAAGAAGTACTGCTTCACCAGGAAGCAGATTTAATCGAGAAAGAGGCTTTGATTGACTTTGCGCTTGCTACAAAGAACGAAGAGCTGTTTCGGAGAATTATGAACGGTGAATCGACTGGGGAAGCAGAATTCGAACGAGACAAAGAAGTGCAGTCGAATGAAGATTTTATTAAGCAAATTGGCCTTAAGGCTTGGATTTAATACATGCTTTATAACAAACCCGCCTAGTGATTACTAGAGCGGGTTTTGTTATGCATGTATGATGTTCAATCTATTCGATATAACCGAATCAGCAGCTTGCAACTTCAACTCGTGTTTCTTTTATTCTAACAGTATACAACAAGGGAAGCGGTAAGATCTTGTTTATTTGGGTATTGATAAAAGGAGAAAATGGTGGTACATTAATATCCGAACACAAAACTATTTTGGTATTTTAGTTCTGAGGTGAGCGAATGGATGCAAAAAAACGAATGATAATGGAATCGGCGAAGAAGTCATTTGCCCTTTTCGGGTATAAAGGTACAACAATGGATCAAATCGCTAAAATCGCCGGAGTCGGCAAAGCGACAATCTATACGTTTTTTGCCAATAAAGAGGAGCTTTTGCATGATATCGTGCAATCTCTGGTTGTTGAAATGAAAGCTGTCGCTGAGAAGGCGTTGCTTGAAGGAACAACAACTTTTGAGAAGATCCACGGTGCCATTTATGGTATTCTCGTGTTTCGCAGAGAGCATGAATTGCTTATTCAATTAGCACATGAAGTTCAACAATTTGGCAGTCCTGTCACACATGAAGCTATGGCTAGTATTGAGACAGAAGTCGTCCATTTTATGAGCCTGCATATCGAGAAAGCGATACATAACGGCACGATGAAAAGCTGTGATCCCAAATTAACTGCTTTCATTATATTTAAGCTGTATGTGGCTTTAGTTTTTGATTGGGAAAAGCAGAATCCGCCCTTAACGGATGAGCGAATCTCAGAGTTGTTGCAATTGTATTTCGGTAATTTATTGCAGTAGAGTTATCTTTTTTAAATTTATTATATTCGGAGGGGTAGTCATGCGTTTTATTCGACCAATGGTTTATTCAGTGATGGCGATTGTCATCGGTACGAGTGTCTTTCTTCTAACATCTAAGCAGGCAACCAGCCAAACGGATCCGGTCAATCAGACTCATCCGACAGCTTATATTGAAACGAATGAAGTGAGCGCCAGCTTTAAAGTAGGCGGTAGAGTAACGGAAGTCCTCGTGAAAGAAGGGGATGTGGTGAAAAAGGGTCAGGTGCTGGCTCGTCTGCAAAGCACGGAGATTGAAGCCAAAGTCGAGCAGGCCAAGGCCGCTGTGGCTCTTGCCCAAGGCAAGATTGCCGAAGCGGAAGGCGCAACTGCAACCGCGGAAGCGAAGAAACAGCAAGGCATCGCCGGTGTCAATGTGACCGCTGAAACTGCTGAGCAGCAAGTTGCGCAGGCCCAAGCGGCTGTCAGTGCTGCCCAAGCCAAAGTAGACGGATTACGTAATGGCGCGCGTCCTGAAGAAAAGAAGCAGGCCGAGATTCAGTTCAAGGCAGCTTCCGAAGTGTACACGATTGCCGAGCAAATTTGAATCGGATGAATGCGATGCTGGAGCAAGGACTTGTTGCTCAGGCCGATGTCGATAAAGTGAAAGTGAGTTACCAAGAAGCGAAGACTAAGCGTGATCTCGCTGAGCAGCAATTGAACATGGCAAATCAAGGCCCGCGCGAGGAAGAAATTCGCGGAGCTGAAGCTTTACTGGAGCAAGCCAAAGCAACCGTAGCACTGGCAGAAGCGAACCGTGCCACGGTGCAAGTGCGACAGGGCGATGTATCCGCTGCGGCAGCTGCGGTTCAACAAGCGCAGGGCGCAATTAAATCAGCGCAATCCGGTGAGCTGCAAGCTAAAGCTTCGCAACTGGAAGCTGAGACGTATTTAAGTTATACAAACCTTTTAGCTCCTACCGATGGCGTTGTATTGTCCCAATCCGCACAAGTAGGTGAAATTGTTGGTTCCGGTTTTCCTGTATTCTCCATGGAATCGACAGAGAAACGGTGGGCTAAATTTTATATGCCGGAAACGTCTGTAGCCGGATTAAAAGTAGGCAATAAAATCAGCATGACGATGCTATCGACAGGTGAAAAAGTAGTTGGTGTCGTAACAACCGTTGCCGCAGCACCCGATTTTGCCATTAAGAAAGCAACACAAACTTCAGGTGAGACAGACATCCGTTCATTCGGAATCAAGATTGAACTAAGTGAATTGCCTGAAACTGCTACAACAGGAATGACACTCCAATGGAACGGTAAAACGGAAGGGTGATGAACAAGATGGATCTTCGGATTGGCAAGCTGATTTCAGAAGAATGGACGCACATTCTGAAGGACCGACGTCTTTTCCTCATCTTGTTCTTCGTCCCAATCATGTACACCATATTGTTTGGATCGATTTACATGCACCATAAAGTGACCGAAATGGCCACGGTTGTCGTCGATGAAGACCAAAGTCCTTTAAGTCGTCAAATTATTCAAGCGTTCGAACAGAGCGAAACGTTCCAAATTACGAAGGAATATCATTCCGAAGACGATGTGAAGCGGGCTTTATCCAGCGGCGAGGCGAAGGTCGGCTTGATCATTCCTTCCAGTTTTGAAGCAAAGCTGAAGCATGGCGAAACATTGCCTTTGCTAACGCTCATTGACGGCAGCAATATGATGATTTCGAACTCGGCAACCAAAGGTGCCAATGAAGTCATCACGACTTTTAGCATGGGATACTCGCAAAAGAAACTGCAACTGCAGCAAGGGCTGCAAAACGAGCAGATCATGAATACCTTATCTCCGATTCCGTATCGTTATCGCATCATGTATAACTCTACGTTTAACTATAGCGATTTTATGCTTTACGGTCTGGTAGGCGCAATTTTACAGCAAGTATTATTTCTGGGCATTGCCTTGACCATCACGCGTGAAAAGGATGCTGGCACATGGCAGCGGTTTGAGGCGTGGAAACGAAACCCTTGGCGAATCGCCTATGCGAAGACGGCCCCTTATTTCTTGATCAATCTTTTTAATACGGCGGTAACTTTTGTCCTTGCTCTCTATATGTTCGGCGCGCCAATGAGCGGCAGCTTGCTGGTGGGCTTTGCAATCATCGTTAGTTTTACCTTTGCGGTTAGCGGAATCGGTTATCTCATTAGTCTATTCTCTGGGAATCAGCTTGGAGCCACACAGACCGCAATGTTGATTGCAGTGCCCTCCTTTATGCTTTCCGGATTTACTTGGCCTTTTGAAGCCATGCCTAAAGCGCTGCAGGTGTTTGGTCACATGCTTCCGCTAACTTATTTTTTAGACGGCGTGCGCAATGTATTTGTAAAAGGAAATGACTTCGCGGTCATCTGGCATGACTGCCTCTCCTTGATTTTGACTGGAGCGCTTACTTATTTGATCGCCATGTTATTAACTCGGTTTGTTGTCTTTTCAAAGAAAACAACGCAAGATTCCCCTGTGGGCACAAAACCAGCACTGCCGTCGGGTTCCAATGTTTCGGTCTAATAAAGAAAGGAAGCGATTTTCTTGAAAAAAACGCTCATCAGCTTATCAGCAGCATTATTATTCTTTACCAGCTCACAAGCGCTTATTTTTGCCGATACTGTCGAGGATCCGAATCAAAATGTGTATGTGAATGTAGATGTACTTGAAACTGTATCTTCTATTGATTTGACTTACGTGCTGGATAAGGCATTGAAAGACTCGCACAATTTAGCGATGTTATCGTTGAAATACGCTGCTCAAGGCAGCAAAAAAGGTGATCTTGAGGAGCAAATGAACGAAATGGGCTCACCCTCATTTACACCCGTACATCTGCCTAGCACACCAGCGGAAGTAACGGCTCCGACCAACGGTCTTCCGGGACTCACGGATCCCACGGATATCGCTTGGACGATCATGCAGGACACAGCCATGAATCAAATCCTACAGGGGATGGGTGCCCTTGCCGGTGGTATGAATAAGATCATCTCTTCTCAGCGAGCACAAATGAGTACGGCCGCTCATCAATTAGGAACGGATCAGCGTAATTCCTTATTGCAAACCGATGAGGCGAAAGCTGGCATCAGGCTGCAAACGATCGCTCAATATGTGCAGTTACTAGGCCAGAAGAAGCAGTTGGATTTCATGAATGAATACGAAGCAGTTATGGAAAAAGACTTGCTGAGAGCTACGCTTTTCGCGCAGCAAGGTTTGGCCTCCTCTGATGACGTGCAGACGGTACAGAAAGCAATCAACAAACAGAAGGATGATAAGGTGGCGCTGACGAATAACTATCGTCTGGGACTTGTTCAGCTGTCAACTGACATTGGAATCTCCTATGACCCTAACCTAATTGTGAAGGATATTGAACCTATTTCTGTTGAACCGATCACGGAGAGCGATATGACGACTTTGCTCAAAACCTCTTATCAAATGAAAGCTTCAGGCAATAATATGGATGAAGCTGTGTGGGAGACGGGACATAGCGTTACGCAGAATACGTATGGGGAAACTTACCTCGGTATTAACTTGGCGATAAATGGCCAGAAAAACGAGCAAACGAAGCTTGAACTGACCAAAAAAATTCAAACGACTTACAATGATGCCAAGAATGCGTACCAAGCTGTTCTCACGGAACAGCGAAATCTCAATGACGTGCAGGGAGATCTGGGGAAAATGAAGTTCCGCTTCGATGTGGGCGTCATCTCCAAACATGATCTTAATAAATTTGCGCTCAAAGTAAACCAAGCCGAAACGACTTTAGCAGCAGCGAAGCTCAAGTATTATGTATTAAAAGAAAAAGCAAAAGCGATGGATACCGGATTTATCCAATAGCTTAACGGATAACAGCTCTCTTTCAATGTTGGCCACAGCCGCTTTGAAGGGGAGCTGTTATTTTTACAAGGCAAGCGGTCCTGATGCTGAACTGTTGATTCTGGATTGAGTTCGACATATATCTGGGATATAATGAAAAGAATGACCAGACGCTGAAAAAGGGGTGTAGAAACGTGAGCATTACAAGAGCAGATGTCGAGCACGTAGCAAAATTGGCTAGACTCGATCTGAACGAAACCGAAAAAGAGCAATTTACCGAGCAGCTAAATGCAATCCTCCAATATGCCGAACAGCTAAATCAATTAAATACCGATGGCGTCGTTCCGACAAGCCATGCCATGCCGTTAGTGAATGTGATGCGCGAAGATGTCGCGAAACCGTCGCTGCCGATTGAAAAAGTTTTGTTGAACGCGCCTGATCATGAAGATGGGCAGTTTAAAGTTCCAGCAGTTTTAGAATAGAGAACCTTATGAAAGGGAGTGCCTGTCGTTGTCTTTGTTTGATTTAAACCTACAGCAAATCCGCACGAAGCTTCAAGGCAAAGAAATCACTGTTGCCGATCTCGTGGATCAATCCTATACAAGAATTCAGGAAGTAGATGCCAAAGTCCGTGCATTTCTTACCTTGGATGAAGAAAATGCCAGACAAACGGCCAAACAGTTGGACGAGCAGTTGGCTGGTGATAACGCCGGGGGTCATCTATTCGGTTTACCTATCGGGATTAAGGATAATTTGGTCACGGAAGGGCTTGTAACTACATGCGCAAGCAAATTCCTGTCCAACTATAATCCGATCTATGACGCACTGTCGTTAGCAAGCTCAAAGCCGCCCAAACCGTCACGATTGGCAAGCTCAATATGGACGAATTCGCGATGGGTGGTTCTAACGAGAACTCCGCTTTTCATCCATCACATAATCCATGGAACACGGATTATGTGCCAGGTGGTTCCAGCGGCGGCTCCGCTGCTGCAGTAGCTGCAGGCGAAGTCTACTTCGCGCTGGGCTCCGATACAGGCGGCTCCATTCGTCAGCCTGCCGCTTATTGCGGTATCGTCGGTCTGAAGCCGACGTACGGCCTTGTGTCCCGTTACGGTTTGGTCGCATTCGCGTCCTCGCTCGACCAAATCGGGCCGCTGACGAAGAACGTGGAAGACTCTGCTTACCTGCTGCAAGCGATCGCAGGTTACGATCCGAAGGACTCCACGTCTGCGAACGTGGACATTCCAGATTACCTCAGCGCATTGACCGGAGATGTCAAAGGCTTGCGCATCGGTGTCCCTAAAGAATACATGGGCAATGGTATCGACCCTGCCGTGAAAGAGAAAGTGCTGGAAGCGCTCAAAGTGTTGGAAGGCTTAGGCGCTGTATGGGAAGAAGTAACGCTTCCTCATACCGAATATGCTGTAGCGGCTTATTACCTGCTCGCTTCCTCCGAAGCGTCGTCGAACCTTGCGCGCTTTGATGGCGTGCGCTACGGCGTTCGATCGGACAACGCACGGAACCTGCTCGATCTTTACCACATGTCCCGCAGCGAAGGCTTTGGCCCTGAGGTCAAACGCCGCATCATGCTGGGCACCTATGCCTTAAGCTCCGGTTACTACGATGCTTATTATTTGAAAGCTCAACAAGTTCGCACGTTGATCAAGCAAGACTTCGATCAAGTGTTTGAGAAATATGATATCATCATCGGCCCAACGGCTCCGACCCCTGCTTTCAAGATCGGCGAGCAGAGCGAAGACCCGCTGACGATGTATATGAATGACATTATGACCATTCCGGTCAGCTTGGCAGGAATTCCGGCAATTAGCGTTCCTTGCGGTTTCGTGAACGGACTTCCCGTTGGCCTGCAAGTCATCGGCAAAGCCCTGGACGAAGCTACCCTATTGCGTGTAGCCCACGCTTATGAGCAGCACACGGATCACCACAAGCAGCGCCCGCAATTGTAGGTTTACAGTTCATGAGTCATGAAGGAGGCATTTATTTTGTCGGCAACAGAAACCCAATTTGAAACCGTAGTTGGTCTGGAAGTTCACGTTGAGCTCCATACCGCTTCAAAAATATTTTGTGATTGTGCAACCTCATTCGGGGCACCTCCAAACACGAATACATGTCCGGTCTGTTTAGGCCACCCGGGCGTACTGCCGGTTCTTAACCGTCAAGCAGTCGAGTATGCGATGAAAGCTGCTATGGCACTGAATTGCACGATTGCAACGAATAGTAAATTCGACCGTAAAAATTACTTTTACCCGGATTCACCGGATGCGTATCAGACTTCGCAATACGATCAGCCGATCGGCGAGCATGGCTGGATCGACATCGAAGTAAACGGCGTGACGAGACGGATTGGCATCACTCGCGTTCATCTCGAAGAAGATGCAGGCAAGTTGACGCATGTCGATGGCGGTTATGCTTCGCTCGTCGACTTGAATCGGGCAGGCACACCACTGATCGAAATCGTGTCAGAGCCAGACCTGCGTTCTCCGGAAGAAGCGCGTGTATACTTGGAGAAAATTAAGGCGATTATGCTCTATTGCGATGTGTCCGATGTGAAAATGGAGGAAGGCTCGCTGCGTTGCGACGCGAATGTCAGCTTGCGCCCATTCGGTCAAGAGAAGTTCGGCATAAGGGCCGAACTGAAAAATATGAACTCCTTCCGCGGCGTGCAGCGCGGGCTCGAATATGAAGAATACCGCCAGGCGGAAGTGCTCCGCAGCGGCGGCCAAGTCGTTCAAGAAACGCGCCGCTGGGATGATGCGCAGGGCAAGACGCTGAAGATGCGAGGCAAGGAAGAAGCGCATGATTATCGTTACTTCCCGGACCCGGATCTGGTCAGCCTATACATTGACGACGCTTGGAAAGCTAGCGTCAAAGCTTCTATCCCTGAGCTTCCTGATGAGCGTAAAGTGAGATACAGCAGCCAGTACGGACTGCCAAGCTATGACGCCGACGTGATTACTTCTTCCATGAAGTTAGCGAATTTCTTCGAGGAGAGCTTACAGTATACCCAAGACGCCAAAGCAGTCTCGAACTGGATCATGGGGGACTTGCTTGGTTATCTTAATGCGAATAGCTTGGAACTAGCCGATGTGAAAATCACTGGCAAAGGACTCGGAGAGATGATCGGTCTGATTGAAAAAGGTACGATCTCTACGAAGATTGCCAAAACTGTCTTCAAGGAGCTGATCGAGACCGGCAAAGATCCACAGAAAATTGTGGAAGAGCAGGGACTTGTACAAATCAGTGACGAAGGCGCGATCAAGGCAATTGTGGAGCAGGTTGTAAATAATATCCCGCAATCCGTAGCTGATTTTAAAGCAGGCAAAGAAAAAGCCGTAGGCTTCCTAGTCGGACAAGTGATGAAAGAGACGAAAGGCAAAGCGAATCCAGGGCTCGTTAATAAATTAATTGTGGAGTGTCTGAACAGCAAATGATATGGTATAAAGTGGTGATCCTAAAATTTAGGGGGCACCACTTTTTTCCATTTTAAATAGGAGGATTCGCCTTGACCATTCAACAACTGCCATTACAGAGCAATGAGGATATTTTGATATTGTTATCCTTACAATTAGCTTCTTATCGTGTAGAAGCGAATATAATCGGATTTGAAGACATTCCTCCACTCAAAGACGGCATTCAGTCGATACGTGAAGCCGAAGAAACCTTTTACGGTTATTACCTTCATGAAGAAGGAACTAACCGACTTGCCGGGGCGATCTCCTTTACGCAAGAGGGCACTGCCATAACCATTTGTCGCATGATGGTGCATCCGGAATATTTTCGCCGCGGCATTGCCAGGTCACTCCTGCAATATATATTAACCGAACAAGTGAGAGGCGGAGCTTTACGCTTCCTCGTATCTACAGGAACGGATAATGTGCCAGCTGTCCGATTATACGAAAGCTTTGGCTTTACCGTACGGAGGGTATTCACGGTTCCCCCAGGTGTAAATTTAACTACCTTTGAACGGCCTGCTATGATCTAATAACTTTTCATTTGGATTAGGATCGTAAGGGGTTCTTACGCGATACAATATATGATCAGTGAAAAAGGGGCGAACACCATGAGTAATCCTTGGGTTATCGATCAACTGCATGTCACGATACGTTTAGTTTTAGCACTTTTGCTAGGTGGTTTAATCGGCTTTGAGCGGGAAGTCAGCAGTCATGCCGCGGGTCTTCGCACGCATATTTTGGTGTGCGTGGGATCTACTTTAGTGATGCTGCTTTCCATGTACGGATTTAGTGCATTTGTGAATGAAGTAAATGTCCGTATTGATCCCTCGCGTTTAGCTGCCCAAGTCATCAGTGGAATCGGATTTTTGGGCGCAGGGACCATTATATTTAATGGCAGATCTATTACGGGGCTGACAACAGCGGCGTCACTGTGGGTAGTGGCGGGCATTGGGCTCGCTGTGGGCGCGGGTTTTTATTACCCTGCTATTCTCGCTTGCTTTATGGTGCTTATCTCCTTATGGATATTAAACAAAGTCGAACTCAAATATTTTAATGGGAAGAAAATTCGAGTTATCAAAATTCAAGCCATCGATCAACCAGGCACATTAGGCCTCATTACAACCTTACTTGGTAAACATAAAGTGGATATTCGTAAAATTGCCATGGATGAACAAGAAACCGTCAATGAGATCAAAAATATACAAATTACATTTCATGTTACGATTCCCAAAATGTCTATTATCATTTCTGTTCTTGAGGAAATTAGTCAAACTATAGGTGTAACCGGTGTTACGATAGAAAAAAGTAAAATTTGAAGGGGTTGCTTCATAGGCATCGTCTAAGTTTTAGGAAGTTAACAGAAAGGGGGAAGTCAGGCATGGACAATATGACGGATGAGCAGATCATCGATCAGGTCCGTCAAGGTCACTCCGATGCATATCGTGTATTAGTAGAAAGGCATAAAAATTATATCTATACACTCATCTATCGCATGGTAGGCCATAAGGAAACTGCCGAAGACCTAACCCAGGAAGTATTCGTTAAGCTGTTTCGTTCCTTATCACTTTTTCGAGGCGAGGCGAAGTTTACGACTTGGCTGTATCGTATGACAACAAACTTGGTTACCGATTATCAACGTTCTCAGAAAAGGAAGCCTATTGAAGCGCTTTTGGATAAAATGAAAGGCTGGTTCACGAATACGAGGGAGCAGCCGGAGGAAGTAGCCTTGTTGAAGGAAGAGCAAGAACAGATGCAGGCCTTGTTAGCTCAACTTCCGGACAAGTACAAATTGATTATGTATTTATTCCACTATAAGCAGCTTTCTTATCAAGAGATGGCCGAAATTACCGGTTTACCCGTGAAAACGTTGGAAACGAGGCTCTACCGAGGGAAAGCTTTGCTAAAGGAAAAGTGGTTGGAGGTGAACGCACATGAAATTCAAACATCAGGAAGACATTCGGCTCACGCAATACCTAAATAAGTTCTTGGATGACATGCCTCTGGATGAACCTTCTTCCACACTAACGGATCGCGTGATGCGCTCTTTACATGCTCCTGAGAACTCTTTTCCACCTAAAGCAAGCAAAGCACCTAGAAGGAAGGAATGGATGAACAGCATTGTGGCTATTGCGGCTACAGTTGTTCTTATCCAATCAGGGATCATCAGTAAAATAATGAATCTCGATTCGGAAGTTACTCAGCTAACGACTTATATTCAAAAGCTTTCTCAATTTCTACAATTTTAAAAAAGAGAATGGAGGTATTTTACATGCAGGTTCCTAATGAAAAATCACATATTCCTGACTATTCGTCAGATCCTTCTTACCCTCCCTATGCTCCTTATTACCAAGCACCTAAGAAGCGTAAGTGGAAGGCAGGTTTATTGTCGTTCCTCGTTCCTGGCACAGGGCACTTTTACTTAGGCCTGATGCAGCGCGGGCTCTTTATCATGATGCTGGTGATTCTTGATATTTTTATCATGACGACGATAGCGACCCAGCCCAATACCAATGTACCGATGATGACGCTATTTTCGCTGTTTCTTCCGGTCATTTACTTTTACAACCTATTCGATGTGTTGCAAGCAACAGATAATGTGAACCGACGCAATGAGTTGGGAGCATTCTCGCCAGACGCTTACCCTAGTGACTTTCAAGACCCCTTGCAAAAACTGCTTAGAGGCACGAATTTGGGTGTTATGCTGGTTGCTATTGGTGTTCTTTTTTTCCTGCTCAGCACCAAACCTCGTTGGTTTGCAGGGCTCTTTGATTTTATGGGCTCTTATGTGGGTTCAATCGTACTTGTTCTTGCTGGTTTAGCCATGTTCGTGCTGGATTCCCGTAAAAACAAATAATATCAAACATGGAAAAGCTGCCCTCATTGACAAAAGTCAATTTGCGCACGTACAATATAGTGTAAGGTTTTAATGACTAACATCAGGTGGTGAGTACCATGGCAGCACAATTAGAACAGGCTTTAGCTAAGTTGAAAACAACCGGTGTTCGGATGACGCCACAGCGGCATGCCATTCTATCCTTTTTGCTGGATTCCATGACTCATCCGACAGCAGATGACATTTACAAGTCTCTTGAATCGAAATTCCCGAACATGAGCGTTGCGACGGTGTACAATAATCTCAAAGTTTTTATTGAATCGGGACTCGTTCGAGAACTAACCTATGGGGATAGCTCGAGTCGCTTTGATGCGGATATGACAGACCATTACCATGCGGTTTGTGAAGCATGCGGCAAAATTTCGGATTTCGAATACCCGCCTCTCCCTGATGTTGAGGGAACAGCCGCTCGTCAGACCGGCTTTCAAGTGCGTGGCTATCGATTAGAGGTATATGGCGTTTGTCCGGATTGTACAGGGATTACCAAGCACTAAATTAACGCAGAATTCCTCATTGTCTGCTCCTATGTTGTATAATGAAACGTGATCGAACCTTCTTTGCATAAAAGAGGTAAGAGCACGTTTTTTCTTTTATATTTTGCTTATAAGGAAGTGAAGAATTGTATCCAACTCCTGCAGACCAGCCTACACGCCGTAAAAAAACAGCTAAGAAATTAATTATTATCAGTTTTCTCTTTATCTTTATGTTTGCTGCGGGTATCGGTTTGTTCATCTGGCAGCAGCTTGCCCCGAATCGTACACAGGTGGATACAGATTTCCATGCATTAAGTAAGCCTGTCTTTTATCAAGGCAACTATTATAAGACGAGCGCTATCGGTGAAAAAGAAGGATTGAAGCTTCCGCTTGATCTTATCCAGGAGTGGATAGATCCCTCTATTATATACGAGAAAAGCAGCGATTCCGTTATCATTACGACCAAAGACAAAGTGCTTCGGTTCAAAACAGCCGAGTTGACGGCTTTAATGAACGAGAAACCCATAACGCTTTCCTTTCCTGTTGAAAAAAAAGATGACATTATTTACGTTCCGATCGAACCTTTGCGTCAATTATATCCTTTTGAAATTAGAGAATCGGCAAAATCTGGCGCTGTGATTCTGTTGAAACAAGGGGATCATCTCAAATGGGGCAAGCAAATTGGCGCCGTACAAGATGAGCTGCGGACTGATTCGTCCATCAAAGCGCCGTTTGTATCCACTATCGCTCCTAATGAGCAGGTGATGATTTTGGGGGAAGAAAATGATTGGTACCGTGTACAACAAGAAAGCGGTCCGATTGGATTCGTTCGCAAAGCACAAATTGCAGTAGATCATGAAGAGACAATTCCCGTACAAGAGCAAACATCTGCCTACGTGCCGTGGAAGCCGCTTAACGGTAAACTGAACATGACATGGGAACATGTCATTACCAAAAATCCCGACACCACGAAGATAGGCGATATGCCTGGTCTGCATGTTGTTAGTCCAACGTGGTTCTCCATAGCAGATGGGGAAGGGCGCATTAAGAATCTGGCGGATGCTTCTTATGTGAAATGGGCGCAAACTCGTAATTATCAGGTCTGGGCGTTGTTTAGCAATGGCTTTGAGGCGGATCGAACAACCCAAGCCCTTTCTACGTATGATCGGCGTATGAAAATGATTAAACAACTGCTAGGTTTTGCCCAAACCTATAAATTGCAAGGGATTAATATTGATTTTGAAAATGTGTACCTCAAAGATAAAGACAATCTGGTCCAGTTTGTTCGTGAGCTGACACCTTTTATGCATGAGCAAGGATTGGCTGTCTCCATCGATGTTACACCGAAATCTACGAATGAAATGTGGTCCATGTTCTATGACAGACCCGCCTTAGCTGAAGTCGTAGATTATATGATTGTGATGGCGTATGACGAATACTGGGCATCAAGCCCCAAATCAGGCTCGGTCTCTTCTTTGCCTTGGGTAGAGCGCTCTGTCACCCAATTGCTTGGGAGTGAGAAAGTTCCACCATCTAAGCTTGTCCTTGGTGTACCATTCTATACGCGTCAATGGACCGAGGAAACGAAAAACGGCAAGACGACGACAACATCCAAGACATTAACGATGGAAGCAGCGCAGACGATTATCAAGGATAAAAAGCTAACCCCGACCTTTCTTTCGGAAACTGGACAGAACTATGTGGAATACAAAGAAGGCGAGAAGCTTATTCGTATTTGGCTGGAAGATGAAACATCTGTCAAAGCAAGGATTGATCTGGTAAAGAAATATGATCTAGCCGGAGTTGCTTCGTGGCGTAGAGGTTTTGAACAGCCGACCATGTGGAAAGTGATACAGGATGCTTTGGCTCAAATGAAATCTTGAATGAATTCCAAAATAAAGCGAAAGCCGCACCCGAAAGGGTTGCGGCTTTTCATTTTTTGACCTCGATAGAGGTTTTCTCAATGAGGCTTATGTTCATGTTCTCTATTATGCTCATGCTGCGCCAAAAGTGCGGCTGCTGTTTCATTTTCAGCTGTTGGTTCGAATTGGGGATCAACCGTTAGAATGGTTTTGCAGAACATACAGCGGTCTGTTTTGCCTAACATCTTAGTTCTTCTGCCGCATTCCGGACAATCGATGACCGTTGCGGAAGTTGAGAGCATACCTGCCCAGAAGTAGATGCCCATGCTCACCATCATAGTAACCATACCTAAAATCATAAAAACGACGGCAATAACTCGGCCTGCCGTGCCCCAATCAAAAACAATTCCTGCAAGTCCAATAATCATGAGCAGCATGCCGCCCATCGTTAATGAAAGACCCCATAAGCGGAATTCATTTACTTTGCTTGATCTGAAACGCACTTTGTAATTCCTCCCCATTGTTCGCATGATGTTTTGTATGATTTGTCACAGAAATCAGCAGGAAACTCCTTCACGATGTAGAAATAGTTATAAACAATAGAGAAGACAGGAGCTTTTGATACCCATGGGAATTGATAAAGAGCAGTATTTGCTTAAGTTCCGGAATGACCCCAGAGTAATTAGTGTCATGGCGGTAGACAATCCTAAGCAACTTCCCTCGCTGAC
Source organism: Paenibacillus sp. N3.4 (assembly GCF_008017805.1). Classification (GTDB taxonomy): domain Bacteria; phylum Bacillota; class Bacilli; order Paenibacillales; family NBRC-103111; genus Paenibacillus_E. The sequence continues at coordinate 1,328 of NZ_VRTT01000039.1, read as the reverse complement.
AGACGGTTTTGATACATTGCTGCTTATAGTTACGAATGACCTGAGCCTGAACAATCATACAGCTAATTATATAAGAGACGATTCAAGGATACAAGAAAAGTGGTTAGACCCATCTTCTGTCGAGCAGTGGATTCGTCAAGGCGTTAATCGGAATATGATTCAATGGCTGCTAAAAGGAGAGATACTTCTGGATCAGAATACGTATTTGGAAGGCCTTCGTCATCGCATACTTGAGTTTCCCGGTGATCTGCGAGAGCACAAGCTGCTAATTGAGTTCTCTTTATTTTTACGCAAATATTTTCAAAGTAAGGAATACATATTAGATGATCATATCCTCGATGCTTACAATAATATTCTAGAAGCCCTTCACCACTGGGCGCGAATTGTCATTATTGAAGACGGTTATCATCCTGAGATTACGGTTTGGAGACAGATCCGGGCCATTAACCCTGGAGTATATAAATTATATGAAGAACTAACGATGAGTAAAGAGACGTTGAAACAACGCGTACAGCTTGTTCTTCTTGCGTGTGAATTTTCTGTTATGTCCAAAATGGAACGATGCTGTGCAGCGCTTATTCATATACTTAAAGAAAGCGAGCATCCTTTAAGCTCCGATGAACTACAACTTCATCCTGGGTTAGTTGAAGTGAGAGCAGAGCTTCCTTTATTGCTGAATAAACTAGTTAAGAAAGCCTTGATTAAAGAAGTAGCGATTCTCATCGATGAAGAAATCTCAGAATTAGAGTTAAAATACACGAGTATATAAATGAACCGATCTGCGAAGAATCAGTAGTTATACTGATTCTTTTTTATTGCTTGACTTTCATCATGATTCTATGATAAATTAACTCTCGCCGCTAAAAACGGTTCACGCTTTCGAAGCTTCCACCATCTACCATGCAAACCAAGCATAAAAAAGAAAAAATAAAAAAAGCTTGCATTGAATGGATCGAATGTGATATATTATAAAAGTCGCCGCTAAACAGAGGGCGAAGAAATACGAAAGAAATTGATCTTTGAAAACTGAACAACGAGTGAGTAAGCACGAACGAGCAATCGTTCAAAAAGAGATTGTAAAATCTCGCTAGCAACGCAAATGAGCAATTAAGCTTTCAGATATACGGATGAGCAATTGTCCACTATTATGGAGAGTTTGATCCTGGCTCAGGACGAACGCTGGCGGCGTGCCTAATACATGCAAGTCGAGCGGAGTATTTCCTTCGGGGAATGCTTAGCGGCGGACGGGTGAGTAACACGTAGGTAACCTGCCTATAAGACTGGGATAACTATCGGAAACGATAGCTAAGACCGGATAACTGGTTTTC